>JAGKTU010000029.1 GCA_021153265.1 Clostridia bacterium
AGCCTTTCCGTGACATGACGGGTGAAGAAGCGGAGGAAGCCGCCGCCCGGGATGCCGAACTCCACAAAGCGCTTTCCGGCCAGCGTAACCTGCTGTCCATTTTCGGTGCGGTTCTGCTCCTCGCCGGCATCGCGGGCCTCTTCTGGCTGCTGATTCCCGGCATTCTCTGTGCAGTAGCTGGTGCCGCCTTCCTGATCTCCGGACTGCTGGTGAATTCCCGTCGAAAGCAGCAGCTTACCCAGCTGGAAACCCATTACGGCAGCGCAGACCCCGCCCAATGGCTCTCCGACGCGCAGGATTACGCCCGGCAGCTTACTCAGTACCAACGTGCCAAGGCAGATTTCGACACGATAACACAAGATTTGTCCCATCGGCAGCAGTCTTTCCTGCAGCAGCTCCACAAATTTACCGGCGGCATCGACCCGGATGTCTGCCGCAGCCGTTGGGAGTCGGTTCTGAATGATTGGGAGCGGCACTTCACCGCCACCCGGGAAACCCAGCGCGCCCAGAGCCACTATAACGCCCTGCTTTCCATGGCAAAAACCGCCGAACCGCCCAAATTCCCGGATAATCTGACCTATTCTGCCCCGGAAACCGCCCGGCTGCTCTCCGATGTCCAGTCTGAGCAGCAGCTTCTGCGCAATAACCTGAGTCAGAACCAGGGCCGGAAGGAAGCCCTTGGGGAAAAAGCCCCCATGGAAGCGCAGCTTACCGCCCTCAACACCCGGATCACCGCCTTGGAGGACACCTACGCTGCCCTGACCATCGCCCAAAATGCCCTGGCAGAAGCCAGCGCCGAACTGCAGCGCCGTTTCGCCCCTCGGATCGCCAAACGGGCGCAGGAACTGCTCTGCGCCCTCACCGATGGCCGCTATGACCGTCTGATGCTCAGCGAAGACCTTTCCCTGCGCTCCGCAGCGCAGAACGAGGATACCCTCCGGGATGCCCTCTGGCACAGCGACGGCACGGCAGACCAGTTGTATCTGGCCCTGCGGCTGGCCGTGGCAGATGCCCTTGCCCCGGAATCCCCTCTGATTCTGGACGATGCCCTGATCCGCTTCGATGATACCCGTCTGAAAGCGGCCCTTGCCATTTTGAAAGAGGAATCCCAGCACCGCCAAATTCTTCTGTTTACCTGCCAAAGCCGGGAAAACGCCCTCAAATAACAAAAAAGAGCTGCCCCAACGGGCAGCTCTTTCTATATTTATTTTACTTGCCGCAGAAGTCCTTAGCGACCTCCACGATGTGGTCGGCGCACAGACCGAAGGCCTTCAGCACCTCGCCAGCAGGGCCGGAGAAGCCGAACTCATCGTTCACGCCAATGCGCTTGACGGGGGTGGGATAGGTTTCGCTCAGGAAGCTGCAAACAGCCTCACCCAGACCGCCGATAACACTGTGCTCCTCGCAGGTAATGATCTTGCCGCACTCCTTGGCGCACTTCAGCACCAGCTCCTCGTCCAGAGGCTTGATGGTGGACATGTTGATGATCCGGGCATTGATGCCCATCTGGGCCAGCTTTTTGCCTGCCTGAATGGCCTCGTAAACCATCAGACCGTTGGCAATGATGGCGATATCGTTGCCGTCGCGCATGACTTCGCCCTTGCCGATGGTAAACTGGAAGCCTTCCTCGTGGAACACAGGCACGGCCAGACGGCCCATACGCAGGTACACGGGGCCCTTGTGCTCGTAAGCAGCCTTGGTAGCGGCCTCAGCCTCCACGCCGTCGGCGGGGCAAATGACCACCATGCCGGGGATGGAACGCATCAGAGCAAAGTCCTCGCAGCACTGATGGCTTGCGCCGTCCTCACCGACGGACATACCGCCGTGGGAAGCGCCGATCTTAACATTCAGAGCGGGATAGCCGATGGAGTTACGGATCTGCTCAAAAGCACGTCCGGAAGCGAACATAGCGAAAGAAGAAGCGAAGGGAGTCAGACCGCTGGCAGCAAGGCCTGCAGCCACGCTCATCATATTGCCCTCGGCAATGCCGCAGTTGAAGTGACGGTCGGGATATGCCTTGGCGAACATACCGGTCTTGGTGGAACCGGCCAGGTCGGCATCCAGAACCACAACGTCAGCGTGCTCAGCACCCAGAGCCACCAGACCCTTGCCGTAGCCGTCACGGGTAGCCATTTTCTTTACATCTGCCATCTCAGTTACCCTCCAGTTCCTTCAGCTGTGCCTTCAGTTCGCTCATAGCCTGCTCAAACTGTGCATCGTTGGGGGCGACACCGTGCCAGCCGGCGTTGTTCTCCATGAAGGAGACGCCCTTACCCTTGACGCTCTTCATAACGATGGCGCAGGGCTTGCCCTTGACAGTCTTTGCCGCATTCAGAGCTTCCTCGATCTGATCAAAATCATGGCCGTCGATGGCGTAGGCCTGGAAGCCGAAGGCCTCCAGCTTGTCCACGATGGGATAGGGGCTCATGACCTTAGCCACATCGCCGTCGATCTGCAGACCGTTGTTGTCGATGATGACGCAGAGGTTGTCCAGCTTGTAGTGGCTTGCGAACATGCATGCCTCCCAAACCTGACCCTCCTGGATCTCGCCGTCACCCAGCAGGGTGTAGACCCGGTTATTCTTGCCCATGGTCTTGGAAGCCAGTGCCATGCCGCAGGCGGCGGAGATACCCTGACCCAGGGAGCCGGTGGACATATCCACACCGGGGACGGTGTTCATGTTGGGGTGGCCCTGCAGGTAGCTGCCGACCTTACGCAGCGTCAGCAGGTCTTCCACGGGGAAGAAGCCCCGGAGCGCCAGAGCAGAATACAGGCCGGGGGCGGTGTGACCCTTACTCAGCACAAAACGATCCCGATCCTCCCACTTGGGGTTGGTGGGGTCAACATTCAATTCCTTAAAATACAGATAGGTAAACATATCCGCAGCGGACAGGCTGCCGCCGGGATGGCCGCACTTAGCGGCGTGGGTAGATTCCACGATGCCCATACGCACCTTGCAGGCGGTGATGGCCAACTGCTTCTTATCCTGAGCTGTCATAGCTTCCTCCTTGACGAAAAGTGAAACTTTGCATACTTTGTGAGTTTACTACACTATTCATTAGTATACCCTCTTGCGCACCGCTTTGTCAACCAAAAACGAAGGATTTCGACCTTTTCAGACAAAGGATTGTCGAAACAGCAAAGCCGCACCTGCCCCAAATCTTCTTTCTTGTCAAAATTCACCATCTAAAGTCCCCCATTTACCCTTTCGGCAAATCCATCATAAATCTTAAACAAAAAATAAGGATTTTTTCCTTTCTGCCAATGGACTTTTTTGGTGATTTTGGTATAATGAGCATAAGTTTTTTGTCCGCAGGAGGCAATCATATGTCAGCACCCGAAAAACCTTACAAAATTCTCATCACCACCGACCTGTACACCACCGACACCAACGGCGTGGTCACCTCCGTCAAGAACCTCTTTGACGAGTTAAAAAGCAAGGGTCACGATGTAAAAATCCTAACATTTTCCGAGAACATCCATTCCCGCCGGGAGGGCGATGTGACTTTTATCCGTTCCATGTCTTTGGAGTGGGTCTACCCCAATGTCCGCATGCCCATGTCCTACCGTCACAAGCTGATCAAAGATATCATCGACTGGAAGCCGGATATCATCCACAGCCAGTGCGAATTTTTCAGCTTCCAGTATGCCGCCCGGATCTCCAAGCTCACCGGCGCGCCCATCATCCATACTTACCACACCCTCTACGAGCAGTATGCCACCTATGTGGTTCCCAGCAAGCGGCTGGGACGGAAGCTGGTCCGGGTCATGTCCCGTGAGCGGCTGAAGAAAGTGCGCACTGTGGTGGCGCCCACCGTCAAGGTTGAGAATACCCTCCATAGCTACGGTCTGAAAAATCAGATCAGCGTGGTACCCAGCGGCATCCGTCTGGAGCAGCACAAGCAGCGGCTGACCGCCGAGGAGCGTCTGGAAAAGCGCCGCGCTCTGGGTATCGCAGATGACCAGCAGGTGCTTCTGAATCTGGGCCGTTTGGGTACAGAGAAGAACCTGCCCGAGCTTCTGGATATGTTCTGTCAGGCCCGGGAGCAGAATGACCGTCTGGTATTCCTAATCGTGGGCGACGGCCCCGCCCGGGAAGAGCTGGAAAAAATCGCAAAAAAACGAAACATCGCTGACCATGTCATTTTCACCGGCATGGTAGCCCCCGGCGAAGTCCACCACTACTACCAGCTGGGCGATGTCTTCGTCAGCGCCTCCACCAGCGAGACCCAGGGTCTTACTTACATCGAAGCCGCCGCCAACGGCCTTCCTCTGCTGTGCCGGCAGGATGACTGCCTGCTGGATGTGCTGAAGGAAGGCGAAAACGGCTACGAATACACCAATTCCGACGAATTCCTGGAGGCTCTGGATGCGGTGATGAACCCCGAATGGCAAGCCGCAGCCAGCCGCCGCAGCCAGCAGATCGCCGCAGGTTTTGACAAGCAAGTTTTCGGCGATGCCATCGAATCCATTTACGATCACGCACTGCAATAACACAGTTCCTGCAGCGGACGGGTCAATGACCCGTCCGCTTTTTTCCTGTCTTCTCCCCCTTGCAAGATGATTTTCGCCGTGTTACAATAGCGAATATTGACGAACCCAGTTGAAAGGAGGGCGCATTGTGAAAAAGAGGATCATCCTTCTTGCGGTGACGCTCTGCCTTGCCGCCCTCTGGGGCTGCGCCAAGGGAGAAGGCATGTGGGTACAGACGGAAGATGGCCGCAGCTATCTGGACAGCCGGGGAAATCCCGTGACCGGATGGCAGGAAATTCAGGGAATTCGCTATTTCTTTGACGAAAAAGGCCTGCTTGCCTCAGGCTGGCAGGAATTTGACGGTGACCGCTTCTACTTAGACTACGACGGAACTTTGGCCAGCGGATGGCGAATGTTGGATGACAAGCGGTGCTTTTTTGACGAAAACGGTCAGCTTGCCACCGGTTGGGTCACCATCAGCGGCCGCAATTGCTATTTCGGTGCCGACGGTATGCCTGCCTCCGGCTGGCAGGAGATCGACGGCAAGCAATACTACCTCAACATCAACGGCGTTCCCACCACCGGTTGGGCGGAAATCGACGGTATTCGGCGGTATTTTGGCGAAAACGGCACGCTCTACACCGGTTGGCTGACAGAAAGCGGCAAGCAATACTACTTTCTGGAAGACGGCACCATGGCCGTGGGCGAGATCGTGGTGAATGGGCAGAAGTATCACTTTAATCCGCAGAGTGTCCGGGTGGTTCTGGTAAATCCATGGAATCCCCTGCCTCCGGATCTGAAGCTGGATCTTGTTCAGGTGGACGAGACGCATCAGATCGACCGGCAATGCTATGAGGCTCTGGTGGCTATGCTGTCCGACTGCGCAGCCGCAGGCCATGATCCGGAACTTCGCTCGGCCTACCGCACCATGGACTATCAGATCATGCTCCATGAAAATAAGGTGAAATATTACTTAAATCGCCATTATTCTGAGGAAAATGCCAGAAAATACGCCGCGCAAGTAGTGGCAGTACCCGGCACCAGCGAACATCAGCTGGGTCTGGCGGTGGACATCGCCGACCGGCAGTTCAAGGATCTGACCGACGAGCAGGCCAAAACCGCCACCCAGAAATGGCTGATGCAGCACTGCTGGGAATACGGCTTCATCCTGCGCTATCCCAAGGGTACTACGGATAAAACCGGCATCATCTATGAACCTTGGCACTACCGCTATGCGAGGACATACAACTATGTACAAAACACTAAACGAACACTACCGGGAAAAATTTGGCTGCAAGGTCTACAAGCTCTCCTTAGACGCCGGCCTGACCTGCCCCAACCGGGACGGCACTCTGGGCGTAGGCGGCTGCATTTTCTGCTCCGGCTCCGGCAGCGGCGAATTCGCCGAGGGGCCATGCGCGGATATCCGCACCCAGCTGGAACGGGCAAAGACGAGAGTCGCCGAAAAGAACCGCAGCGGAAAGTATATCGCTTACTTTCAGTCCTTCACCAACACCTACGCCCCGGTGGAAAAGCTGCGGAAACTATATTTTGATGCCATAGAGCCGGAAGAAATCGTGGGTCTTGCCATCGGCACCCGACCGGACTGCCTCGGGGACGACGTGATTACCCTTTTGGAGGAAGTCAACCGCATAAAGCCCGTGTCCGTGGAGTTGGGACTGCAGACCATCCACCCGGAATCCGTCCGCTATATCCGCCGGGGATATGAAAACGAGGTCTATTTCGATGCCGTAAAGCATCTGAAGACGGCAAATATCGACGTAGTCACCCACATGATCCTTGGCCTTCCCGGGGAAACTCCCCAAATGGCCATAGAAACCACCCGGGCGGCGGTGGAAGCCGGCACGGACGGCGTCAAATTTCACCTGCTCCATGTGCTGCAAGGCACCGATCTCGCTGCCGACTATCTGGCCGGGAAGTTTTCCTGCCTGACGCTGGAAGAATACGGCCTTTGGCTGAAATGCTGTATCGAGATACTGCCGCAACACATTGTCGTCCACCGGATCACCGGGGACGGAGCAAAAAAAGATCTGATCGCGCCGGCGTGGTCGGGAGATAAAAAGAGAGTCATCAATTACTTAAACTGTATTCTCCGCTGAAGAGGTAAAGGTGCGGCAATAACTGTCACATTTTTCGGAAAATACTGGACTTTGCTCGGAAATCAAAGTATAATGAAATAGTTAATGATTACCAAGGAGGACTCCTCTATGAAGCTCAACAACAAGCGCACGATTCTGGTCGGCTTTGCCTTCTTCCTGATCTGCGCCTTCTGGCAGGTCTATGACGTGACCATTGCCATGACCCTCACCAGCAAATTCGGCATGAGACAGACCGCTTCCGGTATGGTCATGGCGCTGGATAATATTCTGGCACTGTTCATGCTGCCGTTGTTTGGCGGTATCTCCGACCGGCACAAGGGCAAGAGCGGCCGCCGTACCCCCTTCATCCGCACCGGCACCGTGCTCGCCGTCATTTTCCTGATGCTGCTGTCTGTGGCGGATAACGCCCAGCTCGCCAAAATCCAGCGTTACAGCAAGGTCAACGATGCGGCTACCATGGAGCTGATCTATGACGAGCAGAAGGACACCCTCCTGCAGACTCCCGAGGGCAAGGAATACCGTCTGGCAGACCTGTACACCCGGGAGGAGTTCTCCCAGCTGACCACCGATTCCAAGGTCATCGAGCGCAATAAGTTCGGACGCGACGTGGAAGTGAACATCTATACCCGGCATGTGGTGCCTGCCCGTCAGGCCTGCGCTGCCGCTGTCACCGCCGAGAATCCCGGTAATGTGGTGGTTTTCCTTGGTATTCTGCTGCTTCTGCTGATCTCTATGGCCACCTTCCGCACCCCCGCCGTGGCGCTGATGCCCGACGTAACGCTGAAGCCCCTGCGCTCCAAGGCCAACGCCGTGATCAACCTGATGGGTAACGCCGGCGGCATCATCGTGCTGGGTATCGGCTCGGTTCTCGCCATCTCCAAGGTCAAGAACGCCTACATGAGCTACACCGGTGTCTATGCCATTGTCGGCGGCATTATGCTGGTGGCGCTGGTGATCTTCCTGCGCACCGTCAAGGAGCCCCAGTGGGTTGCTGAAATGCAGGCGGAGAGCATCCAGTGGGGACTCGATAAGGAAGTGGAACCTGCTCAGGCCGGCGAAAAGAAGAAGCTGAGCAAGGCCGAGATGAGAAGCCTCATCTTCATGCTGGCCTCCATCGTGCTGTGGTTCTTTGGCTACAACGCCGTCACCTCCAAGTACACCGTCTACGCCCAGAACGTTATGGATAAGGACGCCACCACCACGCTGCTGCTGGCAAATGTGGCCGCCATCATCGCCTACCTGCCCGTGGGCATGGTGGCATCCAAGATCGGCAGAAAGAAGACCATTCTCGCCGGCATCGTGATGCTGTTCACCGCATTCTTCGTCGCCTGCTTCATGACCGCATCCAGCCCCAACTGGCTGATGACCTGCATGTTCATCCTGGCCGGCGTGGCATGGGCCACCATCAACGTCAACTCCTTCCCCATGGTGGTTGAGATGTGCACCGGCGCCGATGTGGGCAAGTTCACCGGCTACTACTACACCGCTTCCATGGCCGCCCAGTCCCTGACCCCCACTGTGTCCGGTATTTTCATGGATCATGTAGCCATGACCAGCTTGTTCCCCTACGCATCCATCTTCGTGGGTCTGGCCTTCTTCACCATGCTGATGGTCAAGCACGGCGACGCCAAGGTGGAGGCCAAGAAGGGTCTGGAAGCACTGGATATCGACGACTGAGACTAGGAGAACGTAATGAAATTTCGTCATTGTCTGGCCGCCTCTGCCGCCCTGTGCGGCGCGGCTTACTACACACTGAAGTGCCGAAAGGGTCATCCCGACCTGCACAAGCTCCGGGGCTGGAAGTACGCCCACCGTGGTCTCCACGGTGAGGGTCGTCCCGAAAACAGCATGGCGGCCTTCCGGGCCGCGCTGGAACACGGTTTCGGCATTGAGTTTGACATTCATCTGCTGAAGGACGGCAATCTGGCTGTCATGCACGACTCCCTGCTCCTTCGCACCACCGGCTGCGAGGGCCGGATGGAAGATCTGACCACCGAGGATCTTCAGAACTACCATCTGGAAGGTACGGAGGAAACCATTCCCACCTTCCGGGATGTGCTGGAGCTGTATCAGGGCAAGGCGCCCCTGATCATCGAGCTGAAGCCCGTGGACGGCAATCACGCCCAATTGGCGGAAACCGCCTGCAAAATGCTGGAAAGCTACGAAGGTGTATACTGTCTGGAGTCCTTTGATCCCCGGTGCGTCCAGTGGCTGAAAAAGAACCGTCCTGACCTGATCCGGGGACAGCTGAGCGAGTATTTTCTGGAAAACGATGACACTCTGCCCCCTGCCATTCGCTTCCTCATGAGCCACAACCTGCTTAACTGCATGGGACGTCCGGATTTTGTTGCCTATAAGTTCCAGAACCGGGAGAGAACCGTCACCAACCGGATTTGGAAGGATCTGATGGGCGTTCAGGGTGTGAGCTGGACGCTGAAAACTCCGGAAGAGTACAAAATCGCTGTGAAAGAGGGATATATCCCTATTTTCGAAGGGTTTCTTCCCGAATAAAGCAAGGCCGCGGCACAATGCCGCGGCCTTAAAATATTAACTTTTTTCTTGGATGTTGCTTTTGGCCGGATTTCGTGCTATGATAGTCTTGTATGTGCGAAAATCGACTCAATGGAGGGTCTTTTGTGAATAAATATGTGAAATACTCCCTCATCGCCGTGGCGGCTCTGGTGGCGCTGGGCATTCTCGTTCTGAGTGTGCTGTTCTACGGTTTCGGCATCGATCCTTTTGACCGCAGCGGTTGGGAAGACCGGGACGACGGCAATCGGTATTATCTGGATTATCACGGCGAACCCATGGTAAACTGGCAGATGATCGACAACAGCTGGTACTACCTTGATCCTGACAAAGGCGGTGCGATGCGGACCGGCTGGCTGGAGCTGTCGGAGGGTAAATACTATCTGGGGCAGAACGGTGTCCGCTGCAGCGGCTGGCTGGTTCTGGAAGATGGTACATACTACTTAAGTCCCTCCGGTGGTCTGATGGTTAGCGGCTGGCTGGATCTGGATGGTTTCCGCTACTATCTGGATGCCGATGGCCGGAAAATGACCGGATGGGTAGAACTGGAACACCGCTACTATCTGAACGAACAGGGCCAAATGCAGACCGGCTGGGTCACTTGGGAGAATAATCGCTATTATCTGGATGATCAGGGCAGAATGCTCACCGGATGGGTGGAATTCCCGGAGGGAACTTGCTACATGGACCCGGAGTCCGGCATCCTGCAGACCGGTTGGCTGGAAACCGAGGCCGGACGCTGCTATCTGAATCAGGATGGCTTCCTCGCCATCGGCTGGACGGACACCGATGAGGGTAAATTCTATTTTGACGAGAACGGCATTGCCGTCACCGGCTGGCTCGATGCCGAAGAAGGGCGCTATTATCTGGGTGAAGACGGCCACATGTGCCTGGGCTGGCAGGAAATTGAGGGTGTGACCTACTATTTCCGCGAGGACGGAACCATGGCAGTGGGCAGAATTACACTGGACGGGGTCAATTACCACTTTGACCGGCGGGGTGCTTATGTGCTGCTGGTGAACAAATGGAATCCCGTTCCCGAGGGCTACGAGCCGGAGCTGAAGACCTATAAGGGCTGGAGCATGGACGCAGACTGCTACGATGCCTTGGTAGAAATGCTGACTGACCTGCAGAACGCAGTGAGCTACTACAAGATCACATCGGTTTATCGCACCGAGAAGACCCAGCAGAAGATCTGGAACAACCGATACAACGAATATATCAACTCCGGTTATTCCAAAGAAAAGGCAGAAGAATTGGTCGCCCAGTCTGTGGCCGTTCCGGGAACCAGCGAACACCATCTGGGTCTGGCCATCGACATCACCGGCGACAACGCCAAGAAATGGCTGGCAGAGAACTGCTGGAAGTACGGTTTCATTGTCCGCTATCCCGAGGGCAAGACCGAAGTCACCGGCATTATCCACGAGCCTTGGCACTACCGCTATGTGGGCGTGGAGCTGGCTATGGAATTGAAAGAGTCCGGCCTGTGTCTGGAAGAATATATGGAGCAGTTGACAAAAGAATAATCGAAAACTCCCGAATGGCAGAACATTCGGGAGTTTTTTCGCTCATAATGACGCGAATAAGAGAAATACTGAGGATGAGGTGATCAAACATGGCAAAACAGGGCATGAAACGTCCCGACAGACCCGAAAACCATCCCAAAAATGAAGGTTTTGTTCCCCAAATCCAAGGTAAGGCAAGAAGCGGTAAAATAAAAGCCAACCCAATCGTTGCCGGTACCGTCGGCGCGGCACAAAAGGTATGGCATGCGGAGCGGCCCATCTCCGATGCCCACGGCATCATCGATACCGATCTGGCCAGGGACAATCTGGAGAACGATATTCCTTTCGCTGACCTGCAGGATCTGTAAAAAAGCCGCCCACCTGAAAGGTGGGCGGTGCTTTTATCAGTCGTAGTAACTGCTCCACTGCTCCTCGTAGCCCTTTTCGCTCTCGGAAAGCAGGTCTTCCAGCTCGTCGTAGTCCAGACCAGCCTTGCCGAACTCGGAGAAGGTCACTTCGATCTCCACGCCTTCCACATCCATCAGGACGGAGGTCAGATAGCCGGACTTGACACCAAAGGTGATTTCCAGATTGATGCGATCCAGTTCGCTGCGGCTGTCATCCAGGGCATCCATGGTATCATCGTAATAGTCTTCCTCCTCGAGGGCTTCCTCAAAGTAGGGAAGAGAACCTTCCAGGAAGTCGTACAGATCAGGCTCGTAGGTGTAATAGGTAACGCCATTCTTCTTCTCCTGAGAGAAGCCTGCGTTCTCCTCCAGCCATTTCTTGTCATTGTGGGCGCCCACGTATTCGGTGATGCACTCGGCCAGGATTTCCAGATCCACCACTTCAGACAGCTCGCCGTCAGACAGGTCGTCGATCTCTTCCAGAATCAGCAGAACATCCTTCTTCTTGTTCAGGTCGGAATCGGAGTACTCCAGATAGTATTCAAAGAACTCTTCCAGGCTGTCTTCATCGAACTCCTGGTAGGAATACCACTTATCGCCGCCCTCTTCTTCGATGCTGAACGCGCAGTAGTCATACATACCCACGGTGATCTTCGAGTCGATGGCCTTATTGTAGCCTTCCATATAGAAATTCAGAATGCCTTCCTCGGGAACGAATTCCACAGTGCCAGTCATGGTAATGCTGTATTCACCCTCGCTGATGGTAACATCAAAGTTGAAGGTTTCGGATTTCAGAACCTTCATTGCGCCTTTGCCGATGCTGTCAGCAGGGCCGCCGCCGAAAAGCGCCATAACACCGACCACTGCTCCGACTACCAGCACAAGCGCCAGAATGGCGGCAATGATCTTGCCGGTCTTGCGCTTGGCGGGCATTACAGGTGTAATGGGGGCCTCAGGCGTGTAGGTGGGGGTGGGATCCGGGTTGGTGTAGGTGTAGGTGGCAGCGGTCACGGGCTGCTCTTCAAAGTTGCCCAGACAGGACTGGGTAGTGGTGGACTCAGCGACAGGGGTTCCGCAAACGGGGCAGAATTTACCGTTCGGGAATTCATAGCCACAAGCAGTACATTTCATAAATTAACCTTCTTTCTGTTATAGATCGCCGGGGCGGAAGAACGGATTGCCGGAGGTAGTGGTGCTGTTGATTTGATCCACTTTCATCTCCCTGGAAGCGGTAGACTCCGGAATGGGTTCGGGTTTTCCCCGGAAGAATTCCCAAATCTCATGGGAGGTGGGTCGATTGGCCGGGTCTGCCTCCAGCATACGCTGGATCATTTCGGAAACATCGGCCGGTAAATGGGGACTGACAGAGAGCTTGCAGCCCTTGGCTGCGGCCTCTCCGGAATAGGACGCCTGCTCTTTATCAAACGCAGGAAGGCTGCCGCAGAAATACTGATGGAACAGCACGCCCAGCGCAAACACGTCCATTTTGCAGGTCAGGGGGACATCCTCACCCCATGCATGGAGACAGGCCTCCGGGGAGAAATAGATCTGATCGCCGACGATTTCATCGTCCAGCGTGATGGGGTCGGTCTCCAGAAAGCCGCTGTCAAAGTCAATGATCTTGGCCGTAACGCCGCTGGCTGTTTTGGTAAAGAGGATGTTGCTGGGCTTTAAATCCGCATGGATCAGACCACCCCGATGGACAGAGGCCAGCGCGTGGGCAATGATGCAGCAGATGCGCCGTTTGGATGCTTCGTCCATATTGTTGATATTGGCGATATCCCAAGGCATGGCATAGATCTTCGGCATGGCCACATAGTATCTGGCGCCGATCCGGAAGAAATCCCGGATCCGAACCGCATTGCCGTCAGAGCAGTCATCCAGAACCTGATAGAACTTCGCCTTTCGCTGCTCGAATTCCTTGCAGCGCGCGATCTTCTTCTGCACGCGCTGGGGGCTGGAAACCGTGTCCTTATAGGGGAACTTCGGGCTTAGAAACTCCTTGATAAAATATTCCCGGCCATCCCGCTTAGCGAAGCTACAGACTGAATAGCCGCTATTCGCATCTGTCAGCTTTCCGGTCAGTTCGTAATTTCCAAGTCTCTCCATCAGATCTGTCCATCCTTCAGGTATCTCAAATAATCGTGCTTATACATTTCCCACAGCGCAAACCGGGGTTCCCGCTGTTCGGCAGGCAGGTTCTCCACGGGCTGAATATACGTATTCCACAGGTGCATGGTGCGTTCGTTGAAGCTGTATTTCAGCTCGTCAAAGCCTTCGTAACCGAAAGCCGCCAGACACATGGCATGGTCGTCGCCTGCAAAGCTACCGATGGCGTCTGCCAAAATCTGCTCCCAATGGGCAACATTCTTGGATGCCAGCAGCGTACGCAGCAACAGGCCTTCAAATTCCATGGGCGTGGTGACATAACCGTAGCAACCATCGCTGGCAGCCAGCACCATGAAAGGCGGCTTCACCACCACTTCCCTGTAGTTCAGGTGCATGGCGCGGTCGCTGCAGAAAATATTTTTCAGAATGCCGTCCTCATAGATATTCAGCATAGGGTCTGTGACGGTAGCATCGTCCACCGTAAGCTGGGCCAGGCCCCTTCCATCCAGTATGTAGACACGGCTGTCGCCTGCCCAGATCGCTCCGACTTTCACAGAGCCGTCGTCCTGTGCCTGCACAATCGCCGCGGCGGCAGTGCTGGGCAAGGTGCGGACCATGGAGCCGCGAATCTGGATCGTACCCGGTACTTTGGGAGGCTGGAAACGGCTCAGCTGCTCCAGTGTTCCCGGCTGCAAGACATCGCGAACAAATGCGGCCGTATCCTGCTGCTCCGGGTAATGCATGCGGAAAAGGTCATAAAACGCACCGGCGCAGAGTCTGGATGCCATATATGCTTCGGTTTTTCCGGAATAATACGCGTGGGTTCTGGCACCGGCACCGCCGCAGCCATCAAACACGCCCAGCATACCGGCACTGTCACAGAAGCTGTAACAGAAGCTGTCCTCGCCTTTTCCGGGGATCTTGTCCCGGCAGAAGGAGAGCAGAAAGGTAAGAGGAAGTTGGTTCAGCATCGCAAAATTGCTCCGATCGTTTTAGTATGGATCACACGGAATTGGCGATGTGGTTCAGGATCTCGCCGTAGCTCTGCTCTGCCAAACCGTTGCCGGCAGCGGAGGGAATGTGAACCACATTCTCCCAGCTCTGGGCGATGTAGCTCCAGCCGGGTTCATCGGGAGCGAAGAGCACCAGACGCTTGTAGTTGGGGTTCATGTCGTCCCACCAGTCATTCAGCTCGGACATATTGTGGGGCATGCCCTTGGGATAGTAAGAGGAGCTGCTGCCGAAGCCCAGTTCATGGGTACCGGCATCGGTCCAGACCACGATCACCTGACGCTTCTTGGCGCCTTCGGTGGTCCACTTGGACTTGATGGCGTAAGCCAGAGCCTCCAGGCCGTCCTCGGGGATGTCTCCGCCGCCGTCGGCGTGGATGGAGTTGATGCAGGCCTCGAACTCCTTCTCCTGCTGGGGCAGGCAGAAGAAATCGGTAACCATCATGGCATGCTCGCCGTCGGCGCGGTAGTCGCGGAAGGCGATGACGCGGACCCGGAGCTGACGGGCCTTCTTGCCCTTGGCGGACATGACGCCGCTGAAGTCATTGTAGAAATTCAGTGCGTTCTGCTTGACCATGTTGATGATCTTCTTCTGAGAACCGGTGAAGTCCTCCATGGAACCGGTGGCATCGATGCAGAAGACCATATCCACGGTGTAGTCCATGTTCTGGCCGCTGTGGCCGCTGCCGTAAGAGCCCTGATAGTTTTGATTGTAGTTCTGTTCCATTGTTTTTCTCCTCTCAACGGTTATTGAATTTCAATATCGGTGATTTCGATGGTGAATTGTGATTCATCCTCATAGTAACCCGTCAATGAACAGGTGATGTTGGTTTCGGAGGCATCTTCCAGTTCGTAAGGTGCTCCGGGCTTAACATCTTCAGATAACGGATTCTCGCCATCTTTGTAGTTAACGTTCACGATCCTGCAGCCCTCAGCGAGTTGCGTAACATCCACAATCAAAGCACTTTTTTCCTCTTCCTTTTCCAGCGTCAGCGAAACAACTGCCACGCGCTGCTGCTCGAAATCCAGAACCTCAATATAGATACTCCCGTGCTGGAGCGCATCGCAATGATCCTTGTCAAACGCAAATGTGGCGATACCATTCTCGATGGTAATCGTGTCCATAGATTCCGGGATTTCATCCTCATCAGGCTCAGCGGCATCGAAAGCACCACTCGGCTCGGTGGAGTCAAATCCGTTGATGTTGCCAGCTCCTTCGGTGAGTTCTGTGTTTTGCTTGTCGGAACGCTCGTCCTGAAGTCTGGCAATTCGGTCATTGGCTTCCTCAAGCTTGCCGGACAGAGAGATGACCATAACCAGGAGGATCAAGATCAATGCAGCGGCACCGGCGAAAAGGATCTTGGGGTTCATGTCCCTCTTCTTTTTGCCCGGCGCTGCAGCACCGTAGGGTGCAGATTCCGGCATTGCAGGCATGACGGGTGCAGGAGTCGGTGCTGCCGGGGGCTGGGTTCCGGGAGGGGGAACCAAATCATAAAAACCGCCGCAATCGGATTTGGCGGGAATCTCGCGCTTGCAGCGTCTACAGGTCTTCGCACCCGTCTTCAGGGTTTCGCCGCACCATTTACAAATCATATGCTACCTCCTTACAGCCGGCGGCCGCAGATCGTGCAGCCTTTGGCATAGACGGAATTCTCTCCGTCGCAACTGGGACATCTGCGAACCTGACGGATGGTTCTGTCCTCAAACAGTGTGATGGTTGGATCCTGCGGCACCGTCTGCTTATAGCGAACCTCTGCTGCGCCGCCGGAAGAGACCTTGGAAGTGTCCGGGATTTTGGCAGCGGTGGTTCCAGTCTTCATCGTGGTGGTGATGGTTCCGGTCGTCGGTGTGGAGGGCTCATCCTTCTTGCGGCCGAAAAGCGCTACCATACCCACGATGCCGGCGATAACGATCAGAAAAATCAGTATGGATTCTGTTTCCATGTGTGGTCCGTCTCCTTATCAGCATACCGCATAATTTTCCGGAATGCTTTTCGATGATATTGGTATTTTAGCACGAATATCACCGCCTTGCAATAGGTTTTGGCGGAAAATGTAAAAAACCGGGCAACGGTTTGAAGCCGTTGCCCGGTTTGGGAATATGATTCGGAATTACCAGCCTGCAGCTGCGCTGTTGCAGTAATAGCCGGAAGTGTAATTGGTGACATCATCATCGATCAGCTTGGACTTACCGGTGTACAGGTACAGGTCGCCCTCGCCATCCTTCACATCGGAACGATACAGGATATCGCCGTCGGCGGTGAAGACATAGTCACTGACGTCCTTAGCGATTTCCTTGACCTTGCCGGTGTACAGGTTCAGAGTGTACTCGCCGTTGTCGTAGTCGGTGGTGAAGATCACATCGCCGTCGCCGTGGACAGTGTATCTGCCAACATCCTGAGCGACCTCGGTGAGCTTCTTGCCGTTATACATATTCAGGGTGCCTTCGCCTTCCTCAGCATCGGTGAAGAACATAATGGCCTTCTTGCCGGGGTTGTAGAGCATGCCATCGACGGAGACATCGTCGGCAACAGACTCGCCGTTGACGAACAGCTCACCCTTGTCGTTCTCCACATCCTTGAAGTAGACAAACAGATCGCTGAAGTTGGCATCGGGGATCTCGTTGAGGCCGTAGCTGGCGTAAGCACAGGCAAAGCCCTCAATATCGTAGGCTCTGACATCGCTGTCCACTTCCTTGAAGGTCTTGACCTTGTTGCCGGAGACGGAGGCCTTCATCAGAGTGCCCTCGCCGTCCTCAACGTCCACCAGAGCGTACATGGTCTTGCCATTGGAGCTGAGGTACAGTCTGGAGAATTCTTCCTCCAGCTTGACCTTGCCGGCCTTGCCGTTGATGCCGATATAACGGGTGCACTTGCCGGAGACATCGGTCAGCAGCTCGATCATGGCCTCTTCATAGTCCATGTCTTCCCACAGATCCTTCAGATCCTCATAATCCAGATCGCCCTCTGCGACCTTGCCGAACTGGTAGTAGAAGATAGCAACCTTCTCACCGTTCATGTTGGAGGTGCTCAGATCGGTATCCACATAGACATTGTTGGCGATCTTCTTTGCCTTGCTGCCGTTGAAGTAGTACAGGGTGCACAGGAAGTTCATCTCGCCGTCCAGATCTTTATCGTCAAAGTAGTCGCCTGCGTCTCCCTCGGGATAGGTCCAGAAGTAGAAGGTGCCGTCAGCAGTGATACCGGTGGTGCCGGCAATGTCGGATGCGATCTCCTTAGCTTCCTTGCCGATCTTCTTCAGGAAGATGTCCTTGCCATCGCTATAGATGATGGTCTTGAAATCCTCGCTGATGTACTCGATATCGATGCGGTCGTCGATCTCTTCTTCCTTGCCGTTCTTCCAGCAGACGTAATCGCCGTCATCGTTCATGAAGTAGATGATCTTGCCGTCGGGAGAAACCGCGACGTCACCGGCATACTTGGCGATCTTTTCTTCCTTCTTCAGGTTGTGCGTATACAGAGCGCCGCTGCTGGTCTTGTAAACAACAGTCTTGCCATTCTCGCTGACCCAGAACTGAGAAACCTTGGAATCCAGCTCAACGGGCTTCTTGAAATTGGAAGTCTTGGAGTAGTACAGATCGCCCTCACCGTCAATGTAGAACAGCTTCTTGCCGTCCATGGTGATTCTGTAGTTTTCCATCTCCTCATCCGTCACCAGCTTGCCGGCCTTGCCGTTCAGGTTGGTGAAGTAGACCTCTTCATCCTTCATGTACAGGGCAAAGTTGGGAGCCTTCTCGCCGCCGAACAGGCTGGACACCAGAACGATCAGCAGCACAACAGCCACTGCTGCGGCACCGATCTTCAGATACTTGGAAGGGATCTTCTTGACGGTATCCACTACGGTGTTCTTGATGTTGTTGAGGATAGCCTTGACATCCGCGCCCTTCTCTGCGGGCTTAACGGGTGCTGCCACAGGAGCCTCGTAGGACATGGGGCTGACGGGCTCAGCAAAATCGCTGGCGGGTACAGGCTGGGCAGGCGCCGCGGGTGCCTGACTTACAGCGATGGGGGTACCGCAGCCGCCGCAGAACTTGGTTCCTTCGGGAAGTTCCTTTCTGCAATTCGGACAAAACATTGTGATAACCTCTCTTTCGATTGTTATGGGGTGCTAATTATCTGCATAGATGCAGTTTTTGCTGTTGATTTACCCAGTCGGGTTTACACAGGACTGCCGCAGCCGGTGCAGAAAGCGGCATTCTCCTCCAGTTCTCTGCCGCAGTTGCCGCAGACCTTGGTTCTGGGTGCAGTGGGCTGGACCACCTCGGTGCCGCAGTAAATGCAGAACCGCTGGTCGCCGGGGATCTGAGCGCCGCAATTGGTGCAGCGGATCTTCTCGGCAGCTGCGACAGGCTCTGCCTTGGGAGGCATCTTCGCGCCACAGGAGTTGCAGAACATACCGCCCTCGGGAACGTTGGCGCCGCAGCGGGGGCACTTCTGGCTGCCGTTGATGGCGGCGATCTGATCGTTGAGCTGCTCGATTCGGGCGAAGGCATCGTTGACAGCCCCTACAAGCTCGCTCAGGGCATATTCAGGGTCGTTCTTATGTAGTTCGTAATAGGCCTTGCCGATCTGGGGATACAACGAATTGATGTTCCGCTCCTCATCGGCGATCATACCGGTGAGCTTGGTGCTGTCAGCGAAGTTTCGGGTCTTCTTCATGACATCCTGTCCGGTTTGGGACAATTTCTTGCCGATTCCATCCAAAAAAGCCATTTTGTTCTCCCTTTCTTCGTAATAAATCCATTCCCGCCCGGCTGGTCGGATATTTCTCCGCCATTCCTTAAGGAATTATTATATTTTGTATTTTATCATGCATTGAGTCCAGTTGCAACCTATATTTTATATTATTTCTGCAAAACCGTTTTGCTAATTTTTGATTTCTTCGACAATTCCTTGATGCAGCTTATGCCAAAGATCCGCCGGCTATGCGCCGACGGACCTTTGGCTTGCACTGTTACAGGATGATGCCGCTGAAACACTGGAATGCCAGCCAGATGCCAAGGGCGCCTGCCACGGCAGCCAGCTTGGAGGTGCGGCCGGTGGCCATGCGCTGTGTCATGGAGCTGAAGAGCCAAGTGACCAGTGTGAAGACTGCACCGCCGACCAGCGCCAGAATCCAAGCATTGGCAACGGTGGCAAAGCCGGCAGCCAAGGGCAGCAGGCCGAAAGTCAGCACGGAGAACACCGGGATGCAGATGTAGCAGCGGTCAGCTTCAGGCGCCAGGAAGTAGTCCATCAGCAACGCCACCAGAGAGATGAGAACCATGTTGGGGATGTTCAGCACCGGCAGGATGGCGGCAGGCTGGAATGTACGCACCAGCACCATAACGGCCAGAGCGATCATGACAAAAACGGCCAGAAGGGTGTTGAGCAGGTAAGAATTCTTTTTCATGATGAGTACCTCCTTAAGAAGTTGCGCCGGAGGACGCATCCGCGCCGGTGACATAGGCAACGGCAGAATTGACGCAGCGGGTGATGGCCTTGGAGGTGACGGTGGCACCGGTGATGGCATCCACATTCACGCCCACTTCGGCTTCGCCGGAGGTCTGCAGGTACTGGCGGAGGAATTCATGGTCGGTCAGGGCTTCGCCGCCCAGGCCGAAGGTCTCCTCCATATCCCGGACTTGCAGACCGGTGACCTTGCCGTCCTTGTCGACGCCCACCAGCATGGTGATCTCGCCGGCGTAGCCATTGGTGGCAACTTCAATGACGTAGCCGTTCTCAGCGGCGAAGACACGGCGGATATTGGCATCGTCGCCGGTGTAGGTTTCCTCGGTGAAGGTCTCGCTGCCGGGGAGAATGGCCTGCATTTTGGCAGTGAGTTCAGCTTCCGCCTTGGATGCGGCAACACCGGACAGGCCTGCATTCAGTCCCACCAGCACCAGCGCGCAGATCAGCAGAGTCAGAACAGGAAGCAGGATCTTTTTATTCATGCCTTGCCTCCTTTCTTGGTGCCGAAACGGCGAGGCGGCGTATAGCGGTCAATGGCCCAAGTCAGCAGGTTCATCAGCAGGATGGCGTAGGTGACACCTTCGGGGAACAGACCGTAGTAACGGAAGATCACCGTGAGGATACCGCAGCCGATGCCGAAGAGGATCTGGCCCAGAGAAGTGACGGGAGAGGTGGCATAGTCGGTGGCCATGAAGATGGCACCCAGCATAATGCCGCCGGAGAAGAGCTGATAGAGCATCCACTCCAGGGCATTGTCGCCCTTAGAGAACACCAGAGTCAGTACAGCAACGGTGCCGATGTAGGCCGCGGGGATGCGGATGGAGATGACCTTGCGGAACACCAGATATGCGCCGCCCAGCAGCAGAGCCAGAGCGGACAGCTCGCCGATGGAGCCGGGGCAATTGCCAAGGAACATATCCAGAATGGACTGATCGGGAGGGGTGAGCATGACCAGATGGTGCAGAGGGGTTGCGCCGGTGGCGGCGTCCACGCCTGCATACCGGGTCAAAGCTGCCGGGAACAGCACCATCAGGAAGGCGCGGGCTGCCAGAGCGGGATTGAACACATTCTGGCCCAGACCGCCCCACATAAGCTTGGCTACCACGATGGCAAAGGCGCTGCCGAGGGCGACCATCCACAGAGGGGTGGTGGCAGGCAGGGTCAGAGCCAGCAGAAGGCCGGTGACCAGAGCGGAGCAGTCCTTTAAGGTGACCCGCTTTTTCATCACGATCTCATACAGCCACTCAGCGGCGACAGCGGTGACAACGGACACCACGGTGACCAGTGCAGCCTGAGGGCCAAGCACGAAGATGCCGACAAACAGAGCAGGCATCAGAGAAAGAACCACGTCCAGCATCAGACGGCTGGTGCGGAAATCACCCCGGATATGGGGGGATGAAGCGACGGTCAGTTTCATTTTGCGCTGGCCTCCCTCAACTTTTTCTTGCCAAGGCGGAAATGCTCCACCAGAGGCAGCTTGCCGGGACAGGTGAAGGCGCAGCTGCCGCACTCGATGCAGTCCATCAGGTGCAGGCGCTCCAGTTCCTTCAGATTGCCGGCCATTTCATAGCGGTACATGTAAAGCGGCTGCAGGCGCATGGGGCAGACACCCACACACTTGCCGCAGCGCAGGCAGACGGGGTTCTCCGCCGCGCCGTTCTGATCCTTCAGCAGGCACAAAATGGAGTTCGTCGCCTTGACCACAGGGACAGCCAGATCGCTCTGGGCGAAGCCCATCATGGGGCCACCGCTGATGACACGCTCGGTGCGGTCATGCAGGCCGCCGGCCATCTTAATGAGGTCATGGAAGGAAGTGCCGATGCGGACCAGGAAGTTCTGGGGTTCGGCAATGGCTTCGCCGGAGATGGTGACGATACGCTGGGTCAGCGGCGTTCCCAGGCGCACCGCACGGTAGATGGCGGCGAAGGTGGAGACGTTGAACACGGCACAACCCACGGACACGGGCAGCTTACCGGGGGCGACTTCCCGCTTGGTCAACGCCTGGATGAGCTGCTTCTCTGCGCCCTGGGGGTAGCGGGTGGGCAGAACTGCCAGCTCAATGCCGGAGTACTGGGACAGAATGGAGCGAACCTTGGCAATAGCCTCGGCCTTGTTGTCCTCCACAGCCAGAACCACGCGCTCGGGCTGGAGGACCTGCTTCAGAATCTGCATACCCTGCAGGACATGCTCGGCATCGTGGCGCAGGAGGGTATCGTCGGCGGTGATATAAGGCTCGCACTCGCAGGCATTGGCGATCAGAGTGTCCACATGACCCATAGCGGAGACGGCCTTGACGTTGCCGGGGAAGGCTGCGCCGCCCATGCCCACGATGCCGGCTTCCCGGATGGTGTGCAGGACCTGGTCGGAGTCCAGCTGATCCAGCGGCAGGTCGTTTTTCACGAATTCTACGGTAGTATCCTGAAAATCGTTCTGGATGACTACGGATTCGATCATCCGGCCGCTGACATGGGGCCGGGGCTCAATGGCGATGACGGTGCCGGAGACGGAGGCGTGGACAGGCACGCACAGGCCCTGACCGTCACCGATCTTCTGACCCAACTGCACATAATCACCCACCTGTACCAGGGGCTGGCAGGGGGCACCGATGTGCTGGAGCATGGGGATGACCACCTGCTCGGGGATCACGGCAGGGGCCGGAGCTTCCTTGGCGGACAGCTCCTTACGGTAGGAGGGGTGGATACCTCCAAAAAACAGGTGTTTCATAGCTTCACCTCAATTATGTTCTGATATGGTCCCGGAATCCGGGGCTGTAATAGCATCGGCCGGCAGAATCTACCCACATGGCTTCCGCACCGCAGGTTTCCAGAATCTTCTGGCCCTCTGCCTGGGGCAGCAGGAACAGGGCGGTGGAAAGGGCGTCGGCAAGGCCCGAATCGTCACACATGATGGTGACGGAGGACCAGTTTTGCGCCGGCATGAGGGTGTCCGGGTCGATGATATGGTGGTAGGGTTTGCCTTCCACCACATAGTAGCGCTGGTAATCGCCACTGGTGACGAGAGAGCCTGTGCGCACATTCAGGGTGTGCAAATAGCCGCCGCCATTGGGGTCTTCGATACCAACCACCCAAGGGGTGTTGTCCGAATCCTTGGGGCCGGTGGCGCAGACATTGCCGCCCACGCTGAGCAGAAGCCCCGAAGGTGCGTTCTTCGCCACACGCTGGACAGACCAGCCTTTGGCAACAGCGCCCACATCCAAAAGCTGTTCCGGGTCTTGGATGAAGACCGTGGATGCGGCTTCGTCGATGACGATGGTATCCCAGCTGGTATGTTTGGCGGCTTCTTCCAAAGCCTGCCGGTCCGGAAGATGGGCATTGGCAGGGTCATTGAGACCCGCGGTTCTGGCATTGTGCCACAGCCGCAGGACGCTGCCCATGGCCACATTGACCCGACCGCCGGTGAGGTCATAATACTCCCGGCAATCAAGGAGCAGGTCGATGACCTTCCGATCAACCTTCACCGGGGCGATACCGGCATTGTCGTTGACGGTTTTCAGGTTGTGGATGCCGTCATAGTCGTGGTAAATGTCGAAAAGCTGATGGTAAACGAGCAATTCGTCATGGATGGACTGGGCGGTGGTCTGGAAGGCTTCCTCGCTGGGGGCGATGCCGCTGATATAAGTGACGGTATCGAAGAGCGTCAGAAAGGATGCCTTATACTGCTTGCCGGGGGCGGCTTCGCCATGGCTGCAGCCGGTCAGCAGCAGCATCAAGGCCAGCAGCCAGGCAAGAGTTCGCTTTTTCATAGATTTAGGCGGTGGCCTTGGCGATCAGAGCCTGGAAGCCGCCGATGGCGATGGTAACGCCGGTGGTCAGGTCGGCATCGGTGGGATAGGTAGCCTCATTGACGGCAATACCGGAAACCTCAGCGGGGGTCTTGCCGGTGACGTAGGCGGCGAAGTTGGCAGCCTGCTCGTTCCACTCGTACTTGGCACCGCCCCAAGCGACCATGCCGTAGTTCTCACCCAGCTGGTTCTTGGTCAGGGGTGCGGCGTTCAGATCCTTCACAACACCGGTTGCATCCACATTCACCTTGGCCTGCAGGCTGTCCAGAGCGCAGGAGGTGATGACGCCGTCCTTCATGGTCAGCGCCACAGCATCGCAGTCCAGCTGGATCAGACCATTGGCATCGGCGGCGGCATCGGTGAAGGAGACCTTGGCGGTGGTGGCAAGGCGCAGCTCGTCACCAGCCTGTGCGCCCAGATGCTGGGCATTGCCCACAGCCACCTCGATGGCGCCCACATAGCCGCCGATATAGATGGTGGCAACAGAGGCAAGATCAGCATCGGCTGCCTTGCCGGTCTCGTCCACGGCACCGTTTTTCAGCTCGTCAACGGTCTTGCCCACGGCGTAGTCTGCCAGAGCGGCGGCCTGCTCGTTCCACTCGTACTTGGAGCCGGCATAGGCCTTCATGCCGTAGGCTTCGCCCAGCTCGTTCTTGGTGACAGGGGCTTTATTGGTTTCGGGATTGATAGCACCGGCGTTGGTGAAAGCCACGGTGGTGCCCAGGCTGTCGATGACACAGTCGGTGATGACGCCGTTATCGTCCACGGTGACGGCAACCAGGGTCACGTCAAACTCCACCTTGCCGTCGGCTTCGCCGGCATCGGTGCCCTTGACCACGGGAACGATGGCCAGACCGGTCTTGACAGCGCCCTCGGGTGCAGACTGGGGTGCAGGCTGGGGAGCGGCGGTGTGGCCGCCGGCGGGGCAGGTGCAGTCCGTGTAAATCACGGTGGTACCGGCGCAGCCAGCGAGCAGGCTGACCATCAGCACCAGGGCGAGAATGATGGTAATCTTCTTCATGTTTTTTCCTCCGTTTTCGTTGTATAGGGGGTACTTACATCATACGGCATGAGGCGCAGGATGTAAACTTGGAAATCCTGGCAGCGGCTTTTCGGCGCACTGCCGGACAATTTCTCAGTTTTGATTATAACATTCGAATTTTCCTTTTTCCATGAACAAAGATTCCAGAAATATGGCACGTTTTTTGTAAACGTAGACAATTTGGTGGAATTTAGTGGATTTTTTCGAAAAAATGTGTATGATAGGACGCAGATGAATGGGAGGCGCGCATATGAAACGATTTCGGAAGGTATATGTAGAAATATCCAATTTGTGCAACCTGCGCTGCAGCTTCTGCCCCGGCACAAAGCGGCAGAATAGGGCCATGACGGGGGAAGAATTTGCTTTCCTTCTGCCCAAGCTGCGGGATTGGACGGATTTTCTATACTTTCATGTGATGGGTGAGCCGCTGTGCCATCCGAAGCTGGAACGGTTTCTGGAAATGGCAGGAGAATCCGGCTTTAAGGTGATCCTCACCACCAACGGCACGCTGTTGCCTAAAAAGCAGGAGATGCTGTTGTCCTCCCCTGCCTTGCACAAGGTCAACATTTCGCTGCACGCCTTCGAGGCTAACGATCTGAGCATGCCTTTCGAAGAATATCTGCGGGGATGCTTTGATTTTGGCAAGGCGGCAAAGGGAAAGAAGCTCATCACCTACCGGCTGTGGAACGCAGGTGGACTGGATGAGAAAAACCGAGAGATCCTCGATGCCATGCACCTCGCCTTCCCCGGATCTTGGGTGCAGGTACGGAAAGGAACACGGATCGCAGACCGGGTCTATCTGGAACATGGCGACAAGTTCGACTGGCCGGACTTAAATGCCCCGGAGGGCGGCGAAAAGGTGTTCTGCTACGGTCTGAAGGATCAGATCGGCGTGCTGTGCGACGGTACAGTGATCCCCTGCTGCTTAGATCACGAGGGCGATATCGCCCTTGGCAACCTATTCCGGCAGGAATTGGGAGAAATTCTGGACAGTCAGCGGGCAAAGGCAATGTACGAGGGCTTCTGCCGGGGGCAGGCAACGGAGGAACTGTGCCGAAAGTGCGGCTATGCAAGAAGATTTGGGAAATGAAAAAGCCACCCCGGTTGGGGTGGCTCTTTTTATCAGAAGAAAAACAACAACTGGAACAGTTCCTTTGCCCAGACAAGATAGCTTGGCACATGGATAGCCAGCCAACTATGGATCAAGTCAAGATCAGCATTGGAGGTTTGGCCAACGTGGCCGTACACGCTGCCCACGGCTTCGGTTTTGCCGATGGCGATGGCAGCTTGGGCATAGTCGCCCACTGCCACATATTTGCCGTAAGCTGCCGCACCGCCGCTGAAGCAGCCCACGGACAATGCGCCAATGGATACGACGCCTATGCTGACTGCGCCGGCGGCGAACAGTCCCAAAGCGATGGCACCCAACGCAATCAGACCCAGCGAGAATGTACCGAAAGCCAGCAGGCCAAGGGACAGCAGGCCGATGGACAGGATGCCCATGGAGAGCAGTCCCAAAGATACGACGCCTTTTGCCCGAAGACCGATGGCGAACACGCCCCGGGCTTTCAGACCGATGGCGAAGAAACCTCTGGCATCCCGGCCGATGTGGTAAAGAGGCATGCCCCAGACTTCTCTTTCGCTCTTGCGCTCCCGGAGCTGCATATTAAAGGTGGTGCGGAGCTGCTCAAAAACGGGGGCGGTGTCTGTGCGGGCGGCGCCGTCGGATTCTGTGACTTCGTTTTTTAACAGGTAGTCCATGGAACAGTGAAAGATATCTCCCAGACGGATCAGTTTGTCCGTTTCCGGGTAGGCGATGTCCGACTCCCACTTGCTGATGGACTGACGGGATACGCCCAACAGCTGTGCCAGCTGCTCCTGAGTCAGATTTTGCGCCTTTCTCTGCTTTGCGATTTTTTCTCCAAGTGTCATATGTTTTTTCTCCTTTGCATTTTAACGCTGCGTCATGCCCGGAGGATACCACATACGGCCGAAAAAAGCCAGCATTTTCCTGTTTCTATCTGTAAACTTCCGGTTGCATCGGTAATTTTCAGGGGATTTGGGCTAATTTGCCCGGTTTCGGATGCCGAAGAGGACGGTAGCGAAGTATTTGCGCTTTTTTAGGAATGCTTCCAGACTTTCGCCGTAACGGTCTGGGCCGGTGGAATTGCGGTAGGTGTTATAGCCCACAAACGCACCGTCCCGGTACTGCAAGCATACGAAATGGGCGCCCAGTTTCCAGCCGTTTCGCCACCAGTAAAAGAGAATGCACACGTCGGAGGTCTTGCCCAGGGTGTCAAAGCGGCTGAGCTTAGCCTCCACCTTTACCGGGAAGCCGTGCTGCTTAAAATACAGCGCAGGCCCCCAGATGGCGGTGCCGGTGTTGCCGTGGATGAGGGGCAGCTGGCGCTCGTAATAGCGGATCAGCTCCTCCGGGTCCGCCGGGTGGCCCATCAGCCGCAGGGCATTGTAGGTGGCGATCCAACCGCAGCCGGTGGCAGCGCTGGAGCGCAGGCCGTAGCGCCATTTCTCCTTCGGAATGTCCCCCTGATTGTAAATCAGATCGTTCATGCAGCTACCCTGAAAATTAGTTTTTCACCGGATGCTCGGCAATATATTCGTCCAGAATCCGGGCCGCGGTTATGACCATCCGGACGCAGGGACGCTGCTTGTAGAATTCAGCGGTGCGGGGC
>JAGKTU010000030.1 GCA_021153265.1 Clostridia bacterium
GTCTTTACGTTATTCAATTTACAAGGTACAGACCGTGGCTTTTCGACGTTTTTCAGCGCCGCAGCCAACTTTTATATGTTAGCACATCTTGTCGATTTTGTCAAGCACTTTTTTCAAGTTTTTTCAAAATCTTTTGTGCTGTTCGCTGCCCTCCAAGCGTTTCCGCTCCTCATCAGGCAACTGTTTGAGTTTACCACAAACAGTCCCGTTTGTCAAGAACTTTTTTCAATTCTTTCGGAACTTTTCGTGTTCTCTGTGCGGCCCTTGCGGACAGCTTGCATATATTAGCATCACAAAGGCCATTTGTCAAGCATTATTTCACAATTTTTCTACTCTTTTTTCGTGTATTTTGCCCGCGGTCATTTGTCTTTTCGTGACAGATTGGCGCTGATATCTGCCAGAGCGTCCCCGGCGTCATATCCGGTCTCCTGACGCACCGCCAGATCCCCCAAACTAATCATGCCGCACAGTCTCCCGTTCTCCGTCACCGGCAGGCGGCGGATCTGTTCCCGGCCCATCAGATGCGCTGCGGCTCCTGCATCCGCATCCGGCTGGACGGAGATCACCCGCCCTGTCATAACCTCACGAACCTGCGTCCGCCCCGGATCTCTGCCCGATGCCACGCACCGCGTCACCAGATCCCGGTCCGTCACAAGGCCACAGAGTCTGCCGTCACTGCCGCAGACCGGCAAAATACCGATGTTGTGATTTGCAAGCGTCCGTGCCGCCACGGAAACCGTCTCCTCCGGATGGATGCGGATCACCGGGCCGGTCATCACTTCTCTTACCTTCATATCAATCACCTCGATCGGGATTGTTGCCCAAAAGTGAGGGATCTATACATAAAAATACCGGTCTCTTCCGAGACCGGTATTTTGTAAGTCGATTTTACCAGCTGCACATGTGCTGGAACAGCTCCATATAACGGCCGGCAGGCACATCCCAGCTGAAGTCCTGCTCCATCTCCCGCTTCTGCAGATCCCGGAATCCTTCCCGGTTGTGGTTGTACAGATACAGGCAGCGCTTCAGAGATGCCAGGAAGTCGTCGGCATTGTAGCTCTGGAAGGTGAAGCCCAGACCGCCCTTGCCATCCTGATCAGCAGGAGGAACGGTGTCCTTCAGGCCGCCGGTGGCGTGAACCACAGGCACGGTGCCGTAGCGCATGGCGTTCATCTGGCTCAGGCCGCAGGGTTCGGACTTGGAAGGCATCAGATAAACGTCACCGCCGGCATAGATCCGGGCAGCCAGCTTCAGATTGAAGGTGATCTTGGCAGCCACCTGATCCGGGAACTGCTCCTGCAGCTCACGGAAGAAGGTCTCGTACTGGGGTTCGCCGGTGCCCAGGATCAGCAGCTGAGCATCTTCCTCCCACAGCAGACGGCGGGCGATGTAGCACAGCAGATCCAGGCCCTTATGGCCGGCCAGACGGGTGACCATGACCATCAGCGGCACATCGGGCTTGACGGGCAGACCCACTTCCTCCTGCAGCGCAGCCTTACAGGCAGCCTTGCCTTCCACGAAGGTCTCGGCATTGTAATGGGCGGGCAGGGCAGGATCGGTCTCGGGGTTGAAAGTATTGGTATCGATGCCGTTGGTGATGCCGGTGAGCTTCCATGCGGCGTTGGCCAGGATGCCGTCCAGACCGTGGGCATAGTAAGGATACATCAGTTCCCGGGCGTAAGTTTCGGACACAGTGGTGACCAGATCGGCGGTTTCGATGGCGCCCTTCATGACGTTGACAGAGTTGTTCATATCCAGCACGCCGCGATACTCCCAAGGCAGACCTAGCACATCATCGAAGAAGCTGGAGTTGGCCCAGCCCTGATACTCGATATTGTGGATGGTGTACATGCAGCGGGTCTTGCCGAAGATGTGCTGATACATGGACTTGAGGTAGATCGGCACGGGAGCGGTCTGCCAGTCGTTGCACTGGATCACGTCGGGGATGAACTCCACGATGGCCAGCGCATCCAGACAGGCTCTGGAGAAGTAAGCAAAACGCTCACCGTCATCCATATCGCCGTAGATGGCACCGGTACGGGCACCGAAGTAATATTCGCTGTCGATGAAGTAGACCTGAACGCCGTCAGTACGGTTGGTCAGCTTCAGCAGGCCGGCATACTGCTGCCGCCAGCCCAGACCCACGCGGAACTCGGCCACACGTTCGACCTTGAAGGCCTCGTTGGTCTTGATCTTATTATAGTAAGGAAGGATCAGCACCACTTCGTTGCCCGGGATCCGGGCCAAAGCGGCAGGCAGAGCCTCCATCACGTCACCCAGGCCGCCGGATTTTACATAGGGCGCGCCCTCGGAAGCGCAGATGGCAATTTTCATACGGTTTCTCCTCGTTTTACGATGATCGGATTCTTCTTGGTGCCGCAGAGCTTGGCACCGGGGGTCACGGTAACATTCTTGTCCAGGATCACATACTTCAGCTCAGCGCCCTCGCCGATGACACAGTCGTTCATCACGATGCAGTCCTCGACCTCAGCACCCTTGCCCACAGTGACCTGACGGAACAGAACGGAATTCTCCACTTCGCCCTCCAGCATGCAGCCGTCGGCGATGAGGCAGTCCTCGACCTCGCAGTCCTCGCCATAGTAGGTAGGAACACGGTCGCGAACCTTGGTATAGATAGGATGGTTGCCATTGAACAGATCATGGCGGACTTCCTTCTTGATCAGGGAGAGGCTGCTGTAGAAATACTCTTCCACGGTGTCATTGAACATGGCAACGCCCTCGAAGGGATAGACATTCACAGACACCAGACCACGATTCCAGCCGCCCAGCACCAGATCACGGTCCATGTGGAACTTGTCCCGTGCGATCATCTCCTGAACGGACTTCATCAGCCACTTCTTGTTGACCACGAAGACATCCATAGAGGCAACGTAATCCTCGGGAGCGGCATAGTCCACCACCATATCGGTAACTTCGCCGTTCTCCACCTTCAGAGCCAGGTCGATCTTCTTCTCGCCGTTGCAGATGCCGGCCTTGGTGACCACGGTGACATCCTTGCCGGAAGCCACATGGGCATCCAGAATTGCCTTCAGATCCAGGTTGCTCAGCACAGCAGAGTCGATCAGCACAGCCAGCTCATCCTCAGGGCCGACCTCCAGGAAGTCCATAGCATTGGCCAGGGATTCCAGCTTGCCGCGGTATGCGTGGCTGGTGGACATAGCGTAGGGAGTCAGGAATTCCAGACCGCCCTCTTCCATTTCCAGGCCCCATTCTTCGCCGCTGCCGACGTGATTCATCAGGGACTGGTAGTTATGACGGGAAATGATACCCACATGACGGACACCGGCGCAGCTCAAATTAGACAGCGCAAAGTCCACCTGGCGATAGCGGCCACCGAAGGGCAGGGAAGCCATGGTGCGCTTGTTGGTCAGTTCGCCCAGGCTTGCGTCATTGGTAAAGATGATACCCATTACGTTCATAGCGGAAACCTCCTCTTACAGCATGTCACCGGGCAGCAGCACGGTGTTGGCCTCGACGACAGCGCCCTTGGAAGTGACGCTGATCTGCTTCTTCTCACCCTCAGCGAAGACACCGCCGACTACGGCGTTCTTGCCGACTCTGGAGTTCTCACCCAGGATGGCGTTGCGGACAATGGCGCCGGCCTCGATGACGACACCGGGCATGACCACCGCATCCTCCACCAGAGCATCCTCACCAATGGTGCAGCCCACGGAGATCACGGAGTGCTTGACGGTACCATAGACCTCACAGCCCTCAGCCACGAAGGCGTTGCGGATCTTGGCATCCTCGTCGATATAGGAGGAGGGCAGCGCGGAGTTGCGGGCGTAGATGGTGGAGCGCTTGTCGCCGCGGAGCTGGAACTCAGGCTCCTTGCCCAGGATCTCCATGTTGGCTTCCCACAGGGAATCGATGGTACCGACGTCCTTCCAGTAGCCGTCGAAGTTGTAAGCCATCATCTTGTGACCTGCGTTCAGCAGATTGGGGATGATGTTCTTGCCGAAGTCATTGGAGGACTTGGGGTCATCCTCGTCGGCGATCAGGGCATCGCGCAGAACCTGCCAGTTGAAGCAGTAGATACCCATGGAGGCGTTGGTGGACTTGGGCTGCTTGGGCTTCTCCTCGAACTCGTAGATGGAGTTGTCGGGGTTGGTGTTCAGAATGCCGAAACGGGAAGCCTCTTCCAGAGGAACATTACGCACGGCGATGGTGCAGGAGGCGTTGTTCTTCTCATGGTACTCGACCATGGCGGCGTAATCCATCTTATAGATGTGGTCGCCGGAGAGAATGACAACATAGTCGGGGTTAAAGCGGTCGACGAAGTCGATGTTCTGGTAGATGGCGTTGGCTGTGCCCTTGTACCAGCCGGACTTCTTGTCGTGACGCTCATAGGGAGGCAGGACCTGCGCACAGCTGTGGGTCTTGTTCAGGCCCCAGGGCTGACCGTTGCCGATGTACTCGTTGAGTTCCAGGGGCTGATACTGGGTCAGAATGCCCACGGTGTCGATACCGGAGTTGACACAGTTGCTTAAGGGGAAGTCGATGATGCGATACTTACCGCCGAAGGGAACCGCAGGTTTGGCGGTTTTCCGGGTCAGGACATGCAGGCGGCTGCCCTGGCCACCGGCCAGCAGCATGGCAATTACGCGTTTCTTCTGAAAATACATGGTCACAGCTCCTTATATAAAATGTTACGATGCTACGCATTCATTGGAGAATTCCGCCAAAAAGGCGTATTCTCCCCCACGCATAACATAACATATTTTTGCTGTTTAGGAAAGAGACAAACTATCTAAAATATCAGAAATCTTTTGTCCATCCTGCATAAACTCCGACCATTTAACCGGCATACAACTGGGAATTTCGACAGTTTTCAGCCGTTTTTCCATCCAAACCAGCCCCAACCACCGTCCAAATTTGAATCCGCAGTTCGGAAGCACGGTTTTTAATACATAGCCACACTTTTCGTGGAAGCGCAGGGAGTTTTCGTTGCCCTCGGTGATCAGCGAATACATTACCTGAAAACCCTGCTGCCGCAGCAGCTCTTCCAGCGCGTCGTACAGTTTCTTTGCAACGCCCCTGCCCCAACTTTCCTTCCTTAAATAAATAGAAGGCTCCGCGCACCAGGAGTAGGCTGCCCGGGAAAAGGGGGCGCTGGCATAGGCATAGCCCAGAATCCGACCATCTTCTTCCCACACGATCCACGGAAAGCGGTCTGTAATAGATGCAAACCGCTCATAAAATGCGTCCAGCGTAGGCGGCTCATATTCAAAACTGCAGGTGGTGTTCACCACATAAGGGGCATAAATTTCCAAAATTTCGGGCACATCTGCCCGGGTCGCCACACGGATCATCGTGTATTTCTCTCCTTATTCGTCCAGAATTCCGTACTGCCGCAGCAGCGCCACCCGCTCCCGGCCCACCCGGATGGACTCTGTGGCCCGGTTATCGGCGGTGCCGGACTCTTTTCCGTATTTGATCAGCCGCTGGGCCCATGCAATGGGCAGCAACGCGGCGCTTTTTTTCAGATAGGGATATGCTCCCTCCAATGCCTTCGCCGGCGGAAAGACCGTTTTCAAAATACTGCCGCCCCGCTTGCCCCGGTGGCTGTCCGCCACGGCGTTAAGGGTGATGGTGCTGCTGTGCTGGCGGCTCAGGTCAGTCTTTCCGTAGATACCTGCCTCCAGCAAGTCTTCCAGCATTTTCTCCGGCTCTCCGGCGAGAGCCTGCCATCCGGCAGGATAATGGGCCTTCTCCGGCGAGAAACCCAAATAAACTTCGCCGATCCGGAACAGGGTAGCCGCGAACCGCTCCGCCCGGATCTGGCGGCTGCAATCGAGGACATATTCCCAGTCGATTTCCTCGCCCCACTCTTGGGCAAACAGCATCATATCGCTGACCTGCCGCAGACCGAATCCGGAGTGGATAAAATGCTTATAGGCATGGCAGATCAGATACAGCATATGGTCTGTGTAGCCCATAGTGGGAACGCCATCGATGAGGATGGCCCGTTCCGCCACATCGAAAAAGAACCGGTTTAAACTACCAAAGGCCTCATTTTCCGGTGGAAACAGGCTTTTGTGGATCTCTAAGTACAGCGAGCCTTCCCGGCTGAAATAGGGCAGTTCATAGGCTTCGCTCTCCGGGTCTTTGGTGGCAAGACCACAGCTTTCCAGCACCCGGTGGCAGTCCGCGAACTGGGTTTCCGGCACCAGAATGTCCTCGTCGGTGGAAAACCGCTGATCCGGATGGGGATACAGCCGGCGGCAGACGATGCCCTTGACCACAAGGGGCTTCACGCCTGCATTTTGCAGAGCTTCCAGCACCGGCATCAGCTCCGCCGCCTTCCGGGTCTGGAGCATCACCGCATGCATGGTGGCGCTGCGGTAGCGGGCCATCCATTGAGGGCCTGCCTGCATAGCCGCTTCGCTGCCCCGGACACTCTGATAGATCATGGGCAGCACCTTGTGCCGCTCCGCCAAATTCATCACACCGGTGAGATTTTCCGGGGACACTTCCGCCCCCCAAGGCACTTGCTTGTCTTCCAGCGCGGCCCGAAAAGCCTCTAAAAACAGCAAACTCTCCCGATTCATAGGCCACCTGCCTTTCGGTTAAAGAACGCTTCAATCTCTGCACGGCTCGCCGCTACACTTCCCTGCTGGAAGTTGGGCTTTCCGCCGCCCCGGCCGGAGAGGGTCTTGGTCAGCTCCCGACCAAACTCCCGGATGTCCCCCTGCCGGGTGACCATGGCATAGCCATAGCCCTTGCCATCCTCCCCGGAGAACACCGCCGCCACGCCGCCGCAGTTTTCCGCGATGGCATCAGCCAATTCCCGGATCTGCACACTCTGCAGGCCGGGTTCAAACCGCAGCACATCACCGCAGTTTACATAACTTTCTGCAATATAGGTAAAAATCTGTTTCTGCAACTGATTTACCTTAAATTTTTCCGCTTCCAGCGCCTGATTCATCCGCTGCGCTGCCTCACCGGTTTCCTGCCACTTGGCGGAAAAAGCCTGACTGACCAGCTTATTCTGGGCAAAGGCCCGGTTCAGCATTTCCAGCGCATGGGCGCCGCAGGCCATTTCCATCCGGCTGCCGCCCCGGAAACCGATGACAGAGAACAGCTTCACCAGCCCGATCTCGCCGGTGCTCTCCACATGGACGCCGCAGCAGGCACAGCTGTCGTAGCCGGGAACTTCCACGATCCGCACCGGCCAGGGCAGGGCCTTTTTGGTGCGGTAAAATACGTTCGGCAGTTCTTCGGGACTTGGATACCAGCAGCGGATGGGGATATTTTCCCACACCGCCCGGTTGACCTCAGCCTCGATCTCCGGCAGGTCTTCTGCCGGGATCACGCCGTCAAAGTCCACGGTGATTTCCTCGCTGCCCATGTGGAAGCCGGTGTTGTGGTAGCCGTAGCGGCGATGCACCACGCCGGAGAGGATATGTTCGCCGGAGTGCTGCTGCATGAGCAGAAAGCGGCGGCGGTAGTCGATTTCGCCCTCCACCGTTTCTCCCACGCACAAGGGATGGTCGCACAGGTGAACCACCTGTTCCCCTTTTTCCTGCACATCCAGCACCCGAACACCGCCTAAAACTCCCAGATCGCAGGCCTGTCCGCCGCCCTCGGGATAAAAAGCCGTAGCATCCAAGATCACTTCCCAGCCTTTTTCCCCTCTTTCGCAGGACAAAACCTCCCCCGAAAAGCGACTTAAGTGGCAGTCTTCATAATATAATTTCCGTGTTTCCATAATCAACCTTCCAGTGTGGCAAGGAACTTCTCCATCCGGTCAAGGCCCTTTTGCAGTTCCTCGTCGCTGTAGCAGTAGCTCAGGCGGATATATCCTTCCGCGCCGAAGCAGCTTCCCGGCACCGCCGCCACCTTACCCTCCCGGATCATCCGGGTGCAGAATTCCTCAGAGCCGATGCCGAAACGGCTGATATCCACAAAGACATAGAACGCACCCTCCGGATTGGGGAAGGTAAGTCCCATCTGCCGCAGCCGTCCGCAGACGAATTCTCTGCGCCGGGCATAGATCTCCTTCATGGGCGCAACGTCCGCCTTCAGCGCAGCGATGGCTGCCGCCTGCACAAAGGTAGGAACCGCCGTAATGGTGCCTGCGCTGAGCAGCAGCAGTCGGTCCATCACATACTCAGGGCATACAAGATATCCCACACGCCAACCGGTCATGGCATAGGGCTTACTGAAACTCTGGCAGAGGATTGTCTGATCCTTTATTTCTGCATCCAGCGTCAGATCCGGGCAGTCGCCATAGGAAAGCTGGCTGTAGACCCCGTCCCAAACAAGGAAAATGTCCTTGCCCAAAATCGCCTTCTTCACGATTTCCAGACTCTCCCGGTTAAAGATCACGCCGGTGGGGTTACAGGGAGAATTGATGACGATGGCCTTGGTCTTGGGGGTGATCGCCGCTGCCAGCGCGGCTTCGTCGATCTGGAAGCCGGTCTTACTGACATCCAGCGCCACGGTCTTGCCGCCGGCGATGGTGGTGATGGTATCATACAGGGAGAATCCGGGAGTCGGCACGATAACCTCCTCTCCGGGGTTCAAAATACCCAGCAGCGCGGTAAACAACGCCTGGCAAGCGCCGATGGTGATGAGCACCTGTTCCGGCTTCGTTTCGTTGCCCCGGCGGCTTTCAAAATCCGCCACCGCCTGCCGCAGCTCCAATGTGCCCTGATTGGGGGCATAGTGGGTCTGGTCGGCAGTAATTGCGGCAATAGCCGCCGCCTTGATCTCCTCGGGGGTATTTAAATCCGGCTCACCGATGGTGAGCATGGCGCAGTCTTCGGTTGCCCGGGCCAGATTGGTGTAGACCCGGATCTGGCTGCGCTTGAGGGCAGAGAGGTTGGAATTCAAAGGAATCATTGGAAATTTTCCGCCAATTTCTCGAAGAAATCAGCGCCTTTCAACAGAATTTTATCATCAAAATCGAAGTTCACGGTGTGCAGCGCAGGGCTGTCACCCAGTCCAAGGAAGAAGAACATACCCGGCACGAACCGCTGGTACCAAGCAAAATCCTCGGCGGTCATAGAGGGCTCTTCCAGTTCCCGGAAAGCAGCCGCATTTCGTACCCGGCGGCACACATCGGCCGGGTTCATCACCGCAGGATACCCCTCGCTCATGGTGATCTCCACCCGGCAGCCAAACTTGCGCCGAATGTCCTCCGCAGCCGCATACAGGCTATCCTTCAAGCTGTCAAAGACCTCGTCCTGAAAGGCCCGAAGGCTGCCCTCCAGATGGGCATGGGCCGCCACGGCGTTCCGTGCCGTGCCGCAGACCATCTTTCCGAACTTCATCAGCCGGTAAACGCCCTCGCCGAAGCTATTTTCGGCAGCCGCAACCTGTCTGTGCAGCTCCACCGCCGCCGCCATGGCGTCGATGCCGTCGACAGCCTTCGCCAAATGGGCGGACTTGCCGTAAATATCCACGGTGATCTCGCTGGCGTGGCTCATCAGCTCGTTTTCCCGGCTGAACACCACACCTTTTTCCAGCTGTGGCCACAGATGCAGACCGAAAATGGTCTTTACCTTATGCTGCGCCAGCACACCGGTATCGCACAGGGGCTTCGCGCCGCCGGGGCTCTCCTCACCGGGCTGAAAAATGAGCAGCACATTGTGGGGCAGGCTTTCCTTTTTGTCCAGCCGCCGTGCCAGCTCCAAAAGGATGGCCATGTGGCCGTCGTGACCGCAGGCATGCATCTTGCCGGGGCAGGTGGAGGCATAGGGAACGTCATTGGCCTCCTGAATGGGCAGCGCGTCACAGTCCGCCCGGAAGGCCAGTGTTTCTTCTTTGCCGAAGTCAAAATAGGCGCACAAACTGCTTTTCACAGGGGAAAACAGGGTGCATTTCAGCCCGGACAGGGCATTATTTAGGTATTCCATAGTCTTGGGCAAGTTCAGTTCCAGTTCCGGGATCCGGTGCAGCGCCCGGCGGTCTTCGATGATCTGCATAGATACAGCCTCCCTCGGGGGATTTTTCTCATAATTATACCCTATTTGAAAAGCGGTGTCAATTTCTGCTTGTGTTTCCGGGAAAAAGGTGCTATGATGGGTAAAACCTCTACCAAAGGAGATATCGCCATGAATGCTTTGGAAATCATTGAATATATCCGCACCTCCGAAAAGAAGACCCCTGTGAAGGTCTACGTCTGGGAGAAGACCCCTGTTTCCTTCCCCAACTGCCACGAGTTCCCCGCAGGCGACGGCTGCAAGATCGTCTTCGGCGACTGGAAGGACGTCAAGCCCGTGCTGGAAAGCAACGAATTTGCCCATCTGGAGATCGAAAATGGCTGCCGCAACTCTGCCATCCCCATGCTGGACACGAAGGACATCCCTGCCCGGATCGAGCCGGGTGCCATCATCCGCGAGCAGGTTGAGATCGGCAAGAACGCCGTCATCATGATGGGTGCCATTCTGAACATCGGCGCTGTTGTCGGCGACGGCACTATGATCGACATGGGCGCTGTTCTGGGCGGCCGTGCCACTGTGGGCAAGAATTGCCACGTGGGCGCAGGCGCAGTGCTGGCCGGTGTCATCGAACCCGCCTCCGCCACCCCCGTCATCGTGGAGGATAATGTCCTCATCGGCGCCAACGCCGTGGTCATCGAGGGCTGCCGCATCGGTCACGATGCCGTAGTCGCCGCCGGTGCCATCGTGGTGGGCGACGTGGAGCCCAATACCGTGGTCGCAGGCTGCCCCGCCAAGGTCATCAAGGTCAAGGACGAGAAGACCGCCGGCAAGACCGCGCTGGTGGACGCTCTGCGTACTCTGTAATCTAGTAAATGAATGGGCATCCCACACGGGATGCCCGTTTTCTATGCTGTAACATTTTTTCGCCACCGGAATAACATGGAGTGAGCGGCAAACCGCTCCAAAAAATTCTTGGAGGTATTCTTATGTGTGGTAACAACTGTTTCGGCGGCAACTGGTGGTGGATCATCATCCTGATCCTGCTGCTGTGCAACTGCGGCTGTGGCAATAGCTTCGGCAACAACAGCAACTGGAACAACGACCGCTGCGGCTGCGACAACAACTGCGGCTGCTGCTAAGCAACAAAGCAGGGCGGCCCAATCGGGCCGCCCATTTTTATATGTTGTGTTTTATGATGCAGTTGCGTTACCGCGCGGCGCAGGGAAGAAACGATCACCTCCGCACCGGGCACGTATCGGCTGTCGGCCATTGCCGACTTATTCGCTTTCGATGACTCGTGCGCCCTCAAACTCGATATGCAGAGGGATCATCTGCCACTTGGCGGTGGTGACGGAATCCAGCTTCTTTGCCAGTTTTTCCTCAAGGCGCTCATCCTGTGTAATGCACAACAAGGTCGGACCTGCGCCGGACAGGCAGAAAGCCGCTCCGGTGGTGCGAACCAGACCCTCGATCTTCTCGTAGTCCGGGATCAGCTTCTTGCGGTAATTCTGGTGGATGCGGTCCTGCATGGCGGTCCGCAGCAGCTTTTCGTCACCCAGCTCCAGAGCCTTCAGCACCAGCGCGCCATGGGCGATGTTGTACACCGCATCGGCACGGGAATACTCATTTGGCAGAGCCGCACGAGCCTTCTCCGTGGACAGGTGGAAGTCCGGCACCAGGGCCAGGAACTCCCACTCGGGATGCAGGGGGAAATTCACGCACACCGGCAGACCGTTGTCCACCATAGATGCGGTCAGACCTCCGTAGAAAGCCGGGGCCAGGTTATCGGGGTGGCCCTCCATAGCGTTGGTGATGTTTAAGAGGCCTTGGGTGGACAGCTTGTTGCCCCGGAGGACGTTGGCACCCATGGCGCCTGCCACCAGCAGAGCGGCGGAAGAGCCTAAGCCGCGGCAGATGGGGATATTGGCATCGATGTGGATCTTTAAGCCCCGAACCTCCTCGTTCATAGAGGCCAGCACGGCGCAGTAGGACACATAGGCCAGATTATCCGGGCCGGTATAGGCCTCGTCGCAGCCGGTGATCTCCAGACCCCACTCGGTCTCCTCGAAGGTCACGTCGGTATATAAGCTCAGCGCGCAGCCGAAGGCGTCAAAGCCCGGGCCTAAGTTGGCGGTGGTGGCCGGCACGCGAATGGTTACTCGTTTCATATTCTCTCTCCAAATTATATTGTAAGGACGGGATTAAGCCTGCAAAACAAACTCCAGCATCTTGTCCTTGGCGATGACGCCGGTGTGGCGTTCTTCCATGCCCTGCAGATTGGCCAGATTCTTGGGGATCTTCACGCCGGACATGGCTTCCAGCCGCTCCATCTGGGCGAATTCATCGCCGTTGAGGTCGCCGCCGATGGCGGAAAGAACCGCTGCCGGGAACTTGTAGGGAGAAGCGGTGGACAGCACCACCATGGGGCGCTTGTCGCCGGTCTGGTTGACATAATCTTCTGCAACGACCCAACCGGAAGCAGTGTGAGGATCGCAGAGGTAACCCTTCTCATTAAATACCCGGCCGATGGTCTCGGCGGCTTTCGCATCGTCGCAGCAGCCTGCCCAGAACTCGGCATCGATGGCATTTTTCAGCGCCTCGGGGACGGTGTAGCAGCCTTCCGTGTTCAGCTTCGCCATCAGCTCCGCCACCAGAGCGGTATCGCCGCTCATCAGATACAGCAGCCGCTCCAAATTGGAGGACACCAGAATATCCATGGAAGGAGAAGTTGTCTTCAGCAGGGGACGGCGCTTGTCGTAAGTACCGGTGCGGATGAAATCGGTCAGCACATTGTTGGCATTGGATGCGCAGATCAGCGTACCCACCGGCAGACCCAGTTTCTTGGCGAAGTAGCCGGCCAGAATGTCACCGAAGTTACCCGTGGGGACGGAGAAGTTGACGGTGTCGCCCAGCTGGATCTTGCCGGCATCCAGCAGATCCCGGTAAGCCTTGAAATAGTACATGATCTGGGGTGCCAGACGGCCGATGTTGATGGAATTGGCGCTGCTGAGGGCGAAGGGCAGTTCCTTACCCCGGCAGTCGGCGAAAATATTCTTCACGCCGGTCTGGGCATCGTCAAAATTGCCCTCCACGGCGCAGACCGCCACATTTTCACCCTCCTGGGTGACCATCTGGGCTCTTTGCACCTGGCTGACGCCGCCGTTGGGGTAGAACACGCAGATGCGAACACCGGGAACATCCCGGAAACCCACCAGAGCAGCCTTGCCGGTGTCGCCGGAGGTAGCGGTGAGGATCATGATATCTTCCTTCTGACCGCACACATCCTTGGCGGTGGTCAGCAGCTGGGGCAGCATGGACAGCGCCACATCCTTAAATGCGGAAGTGGGGCCACGGAACAGTTCCAGCACAGAATAGTCGCCCACGGCCACCGTGGGGGTCAGCTCTTCGGTCTCAAATTTGCCGGTGTAGGCCTTGGAAACCAGAGTTCTCATATCGGGGATCTCCGGCAGCAGGGCGGAGAGGATGGCAGTGGACATTTCCTGAGCAGAGCCCTTCAGACAGGCCTTCCAGTCGAATTCGGGCAGATTTTCGGGCATATACAGACCGCCGTCGGGAGCCAGTCCCTCCAGCACAGCCCGGGCGCTGTCTACGGCCTGTCCGCCGCCCCGGGTGGAATGATACAGCATAGTTTGTTCCTCCGTTTTGGGTTTTCTTTGCCAATTGCACAAAAACTCCGTTTTTTACGGAAAATCCTTGGCTTTAGTGCTATTGCAATTTAATAAGCTATATGATATACTGTTTCCGTCAAAAAAGCAAGTGTTTTCGTGTTGGACACACGTGTTTTTACAAATTACCAAAATGACCAAATATGGAGGGCATTTTTTATGAAGATTGGATTGCTGGGCTTCGGCGTCGTTGGCCGCGGCGTTTATGATATCGTAGCCGACCGGGACGACATCCAGGTGGCCAAGGTTCTGTGCCTGGAAGATATCACCCTTCCCGATGCGGAAGTGACCAAGAATTTTCAGGACATCCTGAACGATGACACCATCGACACCGTCATCGAGGCCATGGGCGGCCTGCATCCCGCCTACGAGTTCGTACGTGCCGCTATGGAGGCCGGCAAGAACATCGTCACCTCCAACAAGGCTCTGGTCGCCACCTTCTATGACGATCTGATCCCCCTGGCCGAAAGCAAGGGCCTGAAGTTCCGCTGCACCGCAGCTGTGGGCGGCGGCATCGGCTGGCTGTCCGAGGTGGAGCGTTCCCGCCGGATCCAGAAGATCCACAAGGTGGGTGGCATCATGAACGGCACCTGCAACTACATTCTCGACTCCATGACCCGTCTGGGTCTGGACTACGGTGAGGCGCTGAAGCAGGCTCAGGCTCTGGGCTACGCCGAGGCCAACCCCTCCACCGATGTTGAGGGCATCGACACCTGGCACAAGGTCATCCTGTCCTCCAACATCGCCTTCGGCGTCAGCATCGACAAGGCAGGCGTCCCCGCCGCCGGCATCAGCCGCATCACCGCCGCCGATGTGGAGAATTTCAAGGCCCACGGTCTGGTCTGCAAGCTGATTTCCACCGGCAAACTGGTGGATGGCAAGTGCAGCGTCTATGTCCAGCCCACTCTGATCCCCCAGGGCGACCCCGAGGCCGCCGTCCCCTCCAACTATAACCTGATCACCCTGATCGGCCAGTGGTCCGACCGGATGAGCTTCTACGGTCAGGGCGCAGGCCGCTACCCCACCGCATATAATGTGGTGCAGGACTGCCAGGATATCCTGCTGGGCCGTGGCTTCTACTCCCCCTACGGCGAGAAAGTCACCGTCTGCAACGACGAGAAGCTCTGCTTCTACGTCCGCGGCGGCAAGGATCTGCCCGCAGCCGTTGCCGAAAACTGGGGCAGCGCCGTTGTCACCGAACCCATTTCCGTCTCCGCCATCCACGCATGGCTGAAGGAAAATCCCGACGCATTCATCGCAGCAATTGCTTAATTTACAAAGAAGAAGGTAGAATCAAGTGAAAGTAGTTAAATTCGGCGGCAGCTCCATGGCAGATGCCGGCCAGTACCGGAAGATCCGGGACATTCTTCTGGCAGACCCCGATCGCAAGATCGTCATCGTCTCCGCCGCCGGCAAGCGTTACAGCGGCGACCACAAGCTGACCGACCTGCTGTATCTGTGCTATTCCCACGTCAAGTACGGCGTGGACTGCAGCCGCATCTTCAAGATGATCTCCGGCCGTTACCTGGATATTCAGGTTGCTCTGGATCTGGATCTGGACCTGCAGCCCGAACTGGAGGCGCTGAAGAAGCGCATCGACGCCAAGCAGGTCTCCCGTGAGGAGTTGGTCAGCCGCGGTGAGTATTTCTCCGCCAAGCTGATGGCCGCATATCTCGGCTTCCAGTTCATCGACTCCGCCGACTGGGTCAAGTTCAACATGGACGGCTCCGTCAATCAGGCCGAATCCTACAAGGCTCTGCGGGATCGCGTCACCCCCGGTCTGGGCGCTGTCATCCCCGGCTTCTACGGCGCCATGCCCGACGGCACCATCCACACCTTCTCCCGTGGCGGCAGCGACATCACCGGTTCTCTGGCAGCCGCCGCTCTGGATGCCGAGGTCTACGAGAACTGGACCGACGTTTCCGGCATCCTCATGGCCGACCCCCGGATCGTGGACGATCCCCAGGCCATCCCCGAGGTCACCTATGACGAGCTTCGTGAGCTGAGCTACTCCGGCGCGCAGGTTCTGCACGAGGACTGTATCTTCCCTGTCCGTGAGAAGAACATCCCCGTGAACATCCGCAACACCAACGATCCCGCCGCTCCCGGTACCATGATCATGGAGTCCTTCCCCGGCGATCACGATCCCGACCGTTTCATCACCGGCATCACCGGCAAGAAGAACTTCTCCATCATCTCCCTGTCCAAGAAGGGCATGAGCAACCAGGTCGGTGTGCTTTACAAGGTTCTGAAGGTTCTGGTCCGTCACAACATCTCCGTGGACTACGTCCCCAACGGCATCGACAATGTTTCCGTGGTTCTGCCCACCTCCGCCATCGAGAAGGAACTGTACACCATCATGGCTGAGATCCAGGAGGAGGCCCAGCCCGACACCCTGACTGTCCACCACAACATCGCCGTGGTCGCCGCCGTCGGCCGGAAGATGGCCTTCCGTCCCGGTATTTCCGGTAAGATCTTCGCCGCTCTGGGTGAATCCGGCATCAACATCCGCATGATCAACCAGGGTCCCGACGAATTGAACATCATCTTCGGCGTGGATAACAAGGATTTCGAGTCCGCCATCAAGGTTCTCTACAACAGCTTCGTAAAGTAACATCTTTCTGTACGGGAGGGTCACAGCCCTCCCCTACCATTTTTGTTTGGAGGTAATTACAATGAAACTCTATACCGTTGCCATTCTGGGCGCCACCGGCGCCGTGGGTCAGGAAATGATGAAGATTCTGGCCGAACGCAACTTCCCCGTGGGCAAGCTGATCCCCCTTGCTTCCGCCAGAAGTGCCGGCAAGACCCTGACCTTCAAGGGCGAGGAAGTCACCATTCAGGAGGCCTGTGACGAGGCTTTCGAAGGCGTGGACATCGTTCTGGGTGCCGCTGAGAACGACATCGCCGAAAAGTTCGCCCCCGCCATTGTGAAGGCCGGTGCTGTCTTCGTGGACAACTCTTCCGCCTTCCGTCTTGACCCCAACGTCCCCCTGATCGTCCCCGAGGTCAACCCCGAGGATGTGAAGAACCACAAGGGCATCATCTCTAACCCCAACTGCTCCACCATCATCACCATCACCGCCGTCAACGCCCTGAATAAGCTCTCCCCCATCAAGGCCATGACCGCTTCTACTTACCAGGCCGTGTCCGGTGCCGGCGCAGGCGGCCCCATCGAGCTGATGAACGAGGTTGAGGCTCTGCGCGAGGGCAAGACCTACGAACCCAAGATCTTCTCCCACCAGATTGCCTACAATCTGATTCCCCAGATCGGCGGCGAGCAGTTTGAAGGCTACACCAGCGAAGAGATGAAGATGCAGAACGAGGGCCGCAAGATCATGCACCTGCCCGAGCTGAAGGTCTCCTGCACCTGCGTCCGCGTTCCCGTTGTCCGCAGCCACTCCATCTCCGTGTCCTGCCGCTTCGACCGGCCCGTCACCGTGGAAGATGTTCGCAACGTTCTGGCTGACGCCCCCGGCGTGAAGCTGGTGGACGATCTTTCCAAGAAGATGTACCCCATGCCTCTGGACACCACCGATCAGGACATCGTCTTTGTGGGCCGTATCCGCCCCGACCTGACCGATGATAACGGCATCTGCCTGTGGTGCTGCGGCGACCAGGTCCGTAAGGGCGCTGCCACCAACGCCATCCAGATCGCAGAACTGCTGGTCAAGTAATTTATATTGTATGGGAGGGCTTAGACCCTCCCTTAACCTTTCCAAAGCAAGAATTCAAAGGCGGTAGTGATGTTTCACTACCGCCTTTGACAATTATTCCTCTTTTTTCTTCCGCCGGGCAATCAGGAACAGGACAAATCCTGCGCAGACCGCGATCAGGAGCAGCAGCCACAGCCACCAGTAGTTGCCGTCCTCGGCCTCGGGCTCTTCGTCAGCGGTCGCATCCGTTGCAGCAGACCCGTTCATCTCTGTCAGAGCCTTCTTTGCGTCCTCAAGTGTCTTCCGGGCATCCTCATCCACCAGGGACTTGGCATAGTCGTTCAGTGCATTGTAGGCATCATCAGCCGCCTTGATTGTGGGCTCGTCATCCTTGGCAACCGTTCCGGGGATCTTGCCGATCAGCTCCTCCACGGCTTCCACATCCTCGATGACATCCATTGCTCCGTCGATGCGTGCAATTTCGTCCTGGATGTCCTGCTTCTCGTCGTCGCTGTAGTTGACGCTGGACTCTTCCAGAGCCTTTTCCAGGTCTTCCTTTGCCTTTTCCAGATCGGGCTTATCTTCGGGTTTTACGTTCTCGGGAGTGATATTCTCGACCTTTTCCGTATTCTCGGTGGCGTAGGGCATGGCAACGGTGAACGCCACAACCGTTCTCAGACCGCTGTAATTCTCGGTTGCTGCCACGGTAAAGGTAGCGGTGTAGCTGCCTGCCTTGGTGGGGGCTTCCTTACTGTCCCACGCGGTACCGTCGTTGGCAGTGCCGGTGTAGCGCACGTTCACCCAGCCAAACTTTGCCTTGTATACAGGCTCGTTGGCATCCTCGCCGTATTTCCAACCCTCAATGGCAGGCTCGGTGATCCAGACATTCTTCTCCGCGGTGATGGCGAAGCTCACACTCACCTGGGCATCCACTGTGGTGCTCCAGATGTAGTTTTCGGCGTCCTTCAGCTTCAGGACCACCTCATATTCGCCCTTTTCCATGCCGCCGGCGTTCTGCACCACGGTGTAAAGATCGGTGTCGGCAATATCCGCTGTCTGAACCTCGCCGTTATAAGGTTTGCTTTCCAGCGCAGGCTCCGTCACAACCGCCTTGTCAACGGTCACGGCGAAGTTGCTCTGTACGCCATCGTGATTGGGCGCGGAGACCTTGTAATAGACCATATAGGTTCCGGCCTCGGTGAAAGCAGGCATCTCGCCGTAAACACCGTTACGCTCCAGGCTGTAGGCAAAGGTCACGGGCTGATTGTTTACAGTCGTAGCATGTGCATTGACGCTGGGAGTCTGTGCCGTACCGTTGTAGATCAGCGTGTCCTCCTGCAGCACATAGATCTCACGCAGGTCGGCGTTGCCAATGGTGTAGGTGGCGGAGGTCGTGCCGCCGTAGTTGCCGATACCGGCAATGGTTGCGCAGTAAGTATCCGCATCCGCAAGGCCAGACTTATCCCAGCTCACTTGGTAATGGACACCCTCCACCAATGCCGCGCCCTTCCAGGTAAGGGAGATTTCCGGCTTATGTGCTTTGCCGTTGTAGGTGCCGCTGTCAGGATTCAGAACCACTGTGGCTTCCCCGATGTCTGCCGGTGTGATCTGGAAGGTCTTGGTCAGCTCCTTGTCCTCCACGGTGATCTTTGCGGTGGGCAGCTTGCCGGTGGTGGGAACATTCAGATTGTTTTCGTAAGTGATATCCTCATGCTGCTCGCCCAGCCAGTTGTCGGAATAGGTAATGGTTGCAGGGGTGATGGCAGAACCGGTGTAAACATAGCTTTCCTCTGCGTCCAGAGTCGCCGTCGCAATGTGGTCGCAGCGGCTGCAGTTCTCGGTCAGCACATTTCCATCCAGCGTATATACAGGTGCGTGACCCTGTTCGGTGCCGTAGGCCGTGGCGCAGGTAGCGCAGACGGCAGGGTCCGTGCAGGTGGCAGCGCCGCCGGCGCAGTCATCGGTTTCCGTATGGCTGCCGTCCAGATTGCAGACACGGGTATGGGTGTCGTTGCCGTTGGACTTCCATGGGCTCCAGCTATGGCTGTCGTTGGTTCTGCCGTAGGCATTCTTGCAGGTATCACAGACGGCAAGTTCTGTGCAGTTGGCCGTGCCGCCGGAACAGTTGGTCTTGGCGCTGGTGTGATTTGCATTCCGGGTGCAGACCTGCCAGTGCTGGGTGCCGTCGGACTCCCATTCGCCCCAGTTGTGGCTGCCGTTGGTGCTGCCGTAGGCATTCTTGCAGGTATCACAGACGGCAAGCTCTGTGCAGTTGGCCGTGCCGCCGGAGCATCCGCCGGTTTCCGTATGGCTTGCATCCAGCGTACAGGTGCGTGTATGGGTGTTGTTGTCAAAAACCCAGGCACCCCAGCTATGGTTCTGGCTGTTCACTGTGCCGTAAGGTGTTTTGCAGGTGGAACAGGTCGCGGGAGCCACGCAGGTGGCCGTGCCGCCGGAATGACCGGCCTTAGGAGTCGTATGGCTGGAATTTTCCGTACACTCCTGCCAGTGCTGGGTACCGTCATGCTTCCAGACGTAGCTGTGCTTATTCGGATCCGTATAAACCCGGTTGCAGGCCGTGCACTTAGCCGATTTGGTACAGGTGGCGTTGCCGGTATGGCTGCCCGCCTCACGGGTAATCGTATAATCATATGTATACTGATTCACAACGCCAGGAACAGGTGTACGAGTTCCGCTTACACTGAGTGGCTTCGCGCAGTCCACTTCAAATTCGGCATCTACATTCACTGCGGCTCTGACGCCGTTCGGCCTATAACATATGACTTTAATCGTCATTGTCACCTTGTGGCCATTCAGCTGCGGCTCATAAAGAATAATATCACTTACACTACATGTGGCTCTTTCCCCAGTTTTCTTGTTATAGTATTGCACTTCGTTAACCGTGACTGTAAAGCCATAGTCAGTGGTCGTCTTTGCCTTTGCCGGGATCGGCATTACCTCTGCCGCCATCCCCGCCACCAGCACAAACGCCAGAGCCAAGGATAACAGCCGCTTCCAAATGCTCTTTTTCATATTTTCCCTCCATATACGGTTTTGGTATCCTATTTTGCTTACTATTTTCATTCTAGCACTCCGCTTACGAAAACACAATACATTTTTCGTTTTTTTGAAAAGCGATCCGCCGGGCATTGGGCGGATGTCATAGCGAAATCCCGGCGTGTCCCGGCCACATTGTGGCTTTTGGCAATTGATTTTCCCGGCGAAGTGGTGTATAATCGCCCCATTGAAGACATTTGTCTTCCGTATATGGAGGAATCCCATGAGAATCGTAGTGAAAGTAGGCACATCCACCCTTGCCCATACCGGTGGCAGACTGAATATCCGCCGGGTGGAGCTGATGTGCAAAGTCCTCAGCGACATCAAAAATGCCGGACATCAGGTCATTCTGGTCACTTCCGGTGCCATTGGCATGGGTGTGGGCAAACTGGGACTTCCCGGCCGCCCCGGGGATATGCCCGGCAAGCAGGCCGCCGCTGCGGTGGGGCAGTGCGAGCTGATGTACACCTATGACCGGCTCTTCTCCCAGTACAGCCACGTGGTGGCCCAGATTCTGCTCACCGCGGAGGATATCCGCCACCCCCTGCGCTCCAGCCATGTCCACGACAGCTTGGAAAAGCTCCTCAACTGGAACGTCCTGCCCATTATCAACGAAAATGACGTGGTATCCACCGACGAGATCGGCATCCAGACCACCATCGGCGAAAATGACAGCCTATCCGCCATCGTCGCCCGGTTGGTGCAGGCGGATCTGCTGATCCTGCTGTCCGACATCGACGGTCTGTACACCGCCGACCCCAAAAAAGAACCCACCGCGGTGCTGATCCCCCAAGTGGACACCATCACCGAGGATATTCTGGCCCTCGCCGGCGGCGCAGGCTCCGTCCTCGGTTCCGGCGGCATGGCCACCAAACTCCGGGCGGCGAAAATCGCCATGGATGCCGGCATCGACATGATCATCACCAACGGTGAAAACCCGGAGATCCTCTATGACATCTTCGACGGCAAGGCCGTCGGCACCAAATTCCTTGGAAAAAGCGAGGTAACCGTATGAC
>JAGKTU010000031.1 GCA_021153265.1 Clostridia bacterium
CGTGTGGAAATGGGCGGTCTTCTTGGCAGCGCCCCCGTCATGCCCGTCCATAGCGAGGGCAGCGATGACTTCATCGCCCGTGGTGGCCGGATTCCTGCTCCCCTGCAGAGCCTGAAAAATTAATAATTTTCTCCATTGACACCCGACTTTTGGCTTTTTATAATGAAAATATACCAAATGAAACAGATTCCATTGCTGCGGAATCGGTCTGCAAGATCGGAAAAACAGTAGTCACGATTGTGGCAGGTGCAAATCGACACAAGGGAAGCTGCTTGGGTGTGCTGTGATGCCGAAAGTATCATTTACTTCAACTAAGGAGGAAATCCTATGTTCTGTAATCAATGTGGCAGCAAATTAGCGGAAGGTGAAGGATTCTGTAGTAACTGCGGAATTCCTGTGGAAACAGCGCCCGCACAGGGCGCAGCATCTTTCTTTGCGCCGGCGCAGGATCTGGCGGATCATACGACCCGCCCCCGTCCCCAGCGCCCGACCCCTGAAACAAACCATGCTCCGGCTAACTTTCACGCAGGAGCTGTAACACCACCTGTCCCTGTTTACGCAAGACCTGCCGCCCCTGCGCCTGTAGAGCCTGTCCCTGCAAGACCTGCCGCAGCGCCTGTGCGCCCTGTTGCTGCACCATACGACTCCGAAGCGCCGACTTTGGCAGAACGGGCAGCGGTGGAAGCGCCGAGTGTGATCCGCAGACCGCCCGTCATGGCACCTGCTCCGAAAAAGACAAAAAAATCCGGCCTGATCTGGCTTTGGATCATCATCGCCCTGCTGGTTGCCGGCTTGATCGGCGTGGCAGTCTGGGGATTTGTGGACGGTTGGCTGCCTGACTTGTTCGCCGGAGATTCTGCAAACCAACAGAAAGATAGCGATAAGGATGAGGAAAACCCCTACGCCGATTGGAACAAGTTTGATGTCGACGGATTGATCGTGTATCTGCCCGAAGACTTCGAAAAGGAAGAAAACCGTGGACGCATTACATCTTTTTATAGGGAATCCGGAACCGATTCTATAGAAATCGAGGTCGAGCATGATACGGTGGATGAATTATCTGCAGATATCGAAGATGCGGAGGACCTTGCTGATTATTATATCGACGAGATCGAATCGGATGGTGACGTAGTTCACGAGTATGAGACAATGAATGGCGTTCCCTATGTGGTTTTCTCCAGAGAGGATGATCCTGAGGACGTCATGGTATTGGGTTTTTATTCGGATGGTGAAATGTACTGGGTGCTTGCCGCAGAGAATTTTGATCCGGACGATGTTGAGGAGACCATTCCGTATGTAACTTCCGGCAGACTGAAGAAATCATCCGATGACCGGGATGACGACCAAGGCCACAAAGACTCCGATGCCGGCTGGAACGAGTATGAGCTGGACGGCTTGATTCTCAAACTGCCTCAGGGTTTTGAAGAGGAAGAAAAGGATGATGGTCTGGCGTATTATGATGACGGCGACGTAGAGATCAGAGTCGAATACGGCCCCATGAATGGCAGCTCCGGCGAAAACGCGGAGGATATGTCGGAAGCATTCTATGAGATGTTCTGTGATGAATATGAAGACGAAATCGAAGAAAATGAAGTCACAGTAGAACTGAAAAGAAAAGACGGTGTTCCGTACATGCTGCTGGTCAATGAAGACGGTGTATCCGTGGTCGGTTTTTATTCGGATGGCAAAACCGGTTGGGTCGTTGCGGCGAGGAGTGACGAGGCTGACCGTGGGGATGAATTGCTTGGATACGCAACCGGCTGTGAGCTGGGATAAATGAAATAATGATAAAAGAAGCACCGGGCGCAAGTCCGGTGCTTCTTTATCATTATTTGGCGGAAAGATCCACATTCCGGCGGATCATGGAGTGAGCAGGCACCTGTCTGGGCAGCTGCATGGTGAATTTCATTTGGGGTGTTTTGGGCTCTAAGAGGGGATTTCCGTCGGAATCGGTCATGTTTCCGGCGATGATGGGGAAAGGCCGCAAATCGGGTCCCACGATCTCCAGCTCATCGCCCTGCTTAAACTTGTTGTTCAGACTGCACACCGCGAGGCCATTCTCGTCGCAGGATTCGACTTTGGCGCAGATCTGCCACTCCCGGATATACCGGGAATTTTCCACATACTGACCCGGTTCGCCAAAATAGAACCCGGTGGAGTAGACACGATGGGACACATGATCCACTTCGTCCCGCCAGATTTTGTCGATTTCCCGTCCGGCCTGAATGTCATCGATGACATGGCGGTAGGCACCGGTGACGATGGCAGCATAGTAGGCGGATTTGGCGCGGCCTTCGATCTTGATACAGTCGATGCCGGCGTCCATCAGCTCTTTTAAGTGGTCAATTGTACACATATCCCGGGAATTCAGGATATATGTGCCTTTTTCATCCTCAAAAACTGGGAAATACTCCCCGGGACGCTTCTCTTCCATCAGTGCGTACTGATATCGGCAGGGCTGGGCGCAGGCGCCGCGGTTAGAGTCGCGGCCGGTCATATAATTGCTCAGCAGGCATCGTCCGGAGTAGCTGACGCACATGGCACCGTGACCGAATGTTTCAATTTCCAACTCTTTGGGACATTTTTCGCGGATGCAACTTATCTCCGAAAGGCTTAATTCTCTTGCCAAAACAACTCTTTTTGCGCCCAAATCGAACCAGGAAGTTGCACATTCATAGTTGGCGACGGACTGCTGGGTGGAAATATGCCGCTCACACTTGGGGGCGTATTTTCCGGCCAGGGTGAATGCGCCAAGATCTGCCACGATCAGAGCGTCCACTCCGGTGTCCTGTAAGGACGCCAGATAGTCGGGCAGGTCCATGACCTCGTGATTCCGGGGCATGGTGTTCACGGTGACGTGAACCTTGACACCGTGGTCATGGGCGAATTGAACGGCTTTGGGCAGCTCCTCCGGGGTGAAGTTACCGGCGAAGGAGCGCATACCGAAGCTGGTGCCGGCGAGATAAACCGCGTCAGCACCGTAGAGAACGGACATTTTGAGTCTTTCCATATCCCCGGCAGGGCTTAGAAGTTCCAGTTTTCTCATTCCGCAGCCGCCGCCTTTCTGTACTTCTCAACCAGCTTCTCGTGCTCCTCCAGTGTCTTGGAGAATACGTGCATTTCGGTGTCGGGGTTGAGGACGTAGTAGTAATACTTGGTGTCCGCAGGCTTCAGCGCGGCTTCCAGACTGGCAAGACCGGGATTGGAGATGGGGGTGGGGGTGAGACCTGCGTGGGTATAGGTGTTGTAGGGACTGTCGATCTTCAGATCATCGGAGGTCAGCGCTTCTTTATGCTCGCCCAGCGCGTAGAAAATGGCAGCATCGATGTTCAGATACCGCTCGTAGATCTGATCCTGACTCAAACGGTTGTAGATGACGGAGGCGATGTTGGGGCTTTCGCTGGCGCCGGCGGTTTCCTCCTCGATCATGGAGGCTATGGTCACGAGCTCCCGGATACCGATCTGGTGCTGGGCTATGAACTCCTCGCTGCAGCCGTTTTCACGCATCTTGGCGGAGAACCACTGGTTCAGAGCCGGCAGCTGAGCCTGCATCTCCTCGGTGAAGCGGGTATCAAAGCCGATGAGCATCTTGCCAAGCGCCTCCCGGGGTGTGGAGTTGACGTAGAACTCATAGGTGTCGGGGAAGAGGAAGCCTTCCAGACAGTACTTGTCGCCGCGCTGGATATTTTCGAGAAACCAGAAGTCCCGGAACTCACCATTGGCGGCGTAATCTTCAAGAGATGCCACACTGCAGACATTGTTGGCTTCCAGCAGGGCGAAAATCTGACGGCAGTTATAGCCTTCCGGGATCAGAACTTCGATGACTTCCCGGGCTGCGGAGCTGGGGGACATGCCGTTGACGAGGGCATGGTAGTCATAGTTGGTGTTGAGCTGGAAGGAGCCTGTGGTGATCTCCTCAGATGCGTTGGTCAGATTGGCATAGAACTTAAAGAGCCCGGGGTACTTGATCAAACCGGCTTCCTGCAGCTTGTTGGCAATGACGTCAATATTGCCCTTGTCTTGTTCCGTGATGTTAACGGTGACGATCTTATTTTCCCGGCCGAAGGCCAGTACATCGGCGGCGCAGACCCAGAGGACTTTGCCAAGGGTGACACCGATGGTAATGATGATGGCCAGCCAGATGACAGTGGCTGCCAAATGGGGCAGACCCAACAAACCGTCGCCCTTCTTTCTGCCGGGACGCCCTTTCCGGGGAGGACGGGAAGCGCGAATCTGCTGCCGGAGGGCTGCAAATTCGGGTGTATCTTCCGATTTATCCCAGAAGGCCGCGTCGGAGACGGGGGCTTCCGGAGCGGGTTTCGGCTCAGTCTCCATAGGGGGCTGTGCGGCTGCCATGTCTGCAATGCCGGCATTCTGCAAAAGCTCCGCAGGGATATAGGACTCTTCATAGGCGGGTCCCAGTACAACAGGTTCGGTTTCGTGTGCTTCCGGTTGGGGTTCGGGTGTCGCCTGAACGGGGATGACTGCCGGAATGGTTGCAGGCTCGGGAATCGCCGGGCTTTCGGCAATCAAGACATCCTCGGGGACCTCCACATCTTCAGCGATCAATACTTCTTCGGGGACATCAGCTTCCCCGACGACCAGAACCTCTTCGGGAACGTCCACTTCTTCTGCCTCGGTGGTGAGGTCATTGTCGGCAGGGGTGAAAAAACCGGTCATAGCAGGCAGCTCTTCTGCGATAGGCACTTCCGGGGGCACATCTTCACCGAGATTCCCGGGAGTGGTGAAATAGCCCGGGGCTGGAACGGTGACTTCCTCGATGGGAGTGTCATCACCCGGTTCCGGGATGTTGTTTTTGTTGATATCTTCCATAGGGGGTATCCTCCTGTCAGCGGATGACGATCTGGGCTGCGATGCGGTCTGTCTCCGCTTGACCCTTCAGGGCTTCGATGAGAGCAAGACCGAAGGGGATGGCGCAGCCGGCGGAAGTGCCGGTGATCAGCTTGCCGTCACGGACGGCGGCTTCACATACCATATTGGCGTTGCCCATCTGGGACTCACAGCCGGGGTAGCAGGTGGCATTCTTTCCATCGGTGATGCCGAGGTCGGCAAGGACGGTGGGACCGGCGCAGATGGCGGCGACGAACTTATCGTTCTCCCATGCGAAGCGGATGGCTTCCATAGCTCCGGTACAGGCCCGGATGGAGGCCACACCGCCCAGACCGCCGGGGAGAATGATCATGTCCAGATTGGTCAAATCCATTTCGCCGATCTCCATGTCGGCGGTGACACCAATGCCGTGGCCGCCGAAGATGGTCTTGCCGTTTAAGCCCACGGTTGCGACGGATACGCCTGCACGGCGCAGAAGATCCAGAGGGGCAATGGCTTCGGTCTCTTCAAATCCGGTTCCCAATAACATATATACCATGATTATTCCTCCACAATGGCCGCCACATGGCGGTAGATCTCTTCATGAATGTCTTCGATGGAACGCATACGGCCATCCCGGACGCACTGGATCACTGTCCAGCCGTAGTATTCGGCGGCGGCACGGCCTGTGCGGCGGCAGGTGGCGAGATAATCCAAATCCTGCTCGTGGATGTCGGCGGTGGTGTTGGTGTCGGCCTCCCGGCGGCGCATCATCTGTTCGGTAAAGTCCGTGGGGACGTCCAGATAGATGATCAGGTCGGGCTTGGGCAGACCCAGACGGTCGTATTCCAGCTCGTAAAGCCACTTCAAGAATTCGCCCTGCTTCTCGGCAGGCTCTTTGGAGGCCTGATGAACGGCGTTGGAGGTGGTGTAGCGGTCGGAGACCACGAGACCGCCCTGCTCATACCAGTTTCCCCAGACTTTCTTATAGGATGCGTAGCGGTCCACAGCGTAGAAGGTGGATGCGGCGTAGGCATTGACATCTGTGGGTTTGCTGCCGAATTCACCGCCCAGATACATCCGGATCAGTGCAGAGCTGGGCTCTGAATACTGGGGAAAGACCAGTTTCTGAAAAGCAATGTTCTCATTCTCAAGCCGCTGGGTCAGCAGGCGGAATTGGGTGGACTTTCCTGAGCCGTCAGTACCCTCGATCACGATTAGTTTACCCATAAAGTGTATCTCCTCAAAATGGCTATAAAAAACCATAATATGATATATTAGAATACCATATTTCAGCCCATTTGTCCACCGTTGGGGGCGGCTGAATTCTTAATTTTCTGCGAACATGGGGATTTTGGGGCGGAGGTTTTAGGTTTTCCGGCGTTTTAGGTTGCAAAATAGGGAATTAACTGGTATAATGCTTTCGAATATGGACTTTGCAGATAAAGGATAGAAGTTTATGGAATTGACGTTTGAAAATTTGGGCCTCAGCGAAGCCATGCTGAAGGCTTTGGAGAAGAAGGGATACGGTTATCCCACCACCATTCAGGCACAGGCGATCCCGGAATTTATGCAGTGGAAGGATGTTATCGCCAAGGCGCCCACCGGCACCGGCAAGACTTTTGCGTTCGGCATTCCCATGATCGAGCATATCGATCCGGAAAATGAGGCGGTGCAGGGTCTGATTCTGGCTCCCACCAGAGAGCTGGCCATTCAGATCGGCGATGAACTGAGAGGTCTGCTGACCTATTACAATGGCATTCGGGTGGCGGTGCTCTACGGCGGCGCCGGTATTGGCGGTCAGATTAAGGCGATGGAAAAAAAGCCCCAGATCGTGGTGGCAACTCCCGGACGTCTGATGGATCACTACAACCGCAAGACCATTCGGTTGGATAAAATTCAGACGGTGGTGCTAGATGAGGCTGACCGGATGCTGGATATGGGCTTTTTCAAGGATGTGACCCGGATCATTGACAAGGTGAAGAACCGGAAGAATCTGGGATTGTTCTCCGCAACCATCTCCCAGGAGGTCATGACCGTGTCCTGGATGTATCAGCGGGATGAGGTGGAGATCACTGTTGAGCCCAAGCAGGAGGATCGGCCGGACATCGATCAGTTCAGCCTGACCTGTACCCCTCTGGAGAAGGCGGAGACCACTCTGCGGCTGATCAAAACCCAGGGCTATGAGCGGATCATCATCTTCTGCAACACCAAGCATATGTGCCAGCGGCTCAGCGATGAATTCCAGCGGGCCGGACTGGACTGCGACTGCATCCACGGCGACATCCGCCAGAATCAGCGGGAAAAGACCATGCAGAAGTATCGGGACGGCAAGCTGGCCATCCTGATCGCCACCGATGTGGCATCTCGCGGCATTGACGTGGATGATGTGGACTGCGTGATCAACTACGACGTTCCCGAGGAAAATGAATACTATGTCCACCGCATCGGCCGTACCGGCCGGGCAAAGCGCAAGGGCGTGGCATGGAGCATTGTGGGCAACTTCCCGGAGAAGGCGAAATTGGACGAGATCTGCAAGTTCTGCGCCTTCACCATCAAGCCTATGGTGCTGCGTGAGGACGGTACGCTGACGGAGGAAGTGGTGAAAGCACCTGCTCCTCCCAAGAAACGGTTCAGATGAGGCCGCAGGAAGCGGGATTCCTCCTGCTGACATCCAAGCTTGGGAATCCGGAGCGAAAGTGCCTGTCTGCGGCGCAGCTTCGGGTGCTTGCCCAAAGAATGCAGGCAGCTCCAAAGGCCGAAGAGGATCGGGATCTGACGTTTTTGGATCTGATGGCTCTGGGATATGGCGAGGAGATGGCACGGCGGATCGTGGGGATGCTGGAAGAAGAGGAACTTCTTCGGCATTATCTGCGCCGGAGCGAGAGGAAGGGATGCATTCCCTTGAGTCGGCTGCATCCAAAGTATCCGAAAGATCTGCGGCGGAGACTGGGGCTGGATGCTCCCGGATGTCTGTGGGCCAAGGGTGATGTGGACATATTGGATATGCCCAAGGTGGCACTGGTGGGAAGCCGGGAACTTATGCCCGAAAATCGGCAATTTGCTGAGGAAGTTGGCCGTCAGGCGGCCATACAGGGCTATGCGCTGGTGTCCGGAAACGCAAGAGGTGCGGATCGGGCGGCGCAGGAGGCCTGTCTTGCCGCAGGAGGAAGGGTCATCAGTGTAGTAGCGGATGAATTGGATAAGCAGCCCATGCGGGAACGGATGCTGTATCTCAGCGAGGATGGGTTCTCGGAGGAGTTCAGCGCCGCAAGGGCATTGAGCCGAAACAGGGTGATCCATGGGTTGGGATGCAAGACCTTTGTTGCCCAATGCAGCTACCGGAAGGGCGGCACATGGGACGGCACGGTGAAAAATCTGCGGTTCGGCTGGAGTCCGGTGTTCTGCTTCCGGGACGGAAGTGAGGCGGCTCAACTGCTGGTGCAGATGGGCGCGGAATCCGTGGAAATGGATGAACTTGGGCAGTTTGACAGCTTGGAAAAGGGCGAAATGAGCCTGTTTACAGAATAAAATGAAATCCCCCCGGAGTTTCTGCTCCGGGGGGATTTCGTATGAAAAGGGAGGGAAAAAGCGCGTTACAGAAGGCCCATGACGGCATCTGCGTAGTCCATGCAGGTGACACCGGCGTCGTAGGAAACGGCAACGGGGCAGGCAGACATGGCGTTTTCCAGCTTTTCGGCAGCTTCACCGCGGCAAATGTGGCGCAGCAGCATGGCGGCGGCTTTCAGAATGCTGTCAGGATTGGCGTAATCGCCCATGCCGCGCTCGATCATGCGGGGCGCGGAGCCGTGGATGGCCTCGAACATGGCGAACTTGTCGCCGATGTTGGCGCTGCCGGCGGTGCCGACGCCACCCTGGATCTGTGCGGCTTCGTCGGTGATGATGTCGCCGTAGAGGTTGGGCATGACGAAGACCTTGAACTGCTGGCGCAGGGGGTCTTTCAGCAGATTGGCGGTCATAATGTCGATGTAGTAGTCATCGGCGGTGATCTCGGGGTACTCGGCGGCGATCTCGTGGCAGATGGAAGTGAACTTGCCGTCGGTCTTCTTCATGATGTTGGCCTTGGTGACGATGGCCACATGATTCTTGCCGTTCTGACGGGCGTAGTCGAAGGCTGCACGGGCGATTCTGCGGGTGCCAAGGTCAGTGGTGACCTTGAAATCTACGGCCATGCCGGGCAGCTCAACGCCCCGGCTGCCCAGAACGTACTCACCCTCGGTGTTCTCACGATAGAACATCCAGTCGATGTTCTTCTCGGGGATGGAAACAGGGCGGACGTTGGCGTAGAGGTCCAGCTCACGGCGCAGAGCCACGTTGGCGCTCTCCATGGTGCCACCGTGGGGGGTGGTGGTGGGACCCTTCAGCAGGACGTCACAGGTCTTGATCTCGGCCAGAACGTCATCGGGAACTGCCTTGCCCTGGGCCATACGGTTTTCGATGGTTAGACCGTTGATCTCCTTGATGACGATGGTGCCCTTCTCAACTTCGTCGGCCAGCAGGTGCTTTAAGACCCGGGTGGCCTGGGAGGTGATGATGGGGCCGATGCCGTCGCCATCCACAACACCGATGGTCACGGTCTTCTTGGTGGCGAAGTCGGTCTTTTCGCAGTTCATATTGGCGATGCGATCCAGCTGCTCCTGGATCAGTTTCTCAAAAGCCTCGCAGGCTTGCTTCAGTTCGTTCATTGTCCACCCTCCTTGGTGTAGTTCAGCAGGCCACCGCAGGTAAGGATCTTCTGCTGGCGGTCGGATAGGTCGCAATTGGCAACGATGGTCTTGCCGGTGGTTTCGTTGATGATGGTGATCTTGCCGGAGGCCATGCCGCCGGGGATATCGGTGAGCTTCAGCACATGATCCTGCTCCAGGGCATCGTAGTCCGCAGGATCGGCAAAGGTCAGCGGCAGAATGCCGGCGTTGATCAGATTGGCGATGTGGATTCTGGCAAAGCTCTTGGCGATGACGCAGCGGATGCCTAAGTACATGGGAACCAGAGCGGCATGCTCGCGGGAAGAGCCCTGGCCGTAGTTGCTGCCGCCGACGATGATGCCGTCGCCGGCTTCCTTGGCACGCTCCGGGAAGCTGGGATCACAGACCTCAAAGCAGAATTTGGACAGGTGGGGGATGTTGGAGCGGTAGGGCAGGATCTTGGCACCGGCAGGCATGATGTGGTCGGTGGTGATGTTATCGCCGACTTTCAGCACGGACTTTGCGGTGAGGGAGTCGGAGAAGGGCTTACTCTTGGGGAATTCCTTGATATTGGGACCACGCAGGACTTCGGCGGATGCGGCTTCCTCGATGGGAAGGGGGGCGAGGACTGCGGAATCATTGATCTGGAAGGATGCGGGCATCTGGATGTAGATGGAACCCTCAGAAGTGGTGGGGTCGGTAATGTAACCGGTGAGAGCAGAGGCTACGGCGGTTTCGGGGGAGACCAGATAGACCTGACCGTCCTTGGTGCCGCTACGGCCGAGGAAGTTGCGGTTGAAGGTTCGCAGGGACACGCCGCCGGAATTGGGGGAGAAGCCCATGCCGATGCAGGGACCGCAGGCACATTCCAGAACACGGGCGCCGCTGGCAAGGATATCGGTCAGCGCGCCGCAGTCGGCCAGCATGCTCAGCACCTGACGGGAACCGGGGGAGATGGACAGGCTGACGCCGGGGGCGACGGTCTTGCCCTTGAGCATGGCGGCGACCTTCAGCATATCCATAAGGGAAGAGTTGGTGCAGGAGCCGATGCAGACCTGGTCAACCTTCACATTCTTCAGAGAAGACACAGCGACCACGTTGTCGGGGCTGTGGGGACAGGCAATCATGGGCTCGAGAGTATCCAGATCGATGTCGATGATACGGTCATACTTGGCATCGGGGTCGGATGCCAGAGGGATGTAATCTGCTTCACGGCCCTGTGCGGCCAGGAACTGACGGGTAACTTCGTCGGAGGGGAAGATGGAGGTGGTTGCACCCAGCTCGGTACCCATGTTGGTGATGGTGGCACGCTCGGGGACAGACAGACCGGCGATGCCGGGACCGCCCCACTCCACAATGGCACCCACGCCGCCCTTGACGGAGAGAATCCGCAGCAGCTCCAGAGAGACGTCCTTGGCGCTGACGTAGGGCTTCAGCTTACCGGTGAGGTTGACCTTGAACATCTTGGGCATGGTGATATAGTAGGCGCCACCGCCCATGGCGACTGCGACGTCCATGCCGCCTGCGCCGAAGGCCAGCATACCGATGCCGCCGCCGGTGGGGGTGTGGGAGTCGGAGCCGATGAGGCTCTTGCCGGGCTTGCCGAAACGCTCCAGATGGACCTGATGGCAGATGCCGTTGCCGGGACGGGAGAAATAGACACCGTGTTTGGCGGCAACGGTCTGGAGATACCGGTGGTCGTCGGCGTTCTCAAAGCCGCACTGGAGGGTGTTGTGGTCGACGTAGGCCACGCTGAGTTCGGTCTTGACCCGGGGAATACCCATGGTCTCGAATTCCAGATAGGCCATGGTGCCGGTGGCATCCTGAGTCAGAGTCTGGTCGATACGCAGGGCGATCTCGCTGCCGGGGGTCATGTCACCGGAAACAAGATGTGCTGCGATGATTTTTTCTGCAATCGTCTTACCCATTGATATTTGCACTTCCAATCATGTGTTGTTTTGCTTTTTCGATATGCTTAGAGGACAGCTCCATGGCAAGGTCGGCATTGCCGGAGATGATGGCTTCGTAAATTTCGCGGTGTTCGCGCATGGTGTTGGTGACCCGGTCCTTGCTCTGCATGGAGATCCGGCGGTAACGGCGGGTCTTGCGCAGCAGGGGGCGGAGGGTGTCATAGATCACGGTGCGGCCACTGAGGCGGCAGATGGCATCGTGGAACTTGTCATCGGCCTGACGCAGGTGGTCCAAGTCTTCCTTATTATAATAGAACTCCTGCAGATCCACGATGTGGGCCAGCTCGGCTCTTGCTTCGTCGTCCATGTTGATGGTGGCGTAGTAGGCGGCCAGACCTTCGATGCGCTGGCGGATATTCATGATATCCAGAATATCGTCCTCGGTGATACCGAGAACCACACTGCCCTTGCCTGCGTCGGAGATCAGGCGCTCCTGCTCCAGACGGCGCAAGGCCTCCCGGATGGGGGTACGGCTGACGCCCAGCTGCTCAGCCAGCTTCAGCTCGGTGAGGATCTCACCACGAGGGTAGATGCCTTGAATGATATCGTTTTCTAACTGCTCAAAAACCTGGTCGGCCAGGGATACGGTTTTAAATCCTTTCATGTTGTCCTCCTCTTACATATTGCTGTAAAGTTCGGGGGCCAGCTCGTGGAGCTTTTCGTCCAGCTCTTTGTCGGTCATGACGGTCTGACGGCCGTCCTCATATTCCCGGTCGATCCAGTCCTTCATGGCGATGACCAGAGGATCCCGCTTGCTCAGCGCCTTGTCGCCCTCTAAGCCGTAGGTCTGGTTGATCCAGTAGGCGATGCCGGCCAGACCGGAGGTCTTGCTGATCTGGACGGTGGCGGGGCGGTTCAGAATCTTCTTGGTATCGAAAATGGTGTAGATCTCCTCGTCCTTCATCAGACCGTCGGCGTGGATGCCGGCGCGGGTGACGTTGAAATTCTTGCCCACGAAGGGGGTCATGACGGGAATCTCGTAGCCGATCTCATGCTGGAAGAAATCGGCGATCTCGGTGATAACGGTGGTGTCCATGCCGTCCAGGCTGCCGCGGAGGGAAGCGTACTCGAAGACCATGGCCTCCAGAGGGACATTACCGGTACGCTCGCCGATGCCGAGCAGGGAGCAGTTGACGGCGCAGGCGCCGTAGAGCCACGCGGTAGAGGCGTTGGCGACGGCTTTGTAGAAGTCGTTGTGGCCGTGCCACTCGAGACACTCGCTGGGGACATCGGAGTAGTGCTGCAGGCCGTAGATGATTCCGCCGACAGAACGGGGCATGGCGGCTTCGGTGTAGGGAACGCCGTAACCCATGGTGTCGCAGGCGCGGATCTTGACGGGGATGCCGGCCTCGCGGCTCAGCTTCTGCAGTTCGTTGACGAAGGGGACAACGAAACCGTAGAAATCGGCACGGGTGATGTCCTCCAAGTGGCAGCGGGGGATGACACCGGCATTGAAGGCGTCCTTAACGGTGGCGAGGTAATGCTCCAGAGCCTGCTTACGGGTCATCTTCATCTTCTTAAAGATGTGATAGTCGGAGCAGCTGACCAGAATACCGGTTTCTTTAATGCCCAAATCCTTGACCAACTTGAAGTCTTCCTTGCTGGCACGGATCCAGCTGGTGATCTCGGGGAACTTCAGGTCCAGGGACATGCACTTCTCAATGGCTTCCCGGTCCTTCTTGGAGTAGATGAAGAACTCGGTCTGGCGGATGATGCCGTAAGGTCCGCCCAGCTTGCTCAGCAGCTTATAGATATTGACGATCTGGTCGACGGAATAAGGCTCCACAGACTGCTGACCGTCGCGAAGGGAAGTGTCGGTGATCCAGATCTCCTCGGGCATGGACATAGGCACCCGGCGGTGGTTGAATGCCACCTTGGGGATGGTACCGTAGGAGTAAATGTCACGGTGCAGATTCGGCTCGGCTACGTCCTGCAGGGAGTACTTGTAGGATTTTTTCTCCAACAGGTTGGTTTTACTGGAAATTTCGAGCATGGAGTCGACTCCTTTCTGGGATTGTTTTAGTGTATACAATTATACACGTAAACATGGATTAGTCAATACACAAAATGCACAACGTAGGAGGGGTGTAAGTCCGCGATTTAGGGACTTTTGACGATGCTGCGTGGACAAGATAGGAAATCCCCCGGAACGACTGGCATTCCGGGGGGTGATAGAATAAAAAACAGAGGACTCCCAAGTGGGAATCCTCTGTAAATGAAACCAAATAAGGTTTAGCGCTTGGAGAACTGGGGAGCGCGACGTGCGGCCTTCAGACCGTACTTCTTTCTTTCCTTCATTCTGGGGTCGCGGGTCATGAAGCCAGCAGCCTTCAGAGAGGGGCGGTTCTCGGGGTTCAGGACCACCAGAGCGCGGGAGATGCCGTGACGGATAGCGCCGGCCTGACCGGAAACGCCGCCGCCGGCGACGGTGACAACGATGTCAACCTTGCCCAGCATGTCGGTGGTGACCAGGGGCTGACGGACGATCAGCTTCAGGGTCTCCAGACCGAAGTAGTCGTCGATGTCGCGGCCGTTGATGATGATGGAGCCGGTGCCGTTCTCGTAGACGCGGACGCGTGCGACGGAGGACTTACGACGGCCGGTGCCGTAAAAATACTTCTTCTTGCTCTCGTACATGTTAAGTTACCTCCAAATTAGTCCAGGGTCCAAGCTTCGGGCTTCTGGGCGACGTGGGGATGCTCAGCGCCCTTGTACAGGAACAGGCGGCCCATAGCGTGCTTGCCCAGAGTGTTCTTGGGCAGCATGCCCTTGACAGCCAGCTCAACAGCGTAGTCGGAACGGGTGTTCATCATGTCGCGAGCCTTGGTTTCCTTCAGACCGCCGATCCAGCCGGAAACGCGGTAGTAGGACTTCTGATCCAGCTTCTTACCGGTCAGAACAGCCTTGTCGGTGTTGATGACGATGACGTAGTCGCCACAGTCAACGTTGGGGGTGAAATCGACCTTGTGCTTGCCGCGCAGGATGTTGGCAGCGATGACAGCGGTGCGGCCCAGGGGCTTGCCAGCAGCATCGATCACATACCACTTGCGCTCCAGGGTCTCCTTCTTCAGCAGAGTAGTGGACATTATGTGTTCCTCCAATTGGATTAAAATATTTTGACAATTTCAGGCGTTTGCAGTACAATGTCTTCAAAACGCTAGATTTTTATATCATAAACAATTTTAAATGTCAACACATATTTTGAGAAAATTTATGAAAACCGAGATAAACTCTTAAACGCTCGCAAATGCTCCGGTTTGCTCTTGTTTTCTCGCATCTTATTTTAAAGGAAAAATCGGAGGAATTACAATAATGCAGAAGTTGTTAGGCTTGGTTAGACGCTGCGTCGATGATTACGATATGATCAAAGAAGGCGATCGGATCGCTGTGGGCGTTTCCGGCGGCAAAGACAGTCTGGTTTTGCTGGTTTTACTGGCTGGGCTGCGGAAATTTTACAACAAGCCCTTTGAATTGGAGGCAATCACCATCGATATGGGGCTGGGGATGGACTACGGCCCCATCGAGCAGCTTTGCCGGGATATCGAAGTGCCCTATACCATCGTCAAAACGGAGATCGCGCCCATTATCTTCGACCACCGGAAGGAGAAGAACCCTTGTTCCATGTGTGCCAAGATGCGCCGGGGAGCGCTGAATCAGGCAATTTTGGATAAGGGCTTTAACAAGCTGGCGCTGGGACATCACTATGATGATGCGGTGGAGACATTTGTGATGAATCTGCTGTTTGAGGGGCGGATCGGATGTTTCCAGCCGGTGACAGATCTGGATCGGACGGGGATCGTGCAGATCCGGCCGATGCTGTATATCCACGAGCGGACGGTGGACAATTTTGCCCAGCGGCAGAATCTACCGGTTATCGAGAATCGATGCCCGGTGGATAAGACCACCAAGCGTACGGAGGTCAAGCAGCTGGTATTTGATCTGAGCAAGACGTACCCGGATCTGAAAGAGCGGATCTTTGGCGCGATGCAGCGGCTGCCCCTGCCGGAATGGGGGCCTCAGGGCAGATATAAACGGCCGAAGGAGCAGGAATAAGAAAACCGCCGGGATACCGGCGGTTTTTTCTATGGATCGAGATTATCTTCGTCGAATAAAGGGGACTGGAAAAATTCTGCGATGCTGATGGACAAACCCTGGCAGAGTTCGTGGATGATCCGCAGCTTGACGGAATCGTAGGCACAATGGGTGAGGCTGCTGATGGTGGACTTGGGGACGCCGCTTTTGGTAAAAAGCTGGTACTGGGTCATAGAACGCTCCCGCAACAGCTCCTGCAGGCGCAGACTAACGGCTTGATTGAGTTTCAGCTCGATCACCACACTTCTAAAGATAATAGTATCTGTATTATATGCGGAAAGTTGCTGGGAATAGTTCATGTAGCTGAACTAGTCCTTGCATTTTCTGACAGGATGTGCTATGATGGGAATGGAAATAAATAGAAAGAGGTGTTTTCCTTGATTGGTTCCGGTTTGAAAAAGTTTGCCGTTGAAAACGGTCTGCGGGTCGCCAAGGGCGTGGCCTATGGCAACCTGCGTGGATTCGCAGCAACGCTGTCTGAGGGTTCCGGTTATAAGCAAATTGTGATTACCACAAAATTTGCTGACCCAAACAAGCTGCAGGAGCTGCAGGCGGCGGTGAATCAGAAGAATATTGCCCGGGAATACCGGGTGCAGAGGCTCGACTTTGGTGTCGACGGCATCCGCATCGTGTTTGGTGATACGGTGGGTACCATGAAGAAGATTGCGGCATTTGTGGATTGGTTTTTCCCTATGCTGCACGTGTATGGTGTGCAGGGCGCGGAACTGTGCGGCGAGTGCGGCGGACAGCTCACCGGCGGCTGTTGGAAGCTGATCAACGGTGTGGCATACCATATGCATGAAAGCTGCGCCGAGCATGTTCGCGGACAGATCGCTTCGGATAATGAGAGCCGCAAGCTGGAAAGCGAAGGTTCTTACGTCACCGGTTTGTTCGGTGCGCTGCTGGGTGCAGCCATTGGTGCTGTGGTTTGGGCATTGGTGCTGAATGCTGGATATGTGGCATCTCTGGTGGGTCTGCTGATCGGCTGGCTGGCGGAGAAGGGTTATAATCTGCTCAAGGGTAAGCAGAGCAAGGGTAAGGTCGTGATCCTCGCTGTGGCAGTGGTGCTGGGTGTTGTGATGGGCACCTTTGCGGCGGATGTCATGACGCTGGTTCAGCTTATCAACGAAACTGAGGGCATGATGCTGACATATGGTGATATTCCCCAGTTCCTGCTTATGCTGCTGCAGGAGGATGCTGAGTATGCCGCTGCTGTGGCTACCAATATCGGCATGGGTCTGCTGTTTGCGGGGTTGGGCGTATTCGCGCTGCTTCGCAAGACCGGTGCCGAGGTGGCTGATCAGAAGTTTGTGGACTTAGACTGAGCTGGGTGGCTAGAATTCCTGCCTGTAACTGAAAAATGCGCTATGCCCCGTATGGAAACTTTTCCAGCGGGGCATAATGCTGCCAAGGAGGCGGTAAAGAATGGTAAAAGGTGTTTCGAGGCAAGTGATCGTGGTGCAATCGCCGGGGGAGGAATTGTTCGACCAGGCGATCTTCATCCTGAAGGATGAAGCTGTGGAAAAGGGTGTCACCGATGAAGTGCTGCTGAAACAAGCTCAGCAGGCTATCCGCGGTGGACAGGGTAAAAAACGTAAGCTGTGGCTGTACGGCCCGGTTTGGGCCTGCGGCGGTGCGGTGGTTACGGGACTTTTGTGGCTGATGACCGTGATGCTGTGACTTGCGGTTTTGCCCAGAGTGTGATATAATCGGTATCACATAAAACCACACAGATAGAGAGAAACTTATGAGAATTGGTACGATTGAAGTAGAAAATCCCCTGTTTCTGGCGCCCATGGCCGGCGTGACGGACTGGGCATACCGGACGGTATGCGCCAAGCTGGGCGCGGATGTGACGGTGACGGAGATGGTCTCCTCCCGGGCGCTGGTCTATCAGGATCAGAAGAGCAGAAAGCTGCTGAGAAAGAACGAAGGCAGCATCTGCGGCGCCCAGATCTTTGGCAACGACCCCGAGATCATGGCGAAGGCGGCCGCTCTTGCACTGGAAATCTCCGGCTGCGATTTTATCGACATCAACATGGGCTGCCCCATGCCGAAGATCGCCAATTCCGGCGACGGCTGCGGTCTGATGCGGACGCCGGAGCTGGCAGGGCAGATCGTTGCCGCGGTGAAAAAGGCGGTGGAGGTTCCGGTGACGGTGAAGTGCCGATTGGGCTGGGACAAGGGAAGCCTGAATGTGCTGGAATTTACCAAGCGGATGGAGCAGAGCGGTGCGGATATGGTGGCTGTCCATGGTCGCACGAGGAGCATGCTCTACTCCGGCGTGGCGGACTGGGACACCATCCGCAAGGTCAAGGAGCAGCTAAGTATCCCGGTGATCGCCAACGGTGATATTGTGGGCGGCGAGTCGGCCAAGAAGTGCCTGAAATGGACCGGCGCGGACGGATTGATGATCGGTCGCAGCGTATTTGGCGACCCTTGGGTCTTTGAAGAGGTCAAGGCAGCGCTGAAGGGTGAGGAATACGCAGGCAGACCCTGCCTGAAGGATCGAATTTCTGTAGCTGTGGAGCAGTTTAAGCTGTCGGAGCAGGATCACGGGGAACACATTGCCTGCCTCGAAGCGAGAAAGCATTTTGCGTGGTATCTGAGGGGTGTCCGCAACGCCAGCTACTATAAAAAAGAAATCACATCCTTAAAAACCATGGAGGATATCTACCGGGTGGCGAGGGATATTGTCCGAGATTTGGAATAATTTTGCGTGGATGAAAAATCCGTCGTTTCACATCCTATCCAGAGGTGATGAGGATGAAACGGCGGATTTTATTATGTTTTTTGATTCTTTCGGTGCTGGTGATGCCGGTGAGCGCGGAAAAAATTAAGTGGGTGGATTTTCAGGTGCCATATGAGTCGCTGAAGTATGCCATGGAGCGGGATATTGCTACGTTTGAGGAAGAAAAGCATATAAGTTGGATCGATATACTGGCTGTGGCGGCCTGCAGATCCGGGGGGAGGTGCGGCATTGACTCGGTGAAACAGGCGGCGAAGGAACTGCAGGGGGATCAAAGCCCGGAGGAACTGCTGGGGGCGTTATACAAATATTATGGGTATTACCACGAGTCCTTTCAGGCGGCTCTGGGAGGGCTGCTGGGCAGCTACGAGATAGAAAAAGATGGTCAGTGGGTGCAAAGTTATGGGCTGAAGGCCTTTTCGCCGGTGGCGGCGGGGTATGGGTACAGCCATTGTGATGATTTCGGTGTGGGCCGCTCCTTTGGCTTCAAAAGAAAGCATCTGGGGCATGACATGATGGGTGGCACCGGTACGCCCATTGTGGCGGTGGAAGGCGGCGTGGTGGAGGCCATGGGCTGGAACCGTTACGGCGGCTGGCGAATCGGCATCCGCTCCTTTGACAATAAGCGATACTACTACTATGCCCATCTGCAAAAAGACAAGCCCTTCGCAGAAGGGCTTGAAGTGGGACAGATCGTGCAGGCCGGGGATGTGATCGGGTTTATGGGCCAGACCGGGTATTCAGACAAGGAGAATGTGAACAATATCCAGACAGTGCATCTGCATTTTGGGTTGCAACTGATTTTTGACGAGAGTCAGAAAGAGTGTCTGTCGGAGATCTGGATCGATGCTTACGATATTGTCAGGCTGCTGGAAGGACATCGAAGCAGTGTTCGCAAGACGGAAAAAGGCTGGGAACGGGTGTTTCCTTACCGGGATTTGGACTGGGAAGAGTTTTCGCCCATGGGCGCTACGAACTGAAAACGGGGGCCGCAATAGCCGTCCTTATCCACAATCTCCGTCCACATGGCGGCAGGACGTACCCAAAGACCGCCTTCGCCATAGAGCGCGCGGTAGACTACCATGGGTTCTAAGGTTTCGGAGTGGCTTGCGACGCCTAAAAGTTCGTAGAAATTGCCCTTGAAATGGCGGTATTTGCCGGGAATGATGGTCATAATCAAAATCCTTTCGAAAAAACGCGCCGGTCATCATGGCCGGCGCGTTTGTGTATGAGAAATTACTGGGGAACATTGCCACGGGTTTCGTTCAAAACTGCCATGGCGTTGAAGTAGGTAGCGTAGAGAGTAGAGCCGTGGGCCATCTGGGTACCGGTGACCATGATGCGCCGCTGGTGGAAGTATTCGCCTGCCACCTTGGCGGAGGAAATGGTGCCGGTGCCGATGAAGTAGCGGAAACCGGCGTTGTACAGGACATTGTACTGGTTGCCGGAATAGTCGGTGATGTCCGTTGCCTTGGCGTAGACCAGGACGTCCACATTGCCAAGGATGGGCGTGATCTCGGCACTCCACTTCTGCAGGTCTGCCTGAATCTCGGTTGCGCTGGCCTTGCTGTAGTTGATGTCGGCATAGGAGTAGCAGGCAATGGTGTAACCTTCGTTACGCAGGGCTTCCACAACCTTCATGGCATTTTCAGCTTCTTCGCCGCCGTTCTTGGTGCGGTAGCCGAAGACACCTTCGTAACCGGAAACGGCCAGAATGGCGCGGGCGCCACGGTAGGAGAAGTCGGGGTGCTCCTCGATGAAGGCGTCGAGGATGGGAACCAGATCGTAGTTGCCCGGCTTATCCTTGCCGGCCATCTCAGCAAGAATTTTGCCGTTTTCATCGAGGACTAGCTTGCTGGCGAAACCGCCGCTTTCGACCATGTAACCATAGTAGTTGACCATGGTTTCGGTGATCATGATGGGCTTCTTGCCGTCGGGCAGGTAGATGGTATTGGCAGAGTAGGTGGTTTTGCCGTCGGCGGTGGTGGAGAAGACAACGTCCTCAAGACCGACCAGAACGTAGTCCTTTTCGTAAAGCTGTTCCAGAATCTTCTGGAACTCGTCGGTGGTGACAAAGTTCTGGTTGTATTTCTTGCCCAGACTCTCATCGGTGAAGGCCTTGGCAGGGTCGGCAACGAGAACATGGAAAGACAGGTTGGGCACTGCAGAGGGGTCGCGCCACTCGATCAGATTCTCCTGCGCCTTGGCGTAAGTAGAACGGGCAGTGAGCATATTGGGATAGGCGGACTGCTCGCCGGAGAAGGAGTCCAGAAGCTTGATGGCTGCGTTATAGTCATAACCGGCGGCCAGTTCTTCGGCCTGCGCCATCAGGGTAGCGGCCTCGGCATCCAGAGCAGCCTGCTGCTCAGCTTTCTCGGAATCGGTCTGCCGTCCACCGTTACCGCCGCCAACGGCACGGACGATGGAACCCACTACCATGACCAGAATCAGCAGCAGAGCAGTGCCAGCGATGATTCGCGGCAGGTGGACTTCCTTGAAAATCTGCTCTTTGGTGGGCTTACGGCGGCGACGCTGCTCGCTGCGGGGTGCCTCCGGTGCGCTTTCCATGGGAGCTTCCTGCTCGGACTCCACAGGAACATCGGCAATAGTCTCGGGGGGAGCCACAGGGGAAACTACGGGGAGACTCTCGGGAGTATATTCCGGTTCACTTTCATCGAAATAGACCGTTTCCTCTCTGACGGGGGCAGGGGGCTCCGGTTCGGAAATGGGCTTGGGTGCGAAGAGACTGCTGCGCT
>JAGKTU010000032.1 GCA_021153265.1 Clostridia bacterium
CCTGCCTTTCGGTTTTGTCTGGACAACTCAACCATAACACAGGTCATCCCTATTCACTATTCTTTTTTCTTTTTGTTACACATCATTGTAATACCTACAATCCGACAAAAGGGGACTTTGAAAGAAATCCTTGCATTTTCCACCATTTGTCGGTATAATAAAGTGATTTGTTATAATGTTTTTGCAAGAGGTTATACTGTGTATCTAAAATCATTGGAATTACAGGGCTTTAAGTCCTTTCCGGACAAAACGCTGATCCGCTTTGGCGACGATATCACCGCCATTGTCGGCCCCAACGGCTCCGGTAAATCGAATATTTCCGACGCTATTCTCTGGGTTATGGGCGAACAGAGCAGCAAAACCCTCCGTGGCGCGAAAATGGAAGATGTCATTTTCGGCGGTACCCAGAAGCGCGGCTCCGTGGGCTTTGCCGAGGCGACCCTGACCCTTGACAATACGGACCGGGCGCTTCCTTATGATGCCGACGAGGTCATGGTCACCCGCCGCTACTATCGCTCCGGTGACGGTGAATACTACATCAATCGACAGTCTGCCCGTCTTCGCGACATCCACGAGATGTTCATGGACACCGGTTTGGGCCGGGAGGGCTACTCCAACATCGGCCAGGGCCGTATCGACGAGATTTTGTCTCTGAAGAGCGCCGACCGCCGGGAGATCTTCGAGGAGGCGGCAGGTATCTCCAAGTACCGCCACCGCAAGGAAGAAACCGAGCGGAAACTGGAGCGCACCGAGGACAATCTGCTGCGCATCGGCGACAAGGTCTCCGAGCTGGAACTGCAGCTGGAACCGTTGAAGATCCAGTCGGAAAAAGCTAAAAAATATCTGGAACTGAAAGAAGAACTCCAGGGCGTGGAAGTGGCTGTATGGCTGGACACTCTGGAAAAACTCTCCGCTGCCGCCAAGAAGGCGGAGGAGGATTACGCTTCCGCTTCTTTTGTTCTCCAGCAGGCCCATGACGATCTGGATTCTCTGTACCGGAAGGCAGAAACTCTCTCCGAGGAGCTGCGCACCCGGGATGGAGAATTGGAAACCGTGCGCCTGAAGAGCAATATGCTCCAGTCCACGCACCAGCAGCTGGACGGCCAGATGGCGGTTCTGCGGGGAAATGTGGACAATAATTTGGGCAATATCCGTCGAATCGAGGAAGAATTGCTCGGTCAGGAGGATCGCTCCGGCGGAATCGTCAGCCAGATCGACCAGACCCAGCAGCGCATCGCCGAGATCGAGGCGGAACTGGAAGAAAAACGTCAGCAGCTGGAAGCCTGCAGCCGGGAACTGGCTGCCATGACCGCCAATGCCCAGGGCAGAAGCAAGCAGTTTTTGGAGCTGCGCACCAAGGAATCCACCCTCGCTGCCGATCTGGCTGGCCGGGAAGCGGATATCCGGGGTCTGGAGGAGAGCATGGTCACCATCCGGGAGCGGATGGAACAGCTGGATAATGACCTTGCCTCCGGCAAAAGCCGCCATCACGAGGCGGAGACAAAACTCGCAGCCTGCCGCAAGGAACTGAAGGCAGCCCGGGAAACCGTCACCGCTGCCAACAATACAATCGCAGGCTACACCCTGCGCCAGAATACCCGCCTCAAGCGTCGGGACGAACTGGCGCAGAAGCAGCGTGAGCTGATCAGCAAGCTGGATTCCGTCAGCGCCAAGGCTCGGGTATTCCGGGCCATGGAGCGGGATTACGACAGTTACAACAAGGCCGTGAAAAAGGTCATGCAGGAGGCCGAGCGGGGCGCGCTGAAGAATATTCATGCGCCGGTGTCCCGATTGATTCGCACGGAGGATCAGTACACCCTTGCTATCGAGATTGCACTGGGCGCGGCCATGCAGCAGATCGTGGTGGATAAAGAAGAGGACGGCAAGGCCGCTTTGAACTATCTGAAGCGCACGAACAATGGCCGAGTTACCTGCCTGCCCTTGAATACCCTGCGCGGACGGCCCCTCCAGGAGAGTGGTCTGGAAAGCTGCCGGGGTTATGTGGGCATCGCCTCCGATCTGGTGCAGACCGAAGATCGCTACCGGGAAGTGGTGGCGTATCTGCTGGTGCGTACGGTGATCGCCACCGACATCGACGCCGCCATCGCTATGGCGAAGAAATATAACAACCGATTTAAGATCGTCACTCTGGACGGTCAGGTCATGAACGCAGGTGGTTCCATGACCGGCGGTTCTACCAATAAGGATGCAGGTATCCTGTCCCGCGCAAACGAGCTGGAGAAGCTCAGTAAGCAGGAAAAGGCTCTCCAGCAGCAGAAACTGACGCTGGATGCCGATCTGCAGGAGGCCCAGCGGCAGGCAGATCAGGTGGAATTCCAGCTGACTGCGGCACGGGATCAGCTTCGCAGCGCGGAGGATCAGGTGCTTCGGCTGGAGGGCGAGGAAAAGCAGCATGAAATTTTGCTGCAGGCAATTATGGAGGCAGAGGAGTCTGCGGGTCGGGAACGGGAGTCCCTGAAAGACCGGGAACGTTCCGACCGGGAGCGGTATGCCGCTCAGCAGGCACGGATCCAGATCTATACAGCAGAACTTTCTCAGACCAGAGAGAAGCTGGCGGATCTGGAAGGCGACGAAAGCGAGGCGGCTGAGGCCGTGGCGGCGGTGACGGAGCGGTCTACCGCGCTGAAGACCGAAGAGGCGGCTATGACCGCCGAGTGCGCCACTGCCCGGAACCATATTGAAGACCTGAAGAATCTCCGCAGCGCTATGGAAGGCGACAAGGAGAAGAAACTGGTGCTGATGGATGCTATCCGGCAGGAAAATCTTCGGCTGGAGGAGGAGATCGGTCAGCTTAAGACCCGGCAGGAGGAAAATGACCGGGAAAGCGCCCAGATGGAGCAGCAGCTGCAGCAACTTCTGGCTGACCGGGCATCCGCCGAGGCGGCTAAGACGAAGGCGGAACGGGAGTCTCAGGAGAAGAGCAAGGATATTCTCAATATGGAGAGAGCTTGCGCTCTGCTGGAGCAGAAAAAGGTGACCACCGGCATGGAAGAGGGCCAGATCATCGACAAGCTCTGGGATTCCTACGGTCTGACCCCCGGCACTGCTGTAGAACATCGGGGCGAGATCGAGTCCGTGGCGGCAGGAAACCGCCGCGCTTCCGAACTGAAGCGGAAGATTTCCGCTCTGGGTACGCCGAACCTGGGTGCCATCGAGGAATACGCCCGGGTCAACGAGCGGTATTCGTATTTGGCGGAGCAGCGGGACGATGTGCTGAACTCCAAGCGTGAGCTGGAGAGCATTATCCGGGACATCACCAAGGAAATGACCACCATTTTCGTGGAGGAATTCAAGAAGATCGACCACTATTTCGGTCAGGTCTTCGAGGAGATGTTCGGCGGCGGCAAGGGTCAGTTGATTCTGGAAGATCCGGAGAATCCGCTGACCTGCGGCATCGAGATCCGCGTTCAGCCCCCCGGAAAGCAGGTCAAGACCATCACGCTGCTGAGCGGCGGCGAGAAGGCCTTCGTGGCGACGGCACTGTATTTCGCCATTTTGAAGGTTCGTCCCACGCCCTTCTGTCTCCTCGACGAGATCGATGCGGCACTGGATGACCGGAACGTGGAACGGTTTGCCAATTACCTGCACAACCTGAGCAAAAAGACCCAGTTTATCGTCATCACCCACCGCCGCGGTACTATGGAAGCTTCCGACGTGCTCTACGGCGTGACCATGCAGGAGCAGGGCGTCAGTAAACTGCTGCGGCTGGATCTCAATCAGATGGAAGAATATCTGGGTATTGTGGAATAAGGAAGGAGTCAAATTATGGGCTTTTTGGATAAAATTAAGAAGGGTCTGGCGAAGACCCGTGCGGCTTTCGGCAGCATGCTGGAGGATGTGTTCTCCAACGCCGATGCCATCGACGACGATTTCTTCGATGAGTTGGAGGAGACTCTGATCCTTGCCGATATGGGCATGGATACGGTAAACAAGCTGATGGAGGAGCTGCGCTACCGTGTTCGTAACCGTGGCCTGACCACCAAGGATCATGTGCGGTTCAACCTGAAGTTGATCCTGCAGGATATGCTGAACGTGGGCGACACCGCACTGAAGCTGAATACCCATCCTTCTGTGATTCTGGTCATCGGTGTCAACGGTGTGGGCAAGACCACCACCATCGGCAAGATCGCCAAGCAACTGACCGATCAGGGCAAGAATGTGATGCTGGTGGCCGGCGATACCTTCCGTGCCGCCGCTGCAGATCAGCTGGAAATTTGGGCTGGCCGCTCCGGCGCCTCCATCGTGCGCCAGCACGAGGGCGCTGACCCGGCTTCCGTGGTCTACGACGGCATTCAGTCCGCAAAGGCAAAGGATGTGGATGTGATCATCATCGACACCGCCGGACGTCTGCACAATAAGCAGAATCTGATGAACGAGCTGAACAAGATCACCCGGATCGTCAACCGGGAACTGCCCGATGCGGACAAGGAAGTGCTGCTGGTGCTGGACGGCACCACCGGTCAGAACGGTCTGATTCAGGCGAAGACTTTCAAGGAGATCGCCGGCGTCACCGCTGTCGCCGTCACCAAGCTGGATGGCACCGCCAAGGGCGGTATCGTCATCGCTGTGGCGGACTCTCTGCAGGTGCCTATCAAGTTCGTGGGCGTGGGTGAGCAGGTGGATGATCTGATGCCCTTTGAAACGGATTCCTTTATCCAGGCTCTGATTGGAGAGTAAGGCATGAAAGTAGTACTGGCAAGCAAAAATAAGCACAAGCTGGTGGAAATCAGCAAGATTACTGAGAAATTCGGTTTTGATCTGGTGCTGCAGTCCGAATTGGGCGTGGACGTCGATGTGGAAGAGACAGGTACGACCTTTGAGGAAAATTCCTTCCTCAAGGCCGAGGCTGTGATGAAGGCTACCGGCCTTCCGGCGCTGGCGGACGATTCCGGTATCGCGGTGGACGCGCTGAACGGTGAGCCGGGCATCTATTCTGCCCGGTATGGCTTTGATGATACTCTGGACGACTGGGGGCGGCTGCTTCTACTGCTGAAAAATACGGAGCACGTGCCCGATGGGCAGCGGCAGGCACAGTTCGTCTGTGTCATCACCATGGTCACCCCTGAGGGCGAGACCATTCAGGCTCGCGGCGAGATCCACGGCGAACTGCTGAGAGAACCCCGGGGCGAAAACGGCTTCGGCTATGATCCGATTTTTTACTATCCGCCCTTTGGCATGTCCACGGCGGAGATGAGCCCGGAGGACAAGAATCAGGTGTCCCACCGGGGCAACGCACTGAAAGTTTTTTACGAGAAATTGAAGGAGGCAGGTTATGCTGACAAGTAAGCAGCGGGCAGAGTTCCGCGCCCAGGCCAATGCTCTGGATACTACCCTGATGGTGGGCAAGGACGGCGTCACCGAGGCGGTCATCGCTGAGGCTGACAAGCTGCTCACCGCCCGGGAACTGATCAAGGGTAAGGTTTTGGAGAGTGCGCTGATGAGCGCAAGAGAGGTGAGCGACGCTATCTGCGAGGCTACCGGCGCTGACGGAATCTCCTGCGTGGGTTCCAAGTTCGTTATCTGGCGTTTCAGTGAGAAGTGCCAGGAGGAGCGCAATCAGACCGGCCGCGCCAAGCGGAAGGAGACCCCCAAGAGCAAGGCTGACCCCGTTGGCAAGGGTATGCGGGCCAGAAAGGCCGCAGCAAGAAAGGTTCGGGAGCAGCGCAATGAGTATTTCCGCCAGCAGGCCATCGAAAAGGCCATCGAGCGCAGCCGGGAAAAGCAGCTGCGGGGCGAAGACTAAGATCGCAATGGTTAACTGGGGAGCGTGGCAGTAAGAACTGCCATGATCCCATCTTTCACTGTCAATTCTTATCGGGAAACAGGAGGAGGACACCATGGAACGCATCGGCATTTACGGCGGCAGCTTTAACCCGCCGCACATCGGTCACATTCAGGCGGCGCAGCAGGCGATCCGGACGCTGGGTCTTGGCAAACTGCTGCTGATTCCTGCCGGTATTCCGCCTCATAAGGTCATGCCCGGCAACACCCCCACCGGGGAGGAGCGGCTGGAAATGCTGCGCATCGCTGCGGTGGAGGAGACCATGGAGGTCTGCGACATCGAGCTGAAGCGGGAAGGCCCCAGCTACACCTATGAAACGGTGGAGCAGCTTCGGCTGCGCTTTCCGGATGCGGAGCTTTACTTGCTGATGGGAACCGATATGTTCCTTTCGTTCCAAACTTGGAAAAATCCTCAGCGGATCCTGGATTGCGTGACGCTTGCGGTGATGTACCGTGGCGAAAAGGGAGAAAGCCTGAAAATTGCCGAGAAAAAGGCTGAAATGGAAGGCCTGGGCGCAAAGATCGTGCTGGTGGAGAACAAAATCACCGCCATTTCCTCTACCCAGCTGCGCCGTCTTCTGGCGTTTGGTTGCTCCGGGGCATATCTTCCTCAAGGTGTGGGAGACTATATCCGGGAGCGGGGGCTTTATGACGTGGGGGCTGACTGGAAAGGTCTTTCCATGGAAGAATTGGAGCCCATTGTCATCCGACTGCTGAATCCCAACAGGGTGAACCATGTGCTGGGCTGCCGGGATACGGCGGTGGAACTGGCAAAGCGCTGGGGTGCAGACGTAAAGGATGCTGCCCGGGCAGGATTGCTCCACGATATTACCAAGGCCCTGGACGGCCCTCTGCAATTGACATTGTGTGACGGCTATGGTAAGATATTAAGTGATTTTTCCAGAAAATACCCCAAAACCCTCCATGCGCTCACCGGAAGTTTGGTGGCGGAGCATGTGTTTGGGGAAAATGAAGCGGTGGTTTCCGCCATCGCCAGCCACACCACCGGTAAGGCCGACATGACGATCTTGGAAAAGATCATCTATGTGGCGGATTACATGGAGCCCTGCCGGAATTTCCCCGGCGTGGAGGAATTGCGGAAGCTGGCCTTTGAAGACATAGATGCCGCGCTAAAGCTGGGGCTGGAAATGACTCTGGAGCATCTGAAAAAACAGGGCAACGAAGTCAGTCCCGAGTCCCGTCAGGCGCTGGCGTGGCTGAAAAAACAAGAGCTTACATCCTCATGAAAGGAAAGAGAATATATGTTAACACCCCAACAGGTTGCCTATGAAGTGACCAAAGCCCTGGACGAGAAGAAGGGCATCGATATCAAGCTGCTGAAGATCGATCGGGTCAGCTCTCTGGCTGACTACTTCCTGATCTGCACCGGTACTTCCAACACCCACGTCAAGACCCTCTGCGACTACGCTGAGTTCACCCTGGAGAACCTGGGCGAGCCTCTGCTGGGTCGGGAAGGCCATCGTGGCAACAGCTGGGAGCTGCTGGACTACGGCACCATCGTGGTGCATGTGTTCACCGACGAGGCCCGGAAGTTCTATGACCTGGAGCGGCTGTGGGCAGACGCTGAGAGCATCGATCTGAGCGAAATCGTGCTGCCTAACTAATTGCAAAATATTCAGAGGTGAGATAAATGCCGAATTATGATTTTTCCGCCATTGAGGCGAAGTGGCACAAATACTGGGAAGAAAACGATACCTTCCACACCGATGTGTGGGATTTTAGCAAGCCCAAGTACTATGTGCTGGATATGTTCCCTTACCCCTCCGGCGTGGGTCTGCACGCAGGCCATCCCGAGGGCTACACTGCCACCGACATCATGTCCCGTATGAAGCGGATGCAGGGATTCAACGTTCTGCACCCCATGGGCTATGACTCCTTCGGTCTGCCTGCTGAGCAGTACGCTGTGGACACCGGCAACCATCCCAACGGCTTTACCCAGAAGAACATCGAGACCTTCTCCGGTCAGCTGAAGGAACTGGGCTTTGACTACGACTGGAGCAAGGTCGTGGCCACTTCCGACCCTTCCTTCTATAAGTGGACCCAGTGGATCTTCAAGAAGCTGTTCGAGGCCGGTTACGCCAAGCGCATTGAGATGCCCGTCAACTGGTGCGAGGCTCTGGGTACGGTTCTGGCCAACGATGAGGTCATCGACGGCAAGTCCGAGCGCGGCGGCTACCCCGTTGTGAAGAAAATGATGATGCAGTGGGTCATTGACCAGCCTGCTTTTGCCGAAAAACTGCTGGAGGGTCTGGACGAGATCGACTGGCCCGAGTCCACCAAGGAGATCCAGCGCAACTGGATCGGCAAGTCCACCGGCGTTGAGGTTGACTTCAAGCTGGTTGGCGGCGGACAGTTCTCCATCTACACCACCTGCATCGAGACCATCTACGGCATCACCTTCATGGTGCTGGCTCCCGACGGCAAAATCACCGAGAGCTTGCTGGACCGGGTCCAGAACCGGGCAGAGGTGGAAGCTTACATCGCCGAGGCTGCCAAGAAGAGCGAGATCGACCGCACCGACGCCAGCAAGACCAAGACCGGCTGCCGGCTGGAGGGCGTTTACGCCATCAATCCTGTCAACGGCAAGGAAGTGCCTGTGTTCATTGGCGACTTCGTGCTGGGCAACTACGGCACCGGCGCAGTTATGGCAGTTCCCAGCCACGATCAGCGCGACTTTGAGTACGCCATTGCCCACAACATCCCTATGATCCAGGTCATTGAGGGCCGGGATGTGTCCGAGCGGGCCTTCGAGAAGCAGGATTATCTGGGCAAGGGCTGCAAGCTGGTCAATTCTCAGGAATTCACCGGTCTGACGGTGGAGGAGGCCAAGGAGGCCATCACCGCTAAGCTGGAAACCATGGGCGTTGCCAGAAGAAAGAACAATTACCACTTCCGTGAGTGGATCTTCGCCCGTCAGCGCTACTGGGGCGAGCCCGTTCCCTGCGTTTACACCGAGGACGGCAAGACTGTGTTCCTGCCCGACGAGGAGCTGCCTCTGATCCTGCCCGAGCTGGAGGATTACAAGGGCCACAACGGTCAGGCACCTCTGGAGAATGCCACCGAGTGGAAGATGTACGACAATAACGGCATCAAGGGTATCCGGGAAACTTCCACCATGCCCGGCAGCGCAGGTTCTTCCTGGTACTACATGCGTTACATCGATCCCAACAACGACAAGGCGCTGTGTGATCCCGAACTGCTGAAGCACTGGCTGCCTGTTGACCTGTACGTCGGCGGCCCCGAGCATGCGGTTGGCCATCTGATCTACTCCAGAATCTGGAACCGCTTCCTCTATGATGAGGGTGTGTCTCCCGTGAAGGAGCCCTTCAAGAAGCTGGTGCATCAGGGCATGATCCTGGGTGAGAACGGCATCAAGATGGGCAAGCGCTTCCCCGAATTCGTGGTCAATCCCAGCGACATCGTTCGCGAGTACGGCGCGGATACCCTGCGGCTTTATGAAATGTTCATGGGCCCCCTGGAGGTTTCCAAGCCCTGGAGCGCCACCGGCGTTGCCGGTGCCAAGAAGTTCATCAACCGTGTTTGGAACTTCTTCTCCGAACCCGCCAACATCGTGGACACCGATGACGGCAAGCTGACCAAGGTGTACCATCAGACCGTGAAGAAGGTCACCTCTGATTTTGAGACTCTGGGCTTCAACACCGCCATCGCTCAGATGATGGTCTTCGTCAACGAGGTTTACAAGAACGGTACTTGCCCCAGAGAGTATGCCGAGGGCTTCCTCAAGATGATCTCCTGCATCATCCCCCATGTGGGCGAGGAACTGTGGCAGCTGATGGGTCATGACAAGACCATCGCCTACGAGAGCTGGCCCACCTACTCCGAGGACAAGTGCAAGGATTCCGAAGTTACCTTCGCTGTGCAGGTCAACGGTAAGATGCGCGGCACTGTGGTGATGGAGGCTGATCTGGATAACGATGCCGTTGTTAAGAACGTTCTGGCCAACGAGAAAATCGCTGCGTTCCTGGCAAAACAGCCCGGCGAGATCAGAAAGACCATCGTGGTCAAGAATAAGCTGGTCAATCTGATCGTCAAGTAAGAAAAATTGCAGTTGTGGAAAGATTTTTGTAATTATATTGAAATCTTTCTTGACAATTGGAGAATTGGCGTATATAATAGTCAAGCCGATATGGCCCTGAAAGCATCCTGGAACTAGCCGGATGCCATCGGAGGGAGGGAAAACAATGTCTGAAATTCGCGTCAAGGAAAACGAGTCTCTGGAGTCCGCACTGCGCCGTTTTAAGCGGAGCTGCGCCAAGGAGGGCGTTATCGCTGAAGTTAAGAAGCGCGAGCACTACGTCAGCCCCAGCCTGAAGCGTAAGCAGAAGTCTGAAGCTGCCCGTAAGAACAAGAGAAAGTTCTACTAATATCCCTCTTGCATTGTGCTTAGAGCCGACCTGCTAAACAGCAGGTCGGCTTTTCCTTTTTGGGAATGCGTTGACAATCCTTGTAGAATATAGTAAAATATAATCCGTAAAATTGGGGCGCTGAGAGAGCCCGGAGGAGATTGAACTTTCCTTATGGAGAAAACAAGAAAAAATATCAACAACCGGGAATGGAAACGGCGCGTAGTGCTCATCGGCATTCTGGACGTGCTGAGCATTGCCTGCTCCTATTTTTTTGCGCTGCTGCTGCGCTTTGATTTTCGATTCTCCGCCATCCATGCCACCTATGTACAGGGTTATTTGAAGGCGCTGCCGGTATGGTGCGTGGTAACGCTGGCGGTGTTCTTTGTATGCCGGCTGTATCACAGTATTTGGAGCCAGGTCAGCATCCGGGAAATGGAGATGATCATTAAGGCATATGTTTGTCTGATTCCCTGCTATGTGCTGGCGGCGGTGATACTGAAGCTGGAGATGCCCCGGTCCTATTATGCCATAGGCTTCCTGCTGAACTTCGGCGCAACCACACTCCTGCGGTTTTCCTATCGCATGGTGCGGATGATTGCGAAAAATCTGCGCCCCCGGGATCAGGAAGAAATGGATCGGATCATGGTCATCGGTGCCGGCGCTGCCGGTCAGATGCTGCTGAAGGAACTGCATACTACCAGCCGTCTGAAGGGCAAGGTCTGTTGCATCATCGATGACAACCCCAACAAGTGGGGCAGAGTCATGGAAGGTGTGGAGATCGTGGGTGGCCGCCGGGATATTATTCCCATGGCTCAGAAATATGACATTACCCGAATCATTTTTGCCATTCCTACCTGCTCTATGGAGCAGCGGACCGCGATCCTGAACATCTGCAAGGAGACCGGATGCAAGCTGCAGACCATCCCCGGCATGTATCAGCTGGTGAACAACGAAGTCAGCATCACCCATCTGCGGGATGTGGATATCGTGGACTTGCTGGGTCGGGAGCAGGTTCGGGTCAACAATGACGAGATCTTTGCGGATATCACCGGAAAAGTGGTGCTGGTCACCGGCGGCGGTGGTTCCATCGGCAGTGAGCTGTGCCGTCAGATTGCCAAGGCTGCGCCCAAGCGTCTGGTGATCTTCGATATCTATGAAAATAACGCCTATGCCATCCAGCAGGAACTGATCCGCAGTTGTCCCCGGCTGGATCTGGTGGTGCTCATTGGTTCGGTGCGAAATACCAACCGGATCAATTCTGTGATGCGCACCTATCAGCCGGACATCGTCTTCCATGCCGCTGCCCACAAGCATGTGCCGCTGATGGAGCAGAGTCCCAATGAGGCTATCAAGAATAACGTCATCGGTACGTACAAGACTGCCAAGGCTGCTGCTGATCAGGGTGTGAAAAAATTCGTGCTGATCTCCACGGACAAGGCCGTGAACCCCACCAATATCATGGGCGCATCCAAGCGGCTGTGCGAGATGGTGGTGCAGATGATGGACCGCAAAAGTGCGTCCACCAACTTTGTTGCGGTGCGGTTTGGCAACGTTCTGGGCAGCAACGGCAGCGTGATTCCGCTGTTTAAAAAGCAGATCGCCGAGGGCGGCCCGGTGACGGTGACGGATAAGCGGGTAATCCGCTACTTTATGACCATTCCCGAGGCGGTGTCCCTGGTGCTGCAGGCGTCCTATTACGCCAAGGGCGGCGAGATCTTCGTGCTGGAGATGGGCGAGCCGGTGAAGATCGACGATATGGCGAGAAATCTGATTCGCCTGTCCGGATTGCGTCCGGATGTGGACATCAAGATCGAATACATCGGCCTGCGGCCCGGCGAAAAGCTCTATGAGGAGCTGCTGATGAACGAAGAGGGTATGCAGGACACGGATAACAAGCTGATCCACATCGGAAAGCCCATCGAAATGGACGATGCGTGGTTTGAAAAGAAACTGGGCGAGCTGGATGCTGCCAGCCGGATGGAGAGCGATCACATCAAGGTGCTGGTGTCCGAGATGGTGCCGACGTATAAATACGAAACCGAACGGCAGCCGGTAGGCGTTTAAACAACATAGCAAAAGCCAAGCGGCGTGATGCTGCTTGGCTTTTTTATATGGAATCGTGCGCATGGATGTGCGGAAGGTTTAGCTGAGGGCTTCGCTCCACGCAATCTGGACATCTTCGCCCCAATCATCTGAACCATAGCATCTGATGGACTTGTTATTGGCACATTTTTTCTTGGAATAATCAATGATGATCTGCAAATCGCCAACGGCAATCCTTGCACATTCATTTTCACAAAATTCGACGGTGTATTCTGCGCCCTTTAAGTGCTTGGGGTGGCAAAGCGGCACAGCGCACAGAATGTGGAAATGGTTGTCTGTGCCATAGACGCAAACAACATCGCGCTCTTTTTCAATTACAACACCCATGTTTCTTTCACGAAACATTTGGGGATTTTTGGTGAATAAAGTAAACTTGAATGCGTATCTCATACAGTATTCTCCTTTTGCTGTATGTATTTATTTGCTTGTCTGTAGTATATCACAGAGAAATAAACAGTGCAAGTACGAGGAGAAGGTGACCGGGCGGTGAGGGCAGGTTTCGGGAGGGCCAATGACCCTCCCTTACAGAATAATGTCGCCGAGTTCTTGATAAAGGCCGACAGCATGGGTAACGCTGAGGGGTTCGGCGCGGCGGAGGAGTTGGGTTAGGTCGGATTCGGTGCGGTGTAGGCGGAAGACGGCGGAAGTGGGTGTGATTTCGATTTGGTAGTGGCAGCAGAGGGCTTCGTCGGCGTGACCGCCTTCGAGGGTCTCAGAAAACGGCGTTTGGCTACAGCCGGATTCAGTGAGTGCCAACGCACAGCCATCCAAGGACACATCCAACCAGATATCCCGGCCTGCCCAGGGGGTAAGGTATTCCTCCACGGGTGTGTCGATGGGAACGGGGGGCAGGAACACCGGACAGTCAAGCTCTTTGGCATAGAAATGGGACACGGCAGTGGGGCAGGGGAGGCGCTGGAGCAGGTGCTTCACAAGGGCGGCGGTCTCCGGTTCGTCCGGGCGCTGGAAGTCCAGCAGGACGCCGCTGCTGGAGAACTTTTCAGAGAGCAGGGCGAGTTGACAGACGATCAGCTCTGGGTCATGACCGCAGATAGGGGTGCGGTCGTTGAGGATCAGAAGAGAACCCTCCGGCAGGACAGTGGGAAGGTTGGAAAGGGCGGTGCCATAAGGGGAAAAATGGCAGGCCATCCAGGCAATTGGTTGGTTTTTCGCAGAAAAATTGCGAAATTCTGCGGCTGTCATAGCCAGATAACCTGTGATTGCCATGGACAAATCCCTCCTGCCGTGGTATAATCGCTGTATATCTTATGAAACTATGGAGGCTGCTATGCCCATTTCTCTGCTGCCGAAGCATATCACCTGCGCCACCACCGATCTGACGGTGGAGTTCCTGAAAAATGAGGGTATCCGGCTGCTGATGCTGGATTTTGACAATACCATCGTTCCCTACACCACCAGCACCCCCACCGAGGCCATGGACAAGTGGCTGCGGGAGATGGCGGCTTCCGAGATCCCTATCTGCGTGGTGTCCAATTCCAAAAAAGGCCGGGTGAAGGTCTTCTGCGAAAAGTACGGGATCCCCTGCATCACCCATGCGAAAAAGCCTTTTTCTAAGGGCATCGTGGAATGTTTGCAAAAGTTCGGCGTTCCTGCGGAAGAGGCCGCGCTGGTGGGCGATCAGATCTACACGGACACCTTGGGCGCGAATGGCGTAGGGGTTCGCTCCATCCTGGTTAAGGCCATTGACAATCATAATTTCTGGCTGAAGGCACGGCATGTGCTGGAAAAGCCCTTCATTTTTGCCGCAAGAAAAAGGAGAATCTAATATGAAGAATCTGGATAAGTATCTGACCCTGCTGGGTGAAGAGGTGGACGGTCTGCTGCTGACCTCCCGCTACAGCCGCCATTATGGTGCCGAGTTCGACATTGCCGAGGCCGTGGCCATTGTTACCAAGGCTGGCTGCCGCTATTTCACCGACAGCCGCTACATCGAGTCCGCCCAGAATAACATTAAGGGCTTTGAAGTTCTGGAGATGAATCGGGAGAACAGCTTCACCAAGCTGCTGAACGAAGCCATCGCTGATTTTGGCGTCTCCAAGTTGGGCTACGAGCAGCAGTATCTGACTGTTGCGGAACTGATACACTTTGAAAAGGAACTGAAGGCGGAGCTGATCCCCTATGGCAAGCAGATCGCATCCTTCCGTGGTGTCAAGGAGGATTGGGAGCTGGATCTGATGCGCAAGGCGCAGAACATCACCGACAAGGCTTTCTCCGAGGTCATCACCCGGCTGAAGGCCGGTATGACCGAGCTGGAGCTGCAGGCAGAGCTGATCTACTGCCTGTACAAGAACGGCGCAACAGGTCTTGCCTTTGATCCTATCGTGGTGTCCGGCCCCAACACCAGCCTGCCCCACGGCGTGGCCGGTGAGCGGGTGATTTGCGAGGGCGATTTCGTGACCATGGACTTCGGTGCTCAGTACATGGGCTACTGCGCCGATATGACCAGAACCGTTGCCGTGGGCTTCGCCACCGAGGAGATGAAGACCGTCTACAACACCGTTCTGGAAGCACAGCTGGCAGGTCTGGCAATTTCCAAGGCCGGCGTTCCCGGTAAGGAAGTGGATGCCGCCGCCCGGAAGGTCATTACCGATGCCGGTTACGGCCCCTACTTCGGCCACGGCTACGGCCACAGCCTGGGCCTTGAAATCCATGAGGCTCCCAACCCCAACGGCGGTAATGCCGAGGGCATGCCCCTTAAGTCCATCGCGTCCGCTGAGCCCGGTATCTATCTGCCCGGCAAATTTGGTGTGCGTATCGAGGACGTGTGCATCTATCTGGAGGACGGTAACGAAAATATTACCCACAGCCCCAAAAATTTGATCATTGTGTAAGATTCTTTGAGAAATTTGTGATTTCTACTTGAAAAATCTGACGCTTTGCGATACAATATATTGGCTAAAGTTATGTACACTATTCGATTCCCGAGAGGGAAGAAAATTTAGGAGGATATCAAACATGATTTCTGCAGGCGATATTAGAAACGGCATTACCTTCGAAATGGACGGCAAGGTTATGCAGGTCATCGAGTTCCAGCACGTCAAGCCCGGTAAGGGTGCGGCTTTCGTTCGCGTCAAGATGCGCAACGTTATCACCGGCGGCGTGACCGAAACTTCCCTGAACCCCTCTGCCAAGTTCCCCACCGCTTTCATTGAGAGAAAGAAGATGGAGTACTCCTACAACGATGGCGAGCTGTACTACTTCATGGATCAGGAGACCTTCGAACTGGAGCCCCTGGACGGCAGTGTTCTGGACGACAGCTTCAAGTTCATCAAGGAGAACGATCTGTGCACCGTCATGAGCTACAAGGGTAAGGTCTTCGGCGTCGAAGTCCCCAACTTTGTTGACCTGGTCGTCACCGAGACCGAGCCCGGTTTCGCTGGCAACACCGCTACCAACGTCACCAAGCCCGCTACCGTTGAGACCGGCGCTGAGGTGAAGGTGCCCCTGTTCATCAACGAGGGCGACAAGATCCAGATCGATACCCGCACCGGCGAGTACCTGGGCCGTTCCAAGGCTTAATCTGATTATTTCAACCCTGTAGGGGACGATGTCCACATCGTCCCCTCTTTTCAAAAAGGAGTATCATTATGACCATTTCTGAAAAGTCCGCATACCTGAAGGGCCTGATGGACGGCCTGAAGCTGAACACCGAATCCGACGAGGGCAAGATGATTGCCGCTATCGTGGATCTGCTGGGCGATCTGACCCGGAAGGTCACCGACATCGAGGAGACCACCATCGCCATCTCCGATGAGCTGGACGAGATCGAAGAGGATCTGGACGCCATCGAGGACTACATCATGGACGAAGAGGATGACTTCGACGACTATGATGAGGACGAGGACGACTGGGACGAGGATGAGGACTACGACGAGGGCTTCGAGTTCGGCGACGAGGACTCCACCATCTACGAGGTGGTCTGCGCCTGCGGCGAGGTCATCAACTTCGACGAGGACGTTCTGGAAGAAGGCTCTATGATCTGCCCCAACTGTGGTGAGACTCTGGAGTTCTCTCTGGAAGACGAGGACGAGGAGTAATCCTGCTGTGATCCACTGCCGCGGCGGACTGCCGCGGCAGTTTTCTCAAAAAAGACAAAGAATTTGCTTGACAGAAGCGCGTTTCAATGATATAATGCGCTTCGTGATGGTGCGATGCACCCGCGATTTACATGGGCCTTTAGCTCAGTTGGTTAGAGCCTCCGGCTCATAACCGGATAGTCCCGGGTTCGAATCCCTGAAGGCCCACCAGTTTATTCAGGCCTTCCGCCTTACATATAATATATAGGGGTATAGCTCAATTGGTAGAGCGGCGGTCTCCAAAACCGTAGGCTCAGGGTTCAAGTCCTTGTGCCCCTGCCACTTTTGCACAAAATGTCGTCCTTAACCGGACGGCATTTTTGTTTATTCTATATGAAAATTCTACAATAAGCAAACAACCGTTCGACAAACTCTCAATTGTGTGGTACTATTAGTGTTAACCGATCCCTACTAATCTGTAATAAACATTGTAATAAACTCTGTAATAGCAGATTGTCATACATACTACATTGAAAGGGGTTACTAATAGTGACTGAATCTAAACAGCGTCGAGAGTACGGCAGTGGGTCCATCTCACAGAGGGTCGACGGAACATGGACTGCCAGGATGGTTATCGGTGTCAATGAAAAAGGGAAACCTCGCATCAAAGCCTTGTATGGCAAGACTGAGAGAGAGGTCAAGAAAAAGCTGAAAGATTTCCAAAAAGAATTCTACAAGAACGACCAGACGGTTGTTCAGCGTAGTACAGTTGAGAGCTACATGAGAACTTGGCTGTACGAAAACAAGCAAAACCTTTTGAAGCCCAAAAGCTTCGACAGGCTAGAGCAGACAGTTCTGTATCAAGTCATCCCTCAAATAGGCCACATTCAGTTGGCGGCATTCCAATCCAGTGATGTCCAGGCGATGCTGAATACCCTCAAGAAAAACGGTCTCTCCTACTCCTCTGTCAAGAAGGCATACGACGCCGTTAACGAATGCTTCCGTACAGGTGTCATTCAGAAAACGGTTTTGTTTAACCCGGCACTTGGCGTAGCTGTTCCGGCAAAGAAAACTTTTGGTAAGACGGAGATCCGTTACTACAACAATCAAGAGGTTGACAAGCTGTGTGCCGCGGCAACATCAGTTTATTCCAACGGGAAGCGCGTGTACAGACTCGGCGACGCGGTCATCGTAGATCTTAACACAGGTCTTCGGCTGGCTGAGCTACTTGCCCTAAAATGGACAGAGGTCGATTTCGTCAACCGCAAGGTGATTGTTAATTCCACGCGAGTGATTGTTAAAGACAGAAGCGACGGGGCCGAGCATAAGTACACCGTTATCGAACAAGACTCTGCTAAATCCGCAACCAGTATGCGCGAAGTTGATATGAACGATGCGTGCTACGAAGCGTTAATGCGATTGAAGGAGATTACAGGAGAGTTCGACTATGTGCTGTCTACCAAAGACGGTAACCCACTTCTTCCGAGATATCTGGACAGAATGCTCCGCAAGATTGCTGTGTCTGCCGGACTTCCAGAAGAAAAGATTTACGGTCTTCATTCTCTTCGTCACACATTCGCCAGCCGCCTATTTGCAGCGGGCGAAGATGTTAAAACGGTGAGTGAGCTGCTTGGCCACTCAGACATCACGATCACCTACAACACATACATTCACCTAATCAATGAGCAGAAGCGCAGGGCGGTTAACAGCGTACAGACAAAAAGCTAAAAAATGGCAGGGACGGTCTCACTCCGTACCCTGCCTATTTTTATTTCCGGGCAAAATCTGAATAAAACTCAGACCTTGCAAGAGGCTCTCAGAAGCCCTCTAGCGATGCGTATTTTACCCCAACAACTTATAAGAAACGGCTAGGAAATCAGCGCCTGCCAGAGCCTGCTAGGTAGGGCGGTAAAAAGAAGCGGACCATCATACGACAGTCCGCTAACTGATAATTACACCTATCTGTACCCAACACACCCACAAGTCGGGTCACAGATATGGCTTATGCTTAGATATTGTATCCACGAATATCTTCGACAAAGGAGTGGTGACGCATATGCTTTTCGTAAGATTCCTTGATGATACGAATAGCAATATCGACCTCGCCGTTTGTCATGTTGTTCTTCTTGATGATATCTTCGTACTCCTTGTAGAGCTTGAAAATACGGTGGAACTGCTCTCTTGTTACAGGTTTGTTTTCATCGATTACTAGGTCAGCAAAGTTGATGATGGTGTTTCTCTTGCTGTCAATCAGCAAGGACAGTGTATCCTCATTATTCTTATCCAGCTTTGCTTCCAAGTTTTGAATACATTGTCTGTTCTCATCCCTCGCCTTTTCGGCATCGTCGAGTCTTTGATTGACATTAGACATCCATGTATCACGCATGGTGATATTATCGTGGCTGTAATGTGCATCAACATTTGAGAGCAGTTTCTGGACGCTAGCATCTCGCATGATGCCGTTGTCACAAATTCTCATTCCCTCACCCCCAACAGTTTGATTCTTGTACCTGCACCAATCGCAACACCGATAGAACCGGCTGAAATTGCAGTAATACCCTGTGGGAACGGTGTCAATGTCGTAGGGTCATAGTTCTCATAAAAGCCTTGAGAAGTTTTTAACATCACAATGGTGTTATTGGTCTGTGTGCTGACTGCATTACGAGATATAGCCGTAATGCCCTCATTGTTCTTTTCAAGCATTACTCTATAAAATGTGTATTCGCCGTCATTTTTCGGAATATTGATACTCTCGTGCAAAGAACCTTTGTCACCGTACACATAGTCAACAACAGAAGCATCAAAATTCACCCTCACATAACCGATGCCTTCGACAGTAGTCGTCGGGTTAAAGCGGAATAACGCAACAGCCTTTTTCAGGCTAAAAGGATTTCCATTGACATCTGTGGTCAGCCTTACTTGGGCGCAGTCTTCCGGCACGGTGTAGTCCACGATGGTCTCCCACTTTTCCCCACCGCCACCGGGCATATCTATAGTCTTGAGTTTTGCAATGCCGCCGGGACCAATCGTATCTACAGCAAGAACCTGGTCTGGTTTTGCCTCAATCGGGAACATGGACGCATCTACCGCATCAAATGTGGGATTGAGAGTCCATTCATCCGCAGCACACATTAACGAATTTGTTCTACCGCCAATATGAGATACAAAAGATATATATCTTTTATTCGTACTATACGAATCAAGTGAGCACTCTTGTCTACCATACATGCAAACAATATGAACCCCTGCTTGGATTGCTTCCAGCATTTCATCTATGGTCTTATCTGCTGAGTAGGTGATTTCACCACTATCAGAGTAAGTGGTGGAAACATTCACTAATAATATCTGCTTAGGCACATTAGCTAAAGCATTATCTACATAGCTTTCCATCGCTTTCTGCATAACAATTTCTTTAGGCAGATAATTTGCAGACAGCTTCGTATAATAATACTGCTTTAAGGTGAAATTTCTAAGATTGTCTTTTGCCTCAGTACCTGTAACTACAATCCAAACACCATTATGTGGCATTTTCTCTTTCAGTTCATCACTTAGCAAAGTGTAATCTTGAACACAATAAATCTCTGTGAGTCTTGCTGCCATAGCGTTTATTGTCTGCTTCAAATTTACACCATCAAAAGGTTTGAAGCTATAAAAATTGAAGTTTATTTCGTACCATCCACGAGATGTCATGCCCTCATAAGTTAATGTGTACGATATTTCACTTGTTGTATTAGCTAAGCCTTCGACTGTTAAATAATTTTTATAGTTACTGCCAGGATAATTTCTAAAATCATAAATGCAATAACTACCTACATCCACATTTTCAATTACGTTCGTGTACTTTGAGTGAATAACTAAAAGCCAGTAAGTCCGAATTAACGGATCATACTTCATAAAACCAGTAGAAATTCAGTCCCAGACAAGGTATAATAGGGACGA
>JAGKTU010000033.1 GCA_021153265.1 Clostridia bacterium
CTGGAGTGGCGCCGCTGACGCTGCGCCACTCCGCATAAACTTAATATTTCCTACATAGGGGTTCTTTTTTGTGCTGTCCGCACAAACTGGGGCAGTTCATATGAGGGAGCATCTCTTGTTATTTGATGGTTTCGCTGTTGTTCAGAACCAAGGTGCTGAACAGGAACAGCACATCCGCATCCCAATTGATGCCGAAAGCCCGAAGGGTCATGGCATCGATCTCACGAATATCGATGACCGTCACCACCGCGTAATCTTGCATGAGCAGAGGTACGATGGAACTGCCGAAGGAGTCCCGGAAGACAATCAGTTCCCGGTCTGTCTTGGCATTGGGGTTTTCAATACGGAGAATGGATTGGATACCGGAGAGGTAAGCTTCGTACATATCCTCACCTTCCAGCCGCTGCCGGTCGTAGACGCCCTTGTAAAGCTGCTGGTACACCGGGGTGTTGGTTTTGACATCCCAGTCGCCCACATAGGTGGTGCAGCCGTCTAACACGTCGCTGTGGAGCAGATACATGGTATCACCCTCCATGGGCAGCGCCGCCTGACCATAGTAGACGCCGTAGAAGGGCCGCTCCAGCGTTTCCACCGTGTAGGAGGAGGCATCCGCAGCGGTGACACCCATGCTCTGGCAGATCACCTCGGCTGCGTCCGTCAGTTTTTCCTGCCGCCAGTGGGTATCGGTGCGGTAGTAGCTCTCAGCGGAAAGGCTGTCCGTGAGATCGATATGGGTGGCCCAGGGCATGGCGGCCTCCATAGTGGCCATGAGCTGATCATAGTCCATAGCCAGCTGTCCGGCGTCCTCTGCCAGATAATAGCCCTTGTCCGGCACCACGGCCATATAGATATTGTCCGTATTTCCCTTCAGCAGCAGCCGGTAGACCATGCTGAACCGGTTCGCCGCCCGGTCCACGGAGTCCTGATGCAAGGGATACTCCTGCTTGGCAGCGTAACCGTCGGCAATATAGATATCGTGGTTATCTTTCTGCATCAGACCATAGTAATGGGTCAGGGATTTGATCTGCCGGAAGCTGTCCCTTAAGGGGAACTGATCCAGACTGTAGTCGTCAAACTTCTCCATGAAGGATCTATCCATGACGGATTCCCAAGTCAGCGCCGGTTTCTGCGCCAGCTCCCGGCGCTCTGCCATGGAGAAGGCGTTGTCGCTGCCAAACCAGGCCCGGGCCGCCAGAGCCGCCCAAATGGCTGCCACGCACATGGCGCCGATGACGCGAATTTTCGATAATTTCATATGCGCCACCTCCTCAGAAACGGAAATACAGGAACGGACTGAAGGAGCCGTCCACCAGATAGGCGGTGCAGATCAGCAGCAGTGCCAGAAGAACCAGCGGTTCGACGAACGCCCCCAGCTTTTTCTCGCTCACGCGCAGGCCGATGTTCTTGACCACCGGGGTTGCCCCCACAAAGCCCAGCAGGAACAGCACAGCGTAGCTTCTGAGGTAATACCAGGTTTCAGCGGTGATCAGGGGGAGTCCCCCAAGGCCGAACATACCGGCAAAATCGCCTTTCGCCTGTGCAAGGGTTTCAGCGTTGAACAGCACAAAGCTCAGCACCACGATCAGCATCACATAGCAATGGCGCAGAATATTCGGCAGTTTCTGCAGGGCAGGCAGCCACTTTTCGATGAGCAAAAGAGCCGCAAACAGCAGTCCCCACAGGACGAAATTCCACGCAGCGCCGTGCCACAGGCCTGTGAGCATCCACACGGTCAGGATGTTGAACACCCAGCGGCCCTTGCTCACCCGGTTACCGCCCAGAGGGATATACACATAGTCCCGGAACCAGCTGCCAAGGCTCATGTGCCAGCGGCGCCAGAACTCGGTAATGCTCTTGGACAAGTACGGATAGTTAAAGTTCTCGATGAACTTGAAACCGAAGATCCGGCCAAGGCCAATGGCCATGTCGCTGTAGCCGGAGAAGTCAAAATAGATGTTCAGGGTGAAGGCGATGGCGTACATCCAGTAAAACAGGACGGACTGCTCGCCGCTCTCCCGGAAGATCTTCATCAGCAGGGCGAAATTATCCGCCAAAATCACCTTTTTGGAAAGACCCATTATGAATCTGCGCAGACCCAGCGCCGCATCCTCCCAGCTATGGGTGCGGTGGTTCAACTCCCTCGCCACATCTACATACCGGACGATGGGGCCGGCAATAAGCTGGGGGAACAGGGCCACATACGCGCCGAAGCTGATGGGATTCTTCTGGGATTCCACATTCCCCCAGTAGACATCGATGGTATAGCTTAAGCACTGGAAGGTATAGAAACTGATACCTACCGGCAACGCCAGCCGCAGCAGCGGCACACTCAAACCGGTAACGGAATTGAAGGAAGTTACGAAGAAGTCCGCATACTTGAAAAGTCCCAGCAGGCTGATGCTGATGACAATGGACACCGTCAGCCAGAATTTCTTCCACTTTTTCGTCTGGGCGCGGCCAATGGCAAGGCCGCAGCCGTAAAAAAGAGCAATGGTAAACACCATCAGTCCCAGCAGTTTCGGCTCCCCCCAGCCGTAGAAGAACAAACTGGCGATCAACAGCACGGCATTTTTCATCGCCCGTGGGGAGAGGAAATACACCAGCATCACTGCCGGCAGAAAGTAATACAAAAACGGAATACTGGAAAACAGCATGTTTCCGCCCTCCTTAGCAAAAATGGCAGCGACTGTTCGCCGCTGCCATTGCGTAGTTTTGATTAGCCGATGATGGAGCCGCTGTAGATCACTTCTGCATCGGGATAAGCCTCACCGACACGGGTGACGAAGGGGTTCATAGCATCGTTTACGCCGAAAGCGACCAGCACATACTCACCGTTCACCACAGCAACCAGCATCTGGTCGGGAGTGCCGCAGATCCACTGGGTCTGAGCCAGATTGTCCTTGATGGCAGTAGCCATGGCATTCACATCGGTGCCAGCCTTGACGTGGACAACGCCGGAGGAGAAGTTATTGGCCAGCATGCCATGGATCATAGTAGCAGCACCGTCCACATTGGCCATTTCGGTTTCCGGGATATACAGCAAATAGGGCAGGTTCTCAGCGTAAGCCATATCGTAAACGCCGGGTCCGTTGGGGGGCATGTAGTTCTCGTCCTTCTCCATCTGCTCGATGTGGTACTCCATGTTGCCGCCGGAGACGAAGAACTGCTCATCTTCGGGATACAGATCCCAGACGTTCTGCAGGATCTCTACAGCAGCGGCAGCGTAGTCAACAGGCTCGGTGCTCTCGGTGGTTTCGGTGGTTTCCTTCTCGTCACCCTCGTTATCGGGGGTCTCGCTGGTGCAGGCTGCCATGGACAGAACCATGGTCAGGACCATCAGCAGGGCGATCAGCTTTTTCATGTTGATTTCCTCCTAAATGATATGTTTTTTATTCTTTTCAGTAAAGTATGGCCGAAACATAGCAGGAATATGCCGGTACACACACCCAGCACATCGATTCCCACATCTTTGATCCCGGGGCCTCTGCCGGGGACGAAGATTTGGATCATTTCGTCCACGCAGGCGGCCATTCCGCCCCAGATAATGCCTGTCCATGCTTTTTTCTCCAGCATGGACAGCAGCCACTCAAGGCACATGCCTAAAGCTGCAAACTCCGTGAAATGGGCGACCTTCCGCAGCAGCCCTCCTCCGCCGCCGGACGACAGACCTTCCGGCAGAATTGGGAGCAGCAGACCCTTTACCCAGTCGCTGAATGCGGCCGAAGTTTCTCCTGGCAGCAGCGAATTGCCCCAGATAAAGGTAAGATTCAGTATCAGCAGTGCTACACACAGCCGCAGACGTTTCTCCGTTCGGATCATCCCAGTCTTCCCATCTGTTCCAGAATGCCTTCCACCAGGATTTTGGTGCCCAGCAGTACCAGAATCAGACCGCCGGCGAACTGAGCCTTCTTTTCAAAACGACTGCCAAAGACGTTGCCGATTTTCACACCCATGGCGGACATGGCGCAGGTGAAAGCACCGATCAGCGCCACAGCCAGGAAGATGTTGACACCGTCGGTCATGGCAAGGGAAATGCCCACCGCCAATGCATCGATGGATGTGGCCACCGCCATGACAAACATGGCCTTGGGGGAAAGATCCGCCTCTACTTCGCAGCAGCCGCCGCATTCTTCCTTATCAAAGGCATCCCGGAGCATGTTCACGCCGATGTAACCCAGCAGGATGAAGGCCACCCAGTGGTCTACCGCCATGATTGCCTCCCGGAACAGTGTGCCAAGAAAGAAACCGACCAGGGGCATCAGGGCCTGAAAACCGCCGAACCAAAGTCCGCAAGTCAGACCTGCCTTCAACGTCGCCCGCTTCATAGCCAGACCCTTACAGATGGATACCGCAAAGGCATCCATGCTCACGCCCAGCGCCAGAAGCAGCAATCCTCCAATTCCCATAAAAAAAGACCTCCGTGTTTTCAGACCCGCACAGAAGCCAAATGAAGAGACTGAGCCGGTCATCCTTGTCTGTCAAGTCTCGTCATTTCAGACTGAACCGGGGGTGTTGCCCCAGTGTGTCGATCCAGTCCCGCGTGTGCGCCGACTACTCCCTCTTCGTAGTGCATTATAGCAAATGCATGATGCATAGTCAAGACATATTCCCAAATGTCACAATAAATTCAACTTTTCATCAAAAAAGCAGGAGGCTGTCTGCCTCCTGCTTTCAGATGTGCGTGATAAAAAATTCCGTCAGCAGAACCGCGCAGCTGCTGCCCAGCGCAACGGTAATCAGGCTCTTTCCCCGGAAGGCCAGCACCACCGCCGTCACCAATGCCGCAAGACCGCTGAGCACGCTCTCCGTGCTGTTCAAGATGGCAGGGAACGTCATCGCTGTCAGGCAGGCGTAGGGCACATAGTGCAAAAACGAGCGGACAAAGCGGCTGCGGATGGGCTTGCGGAACAAGGTCATGGGCAGCAGACGGATGAGATAGGTGGTCACCGCCATAGCTGCGATGCAAAGATACAGATTCATGCTGCCACCTCCTCGTCCGGGACGGGGAACAAGACGGCGCAGATTCCGGCGGCCGCCACGGTGCAGATCACGATGGCGATTCCGGCAGATACTGTCTTCAGTCCCGGCATCCACGCAAACAGGCAGCTTAAGATGAGCGCCAGCACCACCACAGCCAGAACCGGCTTCTCTTCCCGGGCCGGCGGCACCACAATGGCCACAAACATGCCGTAGAGCATCACGCCCAAAGCCGTGCGGATGCCCAGCGGCAGCACAGACCCTGCCAGTGCGCCGCAGAGGGTTCCTCCCGTCCAGCCCAAGATCGGCATGGTGCCAAGCCCCAGCATAAACGGGGTGGTGAGTTTCTCCCGTTCCGCGATGGCAAGCGCAAAAATCTCATCGGTGTTGAAAAAAGCGATGGCAAGTCTCGGCAAAAGGCCGATATCCCGGCCCATTTTTTGACTCAAAGCCAGACTCATCAGTGCGTAACGGCTGTTGATGACCAGCTGGGTCAGGATCAGTTCCCACAAGGTAGTACCTGCCACGATCAACGTTAAGCCTGCAAACTGACCGGCACTGGTCAAATTGGTGGCAGAGATCAAGGTGGCGTCCAGCGCCCGGATCCCCTGTGCCGCCGCCATGGCACCGAAGCCGAAGCTGACGGAAAAGTACCCCACGCCCACACCCAAACCTCTGTGAAGGCCGCGAGTATATGTAGATTGCTGCTTCATGGCGGTCACGGAGTGCGCAGCATGATTTCCAGAATGGTTCTGTCGGTCTCGCGCATACCTTCCCGGGCCAAAATGCCCACATTTCGCACCGTGTTGTCCACGCCCTTGGTCACGATGCCGTCGCCGCTGTAGAACTGCTGATTTTCCAGATACATATGGTAGCCCAGAATGCCGGCATCCACAGCGGAAGCGATCTTTGCCGCACAGGAGGGCTTAGCACCATCGCAGATGGTGCCGGAGAGGATAGCCACCGCATTGACCACAGTGTGGGCAACCGCGCTGGCATCGCCGCCCTGCAGATACGCAATGCCTGCGCCTGCACCGCAGCCTGCGCTGATGGCGCCGCAGTAGGCGGAGAGCCGACCGATGCCGGCTTTCTGGTGGATGGTAACAAGGTCGCTCAAAGCCACCGCTCTAAGCAGCTCTTCCTCACTTTTACCCAATTCCCGGGCGTAGACGACCACCGGCACACTGGCAGTAATGCCCTGATTGCCGCTGCCGGAAACGATCATCACCGGCTTTTCGCAGCCGCTCATACGGGCATCGGAACCGGCGGCGGCATAGGCGCAAGCCTTCTTGGCAACGCTGCCCTCGTGATGATGCAGGATCACGCTGCCCACATTGGCACCCCAGTTGCCCCGAATGCCCTCATTTGCGATGTCCATATTGCATTCGATTTGCCGGCCCACGTATTCCCGGACGTCCTCCACGTCCATACAGTCCGCGAATTCCACGATTTTCTCGATGCTCAGGCAGGACTTGTCCGTCAGATGATCCTCGGAGGATTCGCAGATCGGAAGATCCAGCAGAATCTCATCATTTTTCTGCATCCGCACGATGTTGGTGTGGTGGTTGATGATCCGCAGGCGGACGGTATCCTCCCCTGCGTAGACAAACAAATCGATATCAAACACCAAATTGGAATAGGAAGGCTGGATATCCATCTCCACGGTTTCTAAGTACGCCTTCAACTCCTCGTGCTTGTCCTTGGGGATGGCGCTGATAACTTCCAACTCCTTGTCCGCATCACCCAGCAGGATTCCGGCGCAGACCGCTGCCGCCATGCCGTGAAGGCCGCCGGTGTTGGGAACTACCACGCTTTTTACATTCTTGATGATATTTCCGCTGACAAAAAGCTTGATTTTCTCCGGTATTCTTCCCAGAAGCTGCCGCGCCTTGGCACCGGCATAGGCCATGGCGATGGGCTCGGTGCAGCCCATGGCAGGCCGCAGCTCTTCTTTCAGGATGTTTATGTATTGCTGATAGAGGTAGTCGCCTTTTTGCATAAAGTTTCCTCCAAATGACAGATTATTTGTTATTATAGCAAATAATTTCCGTCAAATCAACGCCCAGAAACGCAAAAACAGCCGGGTCTCCCCGGCTGTTTTTTGCTTATTCCTCGTGAAAACCCTGTCGCTCCAGCAGGTCCAGAACGTCCTGTCCTCGCTTGGTCAGCGACATGCTGCCCTGAATGGGATAAGAAGCATAGGCGGTCATGTCAAAACCACGCAAAGGCTTATCAAAATCCAGGGAGATCAGTCCCTTTTTCTCCAAAACCTGCAGGATCAGGCTGTATTGTTCCGGATCTCCATTCTCAAGATAAATGGGTGTCAGATCCCCCATTTTCCGCGCCACCGGCAGAAATGGGATCTGTCCCAATTCTTCCAGAAGGCCAATTTCCTCCCGGGTCAGCACCAGTTCCCTGGCGCAGCCGGCACAACCGGCACAATTTCCGCTGCAGCCCATGCGTATCACCTCTCATTTTTCTGCATCATAGCAGAGGAATGTACAAATGTCAACCGATTGCACTTGCGTAGTTCCATTCTCTAGGGTATACTGTTCTTATCAAACCATGCAAAAGGAGATAGAAACATGGCTATTTTACACATCACCAAGGATAATTACGAAGAGTTGGTCCTGAAAGCTGAAAAGCCCGTGCTGCTGGACTTCTGGGCTACCTGGTGCGGCCCCTGCCGGATGGTTGCCCCCATCGTGGAGCAGATCGCAGAAGAATTCGTCGACGTTCTGGTTGGCAAGATCGATGTGGACACCGAAATGGAGCTGGCAGCCTCCTTCCGCATCGTCAGCATCCCCACCCTCATCGTTATGAAGGATGGCAAGGTGGCGAACACCGCCGTGGGCTATCGTCCCAAGGCGGATATCCTCAAGTTGCTGGGCAAGTAACGAAAGCGGGCGGTGCATAAGCACCGCCCGTGTTTTTATTCCACTTCGATCAGCTCATACTCCAGACTGCCGATGCCCAGCTGCGCTGCGGCATCCACCGTCAGCACGCCGTTGCGGCTCTCGATACGCTGGATCAGATGATCCCGACCGGGATCGTCGGAGGCGTAGACCAGATCCAGACATGCACGGTCGATGGCAACCGGGTCCAGCGACACCAGAATGCCGATATCCGCCATGCAGGGGTCTTCCGCCACGGCACAGCAGTCGCAATCCACGCTCATATTCTTCATGACGTTGACGTACACCGCGTTGCCCTTGAAGAAATCTACAACGGAAGCTGCGGCATCCGCCATGGAGCGCTTAAAATCATCGGGATTGGAAGTCCAGATCTTCTCCACTTCGCCCGCGCCGTGGATGTAGGCCTTGCCGTAGGAGGATGCCACGCCGATGGACAGCTGCTTCAGCGCGCCGCCGAAGCCGCCCATAGGATGGCCCTTGAAATGGGACAGAACCAGCAGGCTGTCATAGTTCACCAGATCCTTGCCCACATAGTTTTCCTTGATGACCTTGCCGTTGGGGATAGGCAGCACCAGATCGGGGCCTGCCGCGTCCAGCAGATCCACGGTGTAAAATTCGTTCCAGCCGTGCTTTTTGAACGTGGCCAAGTGACGCTCCGTGGTATTGCGCTGGCCTTCATATGCGGTGTTGCACTCGACAATGGTGCCGCCCACATGGGCCACCACATCCTTCCAGAATTCCGGATGGAGGAAATTCTGGTTGCCGGGTTCGCCGGAGTGAACCTTAATGGCAACGTTACCCTCCAGAGTCTTACCGGCCAGCTTGTATAGCTCCAGCACTTTCTCAGGGGTGATGGTTTTGGAAAAATAGACTTTGGATTTCATATTTTGACCGCCTTTCTGAGATTATTCTTCATCCTTCGCCCACGCAAAGGCACATTTGACTGCTTTATTCCAGCCTTTTAGCCGTTTTTCCCGCTCGTCGGGGGTGATTCTGGGGGTAAAGCTACGATCCACGCCCCAGTTTTTCACGATGTCTTCCTTACTCTTCCAGTACCCAACCGCAAGTCCTGCCAGATAGGCTGCACCCATGGCGGTGGTCTCCACGCAGTGGGGACGCTGCACCGGCGCGCCGCTGACATCGGCCTGGGTCTGCATCAGATAGTTGTTGGCGGAAGCACCGCCATCCACCTTCAGTGCCGCGAGGCGAATGCCGGAGTCGGCTTCCATGGCTTTTAGCACATCGCAGGTCTGATAGCACAGACTGTCCAAGGTGGCACGGATGATGTGGTATTTGTTGACACCTCGGGTCAGGCCAACAATGGTTCCCCGGGCGTACTGATCCCAATGGGGTGCGCCCAGGCCGGTAAAAGCCGGCACAACATAGCAGCCGTTGGTATCCTTGACCTTTTTCGCCATGTATTCGGAGTCCGCTGCGGACTCAATGAACCGCAGTTCATCCCTAAGCCATTGGATGGCAGCGCCTGCCACGAAGATGGAACCCTCAAGAGCATACTCCACTTTACCGTCCAAGCCCCAAGCGATGGTGGTCACCAGTCCGTTGCGGCTAAAAACCGGAGTCTCGCCGGTATTCATCAGCAGGAAGCAGCCGGTGCCATAGGTATTTTTCGCTTCACCGGGAGCAAAACAGGTCTGACCGAACAGGGCAGCCTGCTGGTCGCCTGCCGCGCCGGCGATGGGGATGGCCGCACCGAAGAAGCCAGCCTTGGCCCGTCCGTAGATGCAGCTGCTGGGTTTTGCCTCGGGGAGCATGGCCTTGGGGATATTCAATTCTGCCAGAATTTCCTCATCCCAGCACAAATCGTGGATGTTAAAGAGCATGGTTCGGGATGCGTTGGAGTAGTCCGTCACATGGACTCTTCCGCCGGTAAGTTTCCAGATGATCCATGTCTCCACCGTGCCGAAGAGAAGTTCGCCACGCTCTGCTTTTTCTCTTGCACCGGGGACATTTTCCAGAATCCAACGCAGCTTGGTGCCGGAGAAATAGGCGTCGATGACCAGACCGGTCTTTTCCCGGAAGGTTTCCGTCAGCCCCTTGGCTTTCAGGCTGTCGCAGTAGGCGCTGGTGCGGCGGCACTGCCACACGATGGCATGACACACCGGTTCACCGGTAGCCTTATCCCATACGATGGTGGTTTCCCGCTGGTTGGTGATGCCGATGGCGGCGATGTTGGCGGCGGTAATGCCCAGATTGCTCATGGCCTGCTGGGCGACCTCCAGCAAGGTGCTGAAAATCTCCACCGCGTCATGCTCCACCCATCCGGGCTGAGGAAAATACTGGGTAAATTCCTTCTGGGCAACAGCGCACATCTCACCGGCTTCATTGAACAGAATACAACGGTTGGATGTGGTTCCGGCATCCAATGCCATGATGTATTTTTCCATAAAAAATGACCTCCGGACTGCTTTTCTTCATTATATCAAAAAGATTTTCTATACGCAATACCGCTTATATAGAAAAAGTCCCCACCGTTCCGGTGGGGACTTTTGTAAATGGATTAGGACATGAACATCCAGCTTGCGTCGGTGCTGACGTGGTAGCACAGATCGCCCAGATTGTCCTCCTGAGGGGACTGGAAGCATTCGCCGTTGCCGCTGGAGAAGATGGCGAAGCCGTTGTCCATGAACTCGCAGCCGCCTTCCGGAGAGCTGAAGGTGCCATACACCGCGCAGCCGTTCTTACCGGTCTGCATGCCGATGATGTCGCCGCAGCCGCCGGCAATGTTGCTGGAAAAGGCGAAACTTTCAAAGGATACCACGGGTTTTGCGTAGGTTTTCTTCATATTTTTCGCTCCTTTCCTCAAATTTCTTCCTTCTTGCGAAGTACGGTTGCTGCGCCCATGCCCATCAGGCTGAAGACCATCAGCATCACGAACAGCATGATCTCGTCACCGGTCTTTGCGTTGCTGCCATCCTGAGAGGGCTTGTTGCCGCTGCCGGAAGGCTTGGTGGTGGGCTTGGTGGTCTCTTCCTCGGGCTTGGTGGTGGGCTGAGTGGTTTCATTCTCAGTCTTGCCGCCATCGGTGGTGTTGTCGCCGCCGGTAGTGTTGTCGCCGCCGGTGGTGTTGTCGCCGCCGGTGGTATCGTCGTTGCTGCCAGCACTCATGAACAGCTTGGCAGACTCCACAACCTCATCATCCACAACGATCTCCAGGGTAGACTCCGCATTCCCGCCAGGCTTCACGATGCTTCCCGCATCGGCTCCGGTGATCTTCAGGTCCGTCAGGGAGAGGATAGCATCGCTGCCGCTGGAGTACAGCATGATGGTCGTCTCCCAATATCCTGTTCCGGCGTTTTTGGTCCATGTGGGTGTCAGCTTGTAGAACATATTGGTTGCCGTAGACAAGCTTGGTACCAGAATAGAGCCATTGCAATTCAGTGTCGCATAGCCTCATAGCCGAAGGTCAGTTCGGGTGCTGTACCGGATGCCTCGGGAACCACCGTTCCCTCGGGCAGGTCGGTCTCCAGATTGGACCATGTGGTATCCACATAGTCATTGGCAGAATAGTAATTTCCGTCAGGAGTGACCGCAAAATCGATAATGGAATCCTTAAACGTCACGGTGGGAGTCAAAATGTAGACATGGCCGGTGTCGGAATCCGTCTTTGGCGTTTCGGCGATCACGTCACCGGTTTCACCGCCATTGATATTGCCGTCGATGTTGCTGGGGTTGTCGCTGCGGTTGCCGTTGCCATCGTACTTTGGCAACACCGTCACGCCAAAGGCATAATCCTTGGGTTGGGTACTGCTGGCATCATCGGTGGGCTTCACAGAATCCTCGTTCCAGGAAACATCCACGAAGTCATCCATCCAATCCTCTTCGGGGAACAGCTTGTCACCGGCCAGAGCCACGGGACTTCCGCCCACGGTGATGCTGTCGATGAGGTCACCAGGTGTCACATCGTTGCCGTAGTAGATGGTCTTATCCTTGGTTTTCACATCCACCGCGATCGGAACGTTGATTTCCGGCTCCGGGAAGGGTTCCACCAAGGTGTCACCATTGTAAATACCGGTGGTGCTGTCTGCAGTATTATTGGTAGGCACATTGTTGCCACCCCAGAAGCCATCCCGGGTCTCGATATAGACCTTTACCACCAGCTTGCTGCCGCGGTAATCTTCCGTGCCGCCTTCTGTCTTGGCACGGGGAGTCTCCGCGACATATTCCGCCCGGTAGTCGAAGCCGGAAACCTCAATGGTGTCCACTCTGCCGGAAGCCGGAGAGGTTTTCAGCACCATACTCTCGGCCGGGGTAAACTCGTCCAGCTCGCCCCAGTTGCCGTTGCCCAGATAGGGCTGGGTATAGACCTTGACCTCGGCGTTCTCATCCAACTGCACATAGTCGGACAGAACCTCACGAAGGACGGTGCTGCCGTTCAATGCATTGGTAATATCGGAAGTGCCGCTCTTGGCGAAAGCATTCAGGGTCAGGATGAAGGAGTTGGGATCTTCCGTGGCTTCCACAGTCTTATCCACCGACAGGCTGGTATTGGGTACATCGTTGGTCACGGTAATCGCGGCCAATCCCTTTTGTGGGATCATGCCATAGGCTCTGTCATCTGCAAATCGGATGGTTCCGCCGGTGGAGACTGTGCCGCTAAAGGTGGGCTCAAAGCTGCCCGCAACGATGCGTTCCGTGACAAGATAGCTCGCGCCGGACACAATGCCATGGATCGTGGCAGTCTGACCGTCCATCAGATCGATGACGCCGGCCTGCTGCACAGTCTTAGTCTCGCCGTTCACGGTGTACACCGTGCCGACCGGCAGCAGCATGCCGTTCAGTGTTACTTCCATCTGGAAAACACGATCTGCCATGGTTTTTCTGGCTTGCCGAGTCAGCACCTTGGTGATTGTCATGCTGCCCAGCTGGTCCAGATTCAGATCATTGCGGAAAACCACAGAGTGGGTCTGATCTGCCAGCATGGAGCCGGTGGAATACACCGTATCATCTCCGGATACCATTCCGGAAACTTCCGTACCGCCGATTCCGCCGATGCTGAAGTAAACCGCATCATACTGGCCAACCACCGCAGTGGGGATCAGCTCCTGAACGAGATAGGATTCGCCGCCGTTGCTGTTTGCGATGACATCCTCAAACTGTGCGCTTTGACCGGCCTTCAGTACAAAGATTCCCGCAGCATCCAGGGTTCTGGTATCCACCACAACACCGTTCTGCAGCACGTTATAGCTGGTACCGACCTTAAAGTAAGGAGCATCTGTGTTGTCCGCATGCACAACACGGAACCGATAATCGCCGGATTCCTCGATGATCTGCTGACCGGCATCGGCGGTAGCCACCTCAGCGGACAGCTCCTTGGTAACCGTCAAAGATTTGTCCGGCAGTGTGGGAATATTGAACCGCAGACGGCAATAGGAAACGTTGCCGCCACGCTCAAGATAGAAGAACTTCAAGCTCAGCTTATACCAGTTGGTGGAGCTGGAGGAGTAAGTAGGTGCGCCGTCGGACAGCACTACCAGGAAGGGCATCCGGGTGACGGTTTTGCCGTCGATATCCACAGTGGTGCCGGCACCGGTGAGCATCTGGGCGCCCAGCGCAATACCTGCATGGATGTTGGTACCGCCGCTGTTGCCGTTACGGGAGCCGGCATTGCTGCCACGGCCCAGAATGTTGCTGCCGCTCCAGCGCAGATGCTGGGATGCCGCCAGAGTATTGCCGGAATCGTTGTAATGGGCCAGCGCGGAGAGCTGCTCCGCGGCCGCCTCCGAATAGGATTTGCCGGAGAAGGCCACCACGCCGATGCGGTTGTTGGGGTTTGCCTCCATCAGGGTCTTGATAGCGCTGTTGGCCGCTGTGACCATGCTGGCGGAGCGACCGCCGTCCATACTGCCGGAAGTATCCAGCACAAATACCACATCCACTGGCACCTTACTCTCGGAAGCCAGACCCATGACCTGGGCCGCCTGAGAAACGGTGATGATGAACTGATCATCCTTAGGAGTGAATGTCTGGCTTCCCGTACCGCTGGGCAGCGTCACCGCTGCATCGCTGACGGATTTACCCACGGTGATCTTGCCCGCATTCTGGGTATTGTCGCCATAGGTATCCACAGGACGGGAAACGGTATCCGGGTCAGCTACGGTGGTCACCTGGCCAACGGCCTTCTCCTCCTCTGCCGCAAAAACTCGAGCCGGCAGAATACCTGCAACCATCAGCACCGCCAGTGCAAACGTACCCAGCCACTGTGCCCAGGAGTACCGTCCTTTCTTATTTTTCATGTGTAACACCTCATTTCGGTAGAATATGCTTTTTTATGTATCAGTGTATAGAAACCCATACTATTCTTTATATAATGATTGTATTATATAAGCACCAATTTATCCGAAAAAAGTCAATATTTTTACATGAAATTAATTTACAAAAAATTCCTCCTCGTTTTATTCACCTATACAATTTGTTCTTCATTTCATGAACATTCTGCAAACTTTTTCGTTTCTTCGCCCCCGCGCGGCATATCGAAAAGGCCACCGGCTTAGCCGGTGGCCTTCTCACGCCCTGTAAAGGGCTATTCTTATCGGGACTGCGCCTGGAATCAGCGAACGAAAGAGGTGCTCAGGGTGACAGACCATGCCTCTCCCGGTGTCAGAACCGCGGCAGCAGGCTTTTCTTCCCATTTGATGGAACCGCCCTCAGCGCTGGGCAGCGACTGCCAGGGTTCGATGCAGATAAATTTAGGCATCCCCTTTTTGCTCCAGATCAAAGTGTAGGGGAACTCCGCAATGTTGCAGACAACGCCGCGGCCGGTGCCTTTTTCAAACAGGCCCAGTGTTGCGGACTTCAGGTTGGTCATGCAGTGGCTGTCTGCGTCAAACAGCTTCTCGTCTACGGCAATTGCGGTAAGATTGGTGCCAAGATAATAGTGATCCTTCTGCACCAGACCGGTGGGCAGGCAGTTCAGACAAATGGGAGATTCCATTTCACTGAATCGCAGTTCATAATCGGTGGCCACGTGCCGGTCATCAAAAGGAACTGCGAACGCGGGGTGATAGCCGATGCCGAAGGGCATCTTCTCCTCGTCCAGATTCTCAACCGTCAGGGTATGATGCAGGGTGTCATTTTCCAGCGTAAAAGTGGAAATCAAACGGAACTCGTAAGGAAACCGCTGACGGGTCTCATCGTCGGCATACAGTTCCAGCACGATTGTGTCTTCCGTCTGCTCCACAAAGGTATGTTCCATCACTCTGGCAAAGCCGTGGGCGCCGGATTCATATACTCTGCCCTTTGCTTCGATTTTGCCGTCCACGACCTTTCCGGTATGGGGAAATAAGATCGGCGCATGGTAACCCCATACCGATTTATCTGCCTGCCAAATATGCTCAACGTGATCACATTTGCGGATCACGCTTTTAACCTGCGCGCCCCATGTGGTAACAGTCACTCTCAGGTACTCATTTTCAATAAAAAACTCTTTTGCCATGTCTGCGCCCTCCTATGTTGGGACTTCCGGTATTCAAATTGCTGTCATGACCAGCTCTTCAAATGAAAATATCCTTAAGCATCCCATTTGATTGATTTATATCACCCCGGACCCCTCTTATCGGGGATCCGGGGTGGCGTTAAGTGCACTTTTAATACTTAGGAGAAGCTTCTCCGTCGATTTCAGCCAGAATCCGGGCGGTAGCCTCGGTCATATCCAGAGAGCGGATCTTGTTGCGCAGAGGCAGCACCGCTCTGGGGCTGACGGACAGTTCGTCCACGCCGATGGCCAGGAAGGTCTCGGTCATCTCCAGATCTGCACCCAGCTCGCCGCAGATGCCGACCCAAACGCCATTCTTGTGGGCGTTCTCCACCACCAGCTTCAGCAGACGAACCACGGACAGGTGATGCGGATCGTAGAAACGGCCCAGATCGTTATTCTGGCGGTCACAGGCCAGGGTGTACTGGGTCAGGTCATTGGTGCCGCAGGAGAAGAAGTCCACTTCCTTGGCAAGACGATCGGAAATGATCGCTGCTGCGGGAGTTTCGATCATGACACCGATCTCCACGTGGTCGGAGTAAGGAATACCCTCGTCATGCAGTTCCTTCTTGACAGACTCGATGAGCTTCTTGGTCTCCCGAACCTCCCAGACACTGGTGACCATGGGGAACATGATACCCAGATTGCCGTAGGCGGAAGCACGGTACAAGGCTCTGAGCTGAGTGCGGAAGAATCCGGGACGGCTCAGGCTGATGCGCAGTGCGCGCATACCCATAGCAGGGTTCTCTTCCTTGGGCAGCTCGAAGTAGTCGATCTGCTTGTCAGCACCGATATCGCAGGTGCGGATGATGACTTCCTTATCACCCATGCCGGTCAGAACAGCCTTGTAAGCCTCAAACTGCTCGTCCTCGGTGGGGTAGGTGGCGCTGTTCAGATACAGGAACTCGGAGCGGAACAGGCCGATGCCGCCGCCATCGTTCATCTTAACGGCATCCATATCCTCAGGAGAACCGATGTTGCAGTAAACGCGGATCTTCTTGCCGTCCTTGGTGATGTTTTCCTGTCCCTTCAGAGTCTCCAGCAGCGCCCGCTGACGGAGCTGTTCCTCCCGCTTGGCGACAAAATCAGCCATAACGTCATCGGTGGGATCGATGATGACCGCACCGGTAGCACCGTCAACCACGACCTGACGGCCTTCGTAAATGACGTCCAGCTGGTCACCCAGACCAACGATGGCAGGAATGCCCATGGTACGGGCCAGAATTGCGGTATGGCTGGAGCTGGAGCCGTAGGAAGTGATGAAGCCCAGGATCTTGGACTTGTCCAGCTGAATGGTCTCAGAAGGAGCCAGATCGTCGGATGCCAGCAGAACGGGGACATCGGAATTGATGCCGCCCTGCACAACACCGCACAGGATGTTCAGAATGCGGCCACTGACGTCCTTGACGTCGGCAGCACGGCCGCGCATATATTCGTCGTCCATGGATGCGAACATATCGTGGAACTGGCCGGCGATCTCGGAAACAGCGGCTTCCGCATTCCATGCCTCGTTCTCGATCAGATCCTGAATGGCTTCCTCGTAGTCCAGATCTTCCGCCATCATCTGGTGCGTCTCAAACAGCAGCGCTGCCTCATCACCGGCTTCCGCTCTGGCCTTCTCAGCCAGTTCGCCCAGCTGCGCCATGGCCACGGCCTGCGCATCCTTAAAGCGCTGCCACTCTGCCTGCGTGTCATCTACGGTATACTGCTTAATTTCGGCTTTGGCGCGGCGGTAGCAATAGAGCGGACCCATTCCAATACCGGTGGAAACACCCTTGCCCTGAATCGTGATCATATGTATATCCTCCTTAGCAATATAGCACAAATATTCAGAAAATCGTCTAAAAAACCTTATACCAGACTCAGTGCTGCTTCGTCGCAGATCAGGGTAAAATCCGGATGCATCTGCAGGATGGAAGCAGGGACTTCAGGAGTCACGGGGCCGAAGAAAGCTTTCTTGATGATCTCTGCCTTGTCGGTACCGCTGGCGATCAGCAGGACCTTGCGGGCATTCATGATGGTGCCCACACCCATGGTATAAGCCTGACGGGGCACATCGTCACGGGAGGCAAAGAAGCGCTTGTTGGCTTCGATGGTCTCCTCGGTCAGGTCGACGCAGTGGGTGTTGACGGGGAAATGGTCGGCAGGCTCATTAAAGCCGATGTGGCCGTCATGGCCAATGCCCAGCAGCTGCAGGTCGATGCCGCCGACGGACTTGATGATGGCATCGTATTCCGCACAGGCTGCTTCTGCATCGGGGTTTTCGCCGTTGGGGACATGAACCGCATCCGGGCGGACATTCACATGGTTAAACAGATTCTCATGCATGAAATACCAGTAACTCTGGTCGTTGGTCCGGGGCAGGCCGCGGTACTCGTCCAGATTGACGGTGGTAACTTCGGAGAAATCCAGATCGCCGACCTTGTACCAGTCGTTGATCAGGCTCTTGTAAGTACCCACGGGGGTACCGCCGGTTGCCAGACCCAGAACACAGTTGGGCTTGGCCACGATCTGAGCGGCGATGACATTGGCGGCCTTGCGGGACATTTCCGCATAGTCCTTTGCTTTGATAATTCTCATGGGAATTAAGCTCCTTCCTGATTTTTCCTATATCTGAATGTTTATGGATGTACTTGAGATCGGCGGTGCAAATTGGAGTCCGGCTTTGCAAGGACGAAATCGTGGGTTGGTGCACCGTCCGGAAAATGGCGGTACGACACCCTGTGATTCCACATTTCACCGGTCAATGAACACGAAAGGCAGGGATGAAGACATCCCTGCCCCCAAGCAGCTCAATCGATATCCTGAATTCGTCACCGTATTTCGGAATGATGCCGCAAAATCAGCCCGGCAAAGGCAGTGGGGGCAGCCCCGTTGCCCTTCCTGACCTCGGAACAGCTGCCGTGTGCATTCCACTTTCGTGAATTTACTTACCATGGAGCAGTTATGCCCCGGAAACGGGCAATACTAACAAATCAGCAGGTTCCTTTTTGTGCGAACGGTTCAAAAATTCACGCACACCAGAACAAGCTTCCGAATATGTGCATACTGAACTAAGTTCACATGTCCCTATACATTATATATCGGCAAATTCACAACATAAATGCACTTTCCGGTTCAGTATATTCATAAAATGGATATCCACAAAAGACGGCTTCGTAAACCGAAGCCGTCCTGTATTTTGAAGCTTTTTATTCCCCTTCGCTGATTTCCGTCTGCCCGGGATCTGCGCTATGGAGCTGTCGATGCCGGTTGATAAATTGTGACGGAGCGCATCCATAGTGCTTTCTGAACACCCGAGAGAAGTAAAGGGCGTTTTCATAGCCGCACATCCGGGCGATCTCCGCAATCGTGCGGCCGCTGCTCCATCTGGCGGACAGCAGACGCTCGGCGTTTTTCATGCGCAGGCTGGTCAAATACGTCAGCGGGGAAAGCCCAGTCTCCTTCTTAAATAGTTTGCGCAAATAATCGTAATGAAACGGCATCGCGCGGATATAGGCATCCAAAGAAAACTCAGGATTGGTATGATTGCTGAAGATTTCCTGCCGTATTTTCTCTACCGGCTCAGTAAACCTTGAATTACTCCGAAACACTACCATATAACCGGCAATCAAGTCCCCAAGAGCCGTCAACACCATTTCTCTTTTGCGTTTGTCGGACATATAGTTGATCCGCGCTGCCGTAATAGCCTGCAGCAATAGGCTGCTTTCATCCTGTACCTTAAACGGATCCCGGTCAGGAAATATGGGATTGTGCATGTTCAGATGAACACCGGTAAATCTCTCGTCGCCGGAATTTATATGCATCGTGTTGGGGGGGATCGCAACCAGCTCACCCATGTGATAAGAGATGTTCTGGCCCTCACGGAAGCGGATGAAACCCTGCCCGGATGTACAGTATACCAATTCCCACGCTTCATGGGTATGCCACTTGGTATTTAAAATTTCCGGATGCTTCCCGGTAAAGATAATTGTATTCATAACCCACCCCACGACCTGACATCTGTATCCGTTGATCCGTTTTGTGCCGCCCGCGCATGGAAACAAACCGGATCAGCATATCCACAGAAGACGATTTCCATGCGCTATTTTGTTATATATTATTTGCGGCGCATTCTCCATAAACTCCCAGTCTTTCCATTATCATGATAAATTTTACCATATCTTAGATTGTAAGTCCACCACATTTCACATTTTTTATTGCAGAAAAAATCTTGTGATACCTGTTAAAATTGTCCTAACATATATCCGGGGAAATCCCTTCCATCCTTTCCGTCACTCTCCATTCATACTTGTTTCGGCTTTGGTCAAACTATGCCTACGGAAAGAAAAGACGTTTTCCCCGGAAAACATCTTATTCTTCCGGGAAAACGACAAAAGGAGAGAATTTCTTATGAGCAATTCCAACAACAACCAGCTCAACATCCCCCAGGCCCGTGAGGCTATGGATCGTTTCAAGATGCAGGCGGCTCAGGAGGTCGGTGTCAACCTGACCAACGGCTACAACGGCCACCTGACCAGCCGCGAAGCCGGCTCCGTCGGCGGCCAGATGGTCAAGAA
>JAGKTU010000101.1 GCA_021153265.1 Clostridia bacterium
AACCAATACCGTCTTAACAACATCCCCGGAGCGGCAGACCAAAGTCTTGTTCAGCCCCTCCCATGCTTCGTCGCAGACCAGATCCACTTCCACGCCGACCATGCCGGATGTCAGAATTCCGGAAACCTCGGAGCGAATCTCGGCATCGTTCAGATATAGCGTGATTCTAGGCATAATTTCACCTCCTTTGAAGAAATGATGCGGTTTGCTCTCCTGCTTTTCATTTGCTTTCCTCCTTATTGCATGTGTAAAGATATCCGCATGTATCTATTCTTCGGTCTCTTTTCATCCGTATCAGAAAGCGCGAAAAAAGTTGCACCTTTCGGTGCAACCTACTGTCCAAATGTTTTTCTACTTCCATTTTCGGGAAAACTATGGTATGATATCTGCCGAAACCAAAGCAAGGAGAACACGCTATGCGCACCATACCCGAAATTCTGGCCGAAGAATTGGGCCAGAAGCTGGAATATATCGAAAATGTTGTGACCCTCATCGACGAGGGCAATACCATCCCCTTTATCGCCCGTTACCGTAAAGAAATGCATGGTGCTATGGACGATACCATCCTCCGCGATCTCGAGACCCGGCTGACCTACCTGCGCAACTTACAGCAGCGCAAGGAAGAGGTCAAGCGCTCCATCGAAAACCAAGGCAAACTGTCGCAGGAGCTGTCCGATGCCATCGATGCCGCCAAGACCATGGCAGAAGTGGAAGACCTGTACCGTCCCTACAAGCAAAAGCGCCGCACCCGCGGCACCATTGCCCGCGAAAAGGGTCTGGAGCCTCTGGCTGCGGCAATTTTCGCACAGGATGGACAAGACCCTGCTGTGCTGGCACAGGGCTATATCGACCCCGAGAAGGGTGTTGCGACCATCGAAGATGCCCTGCAGGGCGCAAACGACATCATTGCGGAGAACCTTTCCGACGATGCCGGCATCCGTAAAGCGCTCCGGGAATTGGTGATGCGAAAGGGTCTTTTGACCTGCAAAACGGACGATCCCGAGGCCGATACGGTCTATCGGCTCTACTATGACTTCTCACAGCCCATCAATAAGCTGCTGGATCACCAGATCCTCGCCATCAACCGGGGCGAAAAAGAGGATATTCTGAAACCTAATGTGGCGCTTCCCGGAAATGAAGGCGCTGCACTGGTCTGCCGTGCGGCTCTGAAGCCCACCTTAAACGTTTCCGCATTTGTCCGCGCCGCTGCGGAGGATGCCTATGAACGGCTGATCTTTCCTTCCATTCAGAGAGAAGTTCGCAGCGAGCTGTCCGACCGGGCATATGCCGGCGCCATCCACAATTTTGCGCTGAACTTAAAACCCCTGCTGATGCAGCCCCCTGTAAAAGGATTTGTCACCATGGGTCTTGACCCCGGATATCGCAACGGCTGCAAGGTAGCGGTGGTGGATGCCACCGGCAAGGTTCTCGCCACCTCCGTGGTCTATCCTACCTTCAGCGAGCGCAAAAAGCAGGAGGCAATCGCCACGTTATCTACCCTGATGCGCAAATTCAACGTGCAGCACATCGCCATCGGCAACGGCACAGCCTCCCGGGAGACGGAAGCCATGGCTGTGGAGATGCTGAGTACTTTCCCTGAGGCCAGCTATGCCATCGTCAACGAAGCAGGCGCTTCCGTCTACTCCGCCTCCCCTCTTGCTGCTGAGGAATTCCCGGAATTCGACGTCAATCTGCGCTCCGCCGTGTCCATCGCAAGAAGATTGCAGGATCCTCTGGCGGAACTGGTCAAAATCGACCCCAAGGCCATCGGTGTGGGACAATATCAGCACGACTGCCCCCAGAAGGAGCTGGATACCGCTCTGAACGCAGTGGTAGAGGACTGCGTTAACGCTGTGGGTGTGGATGCCAACACCGCGTCCCGAAGCCTTTTGCAGCAGGTATCCGGCTTAAACACCACCACCGCCAAAAATATCGTTGCCTACCGTGAGGAAAATGGCCCCTTCACCAGCCGCGCTCAGCTGAAAAAAGTCCCCAAACTGGGACCCAAGGCCTTTGAGCAGAGCGCAGGCTTCCTGCGGATCCCCGAAAGCAAAGAAGTTTTGGACAACACCGGTGTCCACCCCGAGTCCTATTCCGCTGCCAAGGCTCTGCTGAGCCTGCTGGGGCTGAAAAAGGGTGACGATTTCTCCAGACTTCCCAAGATGCTGGAGGGCTACGGTCTGAAGAAAGCTGCCGCCGAGTGCGCTGTCGGTGAACACACTCTGCTGGATATCGCCAAGGAGCTGAGCAAGCCCGGTCGTGACCCCCGTGACGAGCTGCCCACCCCAGTGCTGCGCAAGGATGTGCTGGCGATGAAGGACTTAAAGCCCGGCATGGAGCTGTCCGGCACGGTACGAAACGTCATCGACTTTGGCGTCTTCGTGGACATCGGCGTTCATCAGGACGGATTGGTGCATATCTCCGAGGTCTGTAACCGCCGCCTGAAGCACCCCAGTGAGATGGTGAAAGTCGGCGATGTGGTAAAGGTCGTGGTTCTGAATGTGGACGAAAAGCGCCACCGGATCAGCCTCTCCATGAAGCAGGCGAAAAAATAAAAACTGCGGCGCATCCGAGATCGGATGCGCCGCTCAACTTATTTCCGAAGCGTCTTAACAACAACTTCAATGGTATCCAGTGCCAGTGCAAAAATCATCACAGCAAGGAAGAATCTGGGGAAATGTTCAAACATCGTGATGACAACTTCCTCGCCCTCGCCCACCTGCTGCGCGATTACATTCGTAAATGCGGGATTGAACAGATTTGCGTCGGACAGCCACCAAGCAGCAGTACCGGCGGACAGCACATTGGTGACGACGGTGGTGCCCATCACCTTATTGTTGTACCGGCCCTCCAGCAGCTTGACAGTCTCACGGACAATGCCAAACAGAGCGAACAGAACGATGATGTACCAGTGTGCGCGAATCACATCTACGTTGAAAATGGGTACGATGACACCTGTCTGGGTGTTGACCGCGCCCAGCATATGGGGTGCTGCCAAGAAAAGAATCACAAACAGGATATCGATCACCAGGCCTACCACCGGATCGATCTTGGAGATCTCCTGCTTCTTCTTGGGAACGGTTGGCAGGTCATTCAGGTCAAAGGTCTTATCCAGCTTGATGCCCTTATCCTGAAAGAAGGCAAACAGAATGGTAACAAATGCAAAGGCGGTCATCAGGCTGCCGCTCAGATCGCTGACCCAATCGGAGATCATGTCATACCAAATGGTGGGATCCACAATAGCCTGAATCAAGGATACGATGGTCATGCCCACGACCACCGATGCCAGCACGATTTTAAGGACGAATTTGTAAGTACTGTAGTAGGGCTGTCCGATGAGGCACTTGTCAGCATCCTCATCATACTTGGCATAGACCTCCATGGGAGTACCCAACTCCGTCAGCACCACCCGGATGTCCTTTTCCGTGGGCGTTTCGTCGCCGCAGCGCTCTAAAATCATATCATCGATGAGTCCGCGAAGTTCCATGGATACATCCTCCCGGTTCTTTGCCGGCAGCCGCTTGGTGGCGGCGTAAATGTAGCGTTCGATCAGATCATGTTTCATATTTTTTACCTCAACAATTCTTCAACATTTGCGGAAAAATTTCTCCAATAGGCGGTTGTTTTTTCCAGAACGGCTAATCCGTCTTCCGTAATTTTGTAGTACTTTCTGGGCTTGGATTCGGCGGTGTCCCACCGACTTTGCAGCAGCCCCTGCCCCTCCAGCCGCCGCAGCAGCGGATAAAGGGTATTGGCATCCATGGGAATGTCATGGTCGTTCAGCTGTTTGACCAGGCTGTAGCCATACATATCCTCCCTCAGCTGGCTGAGAACCAGCAGGATCAGCGTCCCTCGCCTGAGTTCCTGTTTCAGTCCCGATACGGTATCGTCTATATTCAATTACTGTCACCTCGCTTTTGTTGTGTGTCATTAGTATACTGTATGTCGCACACTATATCAAGCCCTAATTTTGATTTTTTCTAAATTGTAACTTTTTCGGCCGCACTTGACATATTTCGTAATTTATCATATAATTCAAAAAGATATACCGTGAAATGGAGCGAACATATGAAAAAGACATTCCGTGTTCTTGTACCGCTGCTGCTGGTGATTGCCATCATTGCCAGTATTGGCTGGTATCTGTTTGTATATGACCGGGATTTTACCCGGGATATTCTGCTGAGTCAGGCCCGCTACAGCAACACGAGGGGTGATACCAAGCTGGCCTCCTGGTTCTACGATCTGGCCTATGAGCATACCGGCCAGGACCCCAACGTTGCCATCGAGCTGGCGAACCAGTATAAAGCTGTGGGTAATTATACCAAGGCTGAATTTACCCTCTCCAACGCCATTGCAGACAGCGGTGGAACTGTCGAGCTGTATACCGCACTCAGCAAGACTTTTGTGGAGCAGGACAAGCTGCTGGATGCCGTTCTTCTGCTGGACAGCATACCCAACGCCCAGATCAAAACAAAGATAGACACCCTCCGGCCTACCGTTCCCGTTCCCAACAGGCCTGCCGCGTCCAAGGATGACCCCGACGCAGGTTTCTATAACGAATACTTCGGCGTGACCCTCCATGCCACCACCGGTACTGTCTATTATAGCACCGACGGTTCCTATCCCTCTACCTCCGGCGCAGTCTTTGCCTCGCCCATCCAGCTTGGCTCCGGTGTGACCGAAGTCAAAGCCATCTGCGTGTCAGATAGCGGACTGGTCAGCCGGCTCGCCGTGTATGAATACACCATCGGCGGCGTGATCGAAGTGGTGGAATTCCGGGATGCCGCCATTGAAGCCAGTGTCCGGCAGCTTCTCGGCATGGATGCGGACGATGACATCTACACCGACACCCTGTGGACCATTACCGAGTTCACACTGCCCGCTGAGGCCTCGGACCCCGGTGATCTTGCCCACCTGTCCCGACTGGAAAAGCTGATCATACAGGACAAAGAACTGAATAATCTGGATTTCCTCTCTGAAACAGAATCTCTGAAGCAGTTGGATCTGAGTGGCTGCCGCTTCCCCGCATCCAGCCTTTCTGTACTGTCCGAGCTGCCCAATCTGGAGCACCTGTCACTGGCAAAGTGTGGTCTGTCCACCATCTCCGCACTGGAGGGCGCCCGCCGGATCAACTATCTGGATGTCAGCGGCAATACTCTGAGAAATCTGGAAGTGCTGTCCGATATGACCACTTTGGTGGAACTGAATTTGGCCCACAATGCCGTGGTGGATCTGGCTCAGCTCTCCGGTCTGATCAATCTGACGACGTTAGACGTTTCTTACAACTCCATTCAAACCATCGAGCCGATCACGGCCTGCACAAATCTGACTTGGCTGAACCTGAACAACAACAGTTTGGTCAGCTTGGATGGCGCAGATAATCTGAAAATGCTGACGCACCTGTCTGCAGATCACAACGCCTTGTCCGGTGTTGCCGTTCTTGCCGCCTGTACCGATTTGACGGAGCTGAGCATCGCTTACAACAAGATCAGCAACATCAGCGCACTGAGCGACCTGACCAAGCTGGAGATCTTCGATTTCTCCCACAATCAGATCAAAGCACTTCCCCTGTGGAGCGCAGAGTGCGCCCTGCGGACCATCGATGGTACCAACAACCAGCTCAGCACCATTGACTCTCTGGCAAAGCTGCCCAATCTGACCTACGTCTACATGGATTACAATAAACTGACCAACGTCAATGCTCTGGCAAATTGCTATCATCTGGTTCAGGTCAACGTCTTTGGTAATCCCATCAAGGATGTTTCCGCACTGACAAAGGATGCCGAAGGCAATGACCGAGGCATTATCGTCAACTACGGTTCCATCGAGGACTAACAAAAAATCACCGAAGCGATTTTGCTTCGGTGATTTTTTATGCTTACATCATTTCTAAAATCAGTTCCAGCGCGGCACAGATCGTCTGCCGACGTACCGCCTCCCGGTCTCCCGGGAAGCGGTATTCTTTTGCAATAGACTTGGCTTGATTTTCAAATCCAATGAATACCGTGCCAACTTCGTGACCAAATTCATCGCCGCCGGGACCTGCCAGACCGGTAACAGATACTGCAACATCAGCTTCCAGCAGTTTACGGACACCCTGT
>JAGKTU010000143.1 GCA_021153265.1 Clostridia bacterium
CTTCTCTATGATGCCCTGTACCACTGTGTTTCATCAACTATTGAAGAACTGACTTCCGACACAAAACATCTTGGTGCAAAAGTTGGATATATTTGCGTGCTACACACCTGGGGTTCTGAAATGAATTTCCATCCTCACATCCATGTCATCCTACTTGGCGGTGGATTGACCGCAAAGAATCAGTGGCGTGACAAAGGCGAAAACTTTTTTCTGCCGGTAGAAGTATTATCCAAGCTGTTTCGTGGTAAATATCTGCACGAGCTCAAAACTCTCTGGAAAGATAATAAGCTTCAGTTTCATGGAAGCAGTGAAAAGTATCGCAACCGCTATGCTTTCAAGGAACTCCTTAATCTTTGTTATGACAAAGAATGGATTCCCCACTGCAAGAATACCTTTAATGGTGCCCAGTCTGTTATTAACTATCTTGGAAAATACACACACCGGATTGCCATCAGTAACCATCGAATTATCCGTATGGACGAAGATACTGTTACTTTCTATGTGAAGGATTATCGTGAAGAAGGCAGATGGAAGGAACTTACCCTTCCGGGCATTGAATTTATTCGCCGTTTCCTGATGCATGTTCCTCCGAAACGCTTTGTGAGAATCAGGCACTACGGTTTATTGTGTACCAGAACCAAGACAAGACATCTGACACTTTGCAGGAATCTTCTTGGCTGTAAACAGTACCTTTCAAGGCTTAAAAGTATGGAAATACCACAGATGCTCGAAACCCTCTATGGTATCAAGGTTACTGTTTGTAAATGCTGTGGCGGACATCTTGGGAAACCACAGCAACGAATACCCTTACGCTGTTAGAACTGGCCTCTCATATGTATCAGGTAAATAACTCGCCTGCCCGAAAAAGTATCGCCACCTGATAGAGGTGGCGAGTCTTGATTATCTCTTCAGTTGTTTACAGCAATCGGGAAGTGAAATATTCAAACGGATTTAGTCCATTTGCTTTTGACGTTTCTGCAATGGAATACATCATTGCACTTGCTTTTGCACCGTTTTTAGATTCTATGATGTGCCAGCTGTGTTTGCCCACGCAGAATTTCTTGATACTTCGCTCTGCATCGTTATTGTCCAACGGAACCTCCGGTTCTGTCAGAAAGGTTTTCAAATACTGTTCCTGGTTAAGGGAGTAGTTGAGGGCTGCCTTTATGGCTGAACTCTGATCCAAACCCGGATTGGCTAACATTTCTTTAACCCACGCAAAATAAGCATCTACCAGAGGCTTTACCGACTGCTGTCTGTTATCCAAAATCTCCTTTGGCGATGTTCCTTTATACATGTTGTCCGTATGATAAATCGCTGCAATCCGCTTGACTGCTTCGTCGGCGACCTTCTGCCCGGTTGTCATAGAGCTTTTATTGACCGCAGCCTTGAGGATATCCGCATACTTTCTCCGGGCGTGAGCCCAGCAGCCGGCCACTTTGATTTCATCAGCCCTGTCTTTCTGCAGGGTATGATAGGTCTGATAGCCATCTGTGACAAGGATCCCGGTGTATCCTTTCAGATAGTCTCCGATAACATATCCTGCTCTGGAGCCGTTATCGTACTCATACAGGTAAACCGGGTGGCAGGCTCCTTTTCCGGGCGAATGGTATACCCACATATAATCCTTGGATTTTGGATCTCCCTCCTCCTTTTCTCCAGTCATCTTGAAGGGAGATTCATCGCAGTGGATGATACCGGACCGGAACAGCTCTGACTTCATCATGCGATGCACCGGCTCCAGATAATACTGATAGAGCTTTATCATCCATCCGGCCATGACCTGACGGGAAATATGGATGCCGTCATAACCATATCCTTCTGATATCCGGTTTAATGGGACTGCATTGACATACTTGGCAGTAAACACAGAAGCTGCCAGAGATGGTGTCAGAATGCTGTGATTCAGCAGGCGCTTAGGTGCTTCTCCACGGATGATTTTACTGTTATCTCCATTTCCGGCATATACACCGATATGATGTTCCACAACCTCATAGCTGGCAGGAATTCGTTTTAATTCCCTGTAGACTTCATCTTCTAACTGATGCCATCCCTTGGGGAATAGTTCAATCAGGGTATTTTCTTCCAGATAGTGTGATTCTACCGTGGCTTTGATCCCGGAAAGATCCACTGCACGTTTTCCCTTTGGGCGCGGTTTCCTCACCGGAACAGTATCTTCCAGTGACGGTTCCTCTGCAAACCCATTCTCTGTCAGGACTTCTGCTTCATTGAAAACATTCGGATGATCCAGATCAAAAGAGAGCTGTCCCTGAATGGGCAGGTTCTTTTCAGAACTTCGTCCGAAGCGCTGTTGGGTTAGAATGGCGACCTGCTCCTTCAGATCTTCTATCTGCTTCATAAGCTGCTCATTCTGCTTCTGGATAACAGCGGACTGTTCGGAAAGAAGCCTGAAATTTTCACACTGCTGAAGGAGCAGCATAATGATGGTTTCCTTGGGAAGGTTATTCAGTTTTTCCTCTGTAATAAGTTGCTTTCTCTAGTACCTGAATCCGTGAAATTCATTTGATTTTTTTACCGCATGCTCAAAATGAGCTGCGGCATCAATGATTTTCATTCCGGATTAATTGTTTGCTACATA
>JAGKTU010000034.1 GCA_021153265.1 Clostridia bacterium
CGGGAGTGGCGCCGCTGACGTTACGCCACTCCGCTTAAATTTAATTATCCTGCAAGGGAATCCCTTTTTTGTGCTGTCCGCACAAACTGGGGCAGTTCACTTCCGATGGCTCCTTTTTTATTATCTTTATTCGCCGACCTTGACGCGCCAGCCGTTCTCGTCGGGCAGCAGGCCCAGCTGAATGCCGGTGATGGTGTCGTACAGCTTCTGGCTCAGCTCGCCGATGACGCCGCCGTTGATGGACATCACATCGTCCACATAGCGCAGCTTGCCGACAGGAGAGATGACCGCTGCGGTACCGGTGCCGAAGCACTCCTCCAGAGTACCGTTCTTCTGGGCCTCCAGCAGCTCGTCCACGGAGATCTTCCGCTCCTCAACCTCATAGCCCCAGTTCTTGCACAGCTGAATAACGGAGTTACGGGTGATACCGGGCAGGATGGAGCCGTTCAGAGAGGGGGTGACCACCTTGCCTGCGATCTTGAAGAAGATGTTCATAGCGCCCACTTCTTCGATGTACTTGCGGTCCACGCCGTCCAGCCACAGAACCTGAGAGTAGCCGGCATCGTGTGCCTTCTGCTGGGCGATCAGAGAAGCGGCGTAGTTGCCGCCGGTCTTGGCGAAGCCGATGCCGCCGCGGACTGCACGGACATACTCATCCTCGATCCAGATGCCCACGGGAGCCAAACCGCTCTCGTAGTAAGCGCCGCTGGGGGACAGAATGACCATGAACAGATAGGTCTTGGAGGGTGCAACGCCCAGGAACTCATCGGTGGCGATGATGAAGGGACGGATGTACAGGGAAGTGCCGGGCTCGGTGGGGATCCAATCACGATCCACGTCGACAACTGCGCTGACAGCCTGCACAAAGTCCTCCACGGGGATCTGGGGGATCACCAGACGGTCGTTGGTGGCGTTGGTGCGCTTGGCGTTCATGTCGGGACGGAACAGATAGACCTGACCATCGGGGTTCTTGTATGCCTTCAGACCCTCGAACATCTCCTGACCGTAGTGGTAGACCATAGCGGCGGGAGACAGGGAAATGTTGTGGAAGGGCTCGATCCGGGCGTCATGCCAGCCCTTGCCCTCGGTGTAGTTCATGACGAACATGTGATCCGTGAAGATCTTGCCGAAACCCAGCTTCTGGCCCTTGGCGGGCTTTTCCTTGGGAGTGGCAGTTCTGGTGATTTTAATATCCAGCATGGTTCATGCTTCCTTTCATGCAAAATCGTAGCCGGTCTGCAGAGCCTGGCAGTTGATATCGATGAGGTTTGCCTTCTTGGCGGGGATGAACTTCTCCAGAGTCTCCTTGTTGCCGGCAAAATCTACGGCACCGGACTCCTTTATGACCTTGCCCATGAGGACCATGTTGGCCAGCGTGGAGAAACCGGCATCCTTAGCGATCTGGGTGGCAGGGATGTAGAAGACCTGCACATCGTCGCGCTCGACCTTGGCATCGATCAGGGTAGAATCGATGAAGATCTGGCCGCCGGGGACCACATCGTTAACGAACTTCTGCAGGGAAGGCAGGTTCATAGCCACCAGCACGTCAGGATTGGTGATGATGGGGCTGCCAACGGGCATATCGGACAGGATGATGCTGCAGTTGGCGGTGCCGCCGCGCATCTCAGGGCCGTAGGAGGGCAGCCAGGACACATTCTTGTCCTGCACCAGGCCCTTGTAGGCCAGGAACTTACCGGCAAACAGAACACCCTGTCCGCCGAAGCCGGCAATCAGAATCTGAGTGGTCTTCATTATTCGGCCTCCTTTGCAGCGGTTCTGTCCTTATACACACCGATGGGATAGTAGGGCAGCATATCGCTCTCCACCCACTCCAGCGCCTTCTGAGGAGTCATGCCCCAGTTGGTGGGACAAGCGGAAACAACCTCGACCAGGCTGAAGCCCTTGCCCTCGATCTGGTTCTGGAAAGCCTTCTTGATGGCCTTCTTGGCATTCTTGACGTTCTTGACGTTGTTGACAGCCACACGGGCGATGTACTCAGGGCCTTCCAGAGTGGACAGCATCTCGCTGACCTTGATGGGCCAGCCGCAGTGCTTGACGTCACGGCCGTAAGGAGAGGTCTGGGTGACCTGACCGGGCAGGCTGGTGGGGGCCATCTGACCGCCGGTCATGCCGTAGATGGCATTGTTGACGAAGATGACGGTGATATTCTCATTTCTGGCAGCGGCGTGGACGGTCTCGGCCATACCAATGGAAGCCAGGTCGCCGTCACCCTGATAGGTGAAGACGATGTTATCGGGACGGCAGCGCTTGATGCCGGTGGCAGTTGCGGGAGCGCGGCCGTGGGCAGCCTCGATCATGTCGCAGGCGAAGTAGTCATAAGCCATAACAGCGCAGCCGACGGGAGCGACACCGATGGTCTTACCCTCGATGCCCAGCTCGTCGATGGCCTCAGCCACCAGACGGTGGATGATACCGTGGGGGCAGCCGGGGCAGTAGTGGAGGACGGCATCGGTCAGTGCCTTGGGTTTTTCAAATACGATTGCCATAAATTACTCTCCTTTCTGTGCCTTGCGGATGCTCTCCAGCACCTGCTCGGGGCTGGGGATCATGCCGCCAGCCCGGTTGCACAGGCTTACGGGGCGCTTGCACTCGGTGGCAAGACGGACATCTTCGATCATCTGACCCATGTTCAGCTCCACGGAGACGAAGGCCTTGACCTTGTCCGCAGCGGCGCGCAGGGCCTTGGTGGGGAAGGGCCACAGGGTGATGGGACGGATCAGACCGACCTTGATACCCTCAGCACGGGCAGCCACAACAGCGTTCTTAGCCACACGGGAGGCAATACCGAAGGCAACCACGCAGATTTCTGCATCTTCCATCATGTACTCTTCCCACATGGGCTCGTTCTCTTCCACGATCTTGTAACGCTCGTAGCGCTCGAAGTTCTTCACTTCCAGCTCATCGGGCTTTAAGTACAGGGAGTTGACGATATTGTGCTTGCGCTTGCACTCGGTGCCGGTCAGCGCCCAGGGCTTTTCGTAGGTTTCGATCTCGGCGTCCTCGAAGGAGATAGGCTCCATCATCTGACCGATGGTGCCGTCTGCCAGGATCATGGAGGTCATCAGGTACTTGTCAGCCAGATTAAAGCCCTTAATGGTCAGGCTGGCCATCTCCTGAACGGAAGCAGGGGCCAGAACGATCATCCGGTAGTCACCGTGGCCGCCGCCCTTGGTGGCCTGGAAATAGTCGGACTGAGAAGGCTGGATGCCGCCCAGACCCGGGCCGCCGCGCTGGACGTTGACCACCAGAGCGGGAACGTCAGAACCGGCGATGTAGCTCAGACCCTCGGACTTAAGGCTGATTCCGGGGCTGGAAGAAGAGGTCATAACACGGCAGCCGGTAGCTGCTGCGCCGTAGACCATGTTGATAGAAGCGACCTCACTCTCCGCCTGGAGGAAGACGCCGCCGATCTTGGGCATCTTCTTAGCCATGTAAGCGGCGATCTCGGTCTGGGGAGTGATGGGATAGCCAAAGTAGTGACGGCAGCCGGCCCGGATCGCAGCTTCTGCGATGGCCTCGTTGCCCTTCATCAATACGCGTTCTGCCATAGCGTTTACCTCCTTACTTCTCCACGGTGATGATGCAGTCGGGGCACATGGTAGCGCAGAAGGCGCAGCCGATGCACTTTTCCTGATCGGTCATCACAGCGGGAGAATAGCCTTTTTTGTTGATCTGAGCGGCGTCGATGGCGAGGATGCCCTTGGGGCAGGCATTGACGCACAGGCCGCAGCCCTTGCACAGATCGGTCTTAAATGTTACTTTTGCCATAATTTATCCTCCTTGGGTATCTTTATCCCCACAGAGGTCGGTTGCCCGGCTTCTGGGAAGGTAAGTCAAAGTATTTTTCCTGCAATTGCAGGGGCAGCACCGGGGAGAATTCCTCCGGCAGCTGCTTTGCCACATTTTCCACCGCGGTGGTGGCGAAAATGGGCAAACCGGAAAGCTTACTCAGCTTTTCCATATATTCGGCTGAGGCGGTCACGGTCTCCGCCGTGGTCTCGGTTCCGAGATTGGAGTTATTTACGATGTCCGTAAACTTTAATTTGCAGGCATCCTCGATCTCCCGCATGACCTCCATGGCCTCTTCCGGCGTCCGGGTCAGAGGGCGGTAGCAGTTGGCTACGAAGATCATCCGGTAGTCGTTTTCCTCCAGAATTCCGGGGACGTAGCGTCCCAGCGCGTAAGCGCCCCGGTCGTCGCCGCCGATGTCCATGATACCGTAGGTCTCCCGGTCCGTCACCAGACGGTAGGCTTCCGCCGGCAGAGCAGGCAGATCCACATTGGTGTTGGCAAACTGGGGAGAGATCAGGCTCACCCCGGCCTCCTCCAGCACCTTTGCGCTGTCCTTGGTTCTGAAGTAGGGGTTGACGATGTCTAAGTCCGCGATGCACACAGCCTTGCCCTCCCGGGCCAGCCGCAGCGCATAATTAACGGCGATGTTGGTCTTGCCGCTGCCATAATGGCCGGCAAATAAGGTTAAGCGTTTGTGTTCCATAGTTTTTCCTTTCAGTTGACAGTTGAAAGTTGACAATTGCGGTATTCCCTACGGGAATGATTTTAATTAGTCGCGAAGCGACACCTTAACTGTCAACTGTCCATTGTCCACTGTCCACTCAAAGCTTTTTGCGAATGATCTTGCCACTTACCGTCTTGGGCAAGCTCTCCTTGAATTCCACAATTCTGGGATACTTGTAAGGCGCGGTGCGGCGCTTGACATAGTTCTGAATTTCCTTCTTCAGCGCGTCGGTGCCTTCCGTACCCTTCACCAGCACGATGCTGGCCTTGACCACCTGGCCGCGAACCTCGTCGGGGGCGGCGGAAACACCGCACTCCAGAACGTAGGGCAGTTCCATGATGGTGGACTCGATCTCGAAGGGTCCGATGCGGTAGCCGGAGGACTTGATGACGTCATCGGCACGGCCAACGTACCAGTAGAAGCCGTCCTCGTCCTTCCATGCCAGGTCGCCGGTGTGATACCAGCCATCCCGCCAGGTCTCTTCGGTAACTTCGGGGTTGCCCTCGTAGCAATATGCCAGACCGCAGGGCAGGCCTTCGGAAATATTGATGCAGATCTCGCCGGTCTCACCGGTTGCCACCTCGTTGCCGTCCACATCCAGCAGATGGACATCGTACAGCGGCACAGGCTTGCCCATAGAGCCAAACTTGTGGCTGTTGCCGTTGAGGTTACCGATGATCAGGGTGCTTTCGGACTGACCGAAGCCCTCCATGATGGCAAGACCGGTGGTCTTCTGGAACTGGCGGAAGACCTCGGGGTTCAGGGCCTCGCCGGCAGTGGATGCATGCTCGATGGAAGACAGATCGAAGCGGCTGATATCCTGCTTGATGAGCATCCGGTACATGGTCGGAGGCGCGCAGAAGGTAGTGATATGGTATTTTGCGAACAGGGGCAGGATCTTCTCAGCATCGAACCGGTCGAAGTCGTATACAAAGATCGCCGCCTCGCACAGCCACTGGCCGTAGAGCTTGCCCCACATAGCCTTTGCCCAGCCGGTGTCGGAGATGGACAGGTGCAGGCCCTCGGGATTGACCCGGTGCCAGTATTTTGCGGTGATGAAGTGACCCAGGGGGTACTTATAGCTGTGGGCAGCCAGCTTGGGATAGCCGGAGGTGCCAGAGGTGAAGTACATCAGCATGGGGTCAGAGCCGCAGGGGATCTGCTCGGTGCGGGCGAAGTGGGAGCTGAAGATGGCATACTCTTCATCGAAGCTGCGCCAGCCCTCCCGCTTGCCGTTCACCAGGATCTTATGTGCCACATCGGGGCACTTTGCCGCTGCAGCATCCACCGCATCGGCCACATCGCCATCGGCGGTGCAGAGGATGGCCTTGACCTTACCGGCAACAAAGCGGTAGGCAAAATCCTTCTCCAGCAGCTGATTGGTGGCAGGAATGGCCACGGCGCCCAGCTTGTGCAGACCCAGCATGGCGAACCAGAACTGGTAATGGCGCTTAAGCACCAGCATGACCCGGTCACCGGCCTGGATGCCCAGGGACTTGAAGTAGTTGGCGGCTCTTGCAGACTCCTTCTTCATATCCTGGAAGGTGAAGCGCCGCTCGGTCATGTCTTCGGAAATGTGCAGCATCGCCAACTTTTCAGGCTTGGTGGCACCCAGCTCATCCACCACGTCAAATGCGAAGTTGAACTGCTCCTCACCCTTGAAGGAGATGCCGGTGATCAGACCGTCCTCCACGGTGCGGTCGATAAACTTGCGGTAAACGCGAGGCTGCTTGTCCGGCTGAACCACCTTTTCGGCAGGCGTTGCCACAGCAGCCTCCTGCTCACCCTCACGGGCGGCGGAATTGCTCAAAACGAATGCGTAGAACGCGCAGTCCTCGCCATCTACGGCGATCATGCCGTGGGGAGTCGCGGAATCGTAGTAAATACAGTCGCCGGGGTTCAGAATCTCGGTGCGGCTGCCGATCTGAATCTTCATCCGGCCACGGATGACGATGTCGCACTCCTGACCCTCGTGGGTCACCAGCTCGATATCCTGATATTCTGCACCGGGACGGTAATTCAGCTCCATGTACAGGGGCAGACCGATACGGTTGCGGAAACCGGCAGCCAGGTTGAAACCGACCATGTGGTGGGCTTCCTCAATGCGCTGGCCCTCACCCTTACGGGTCAGTGCGTAGGAGCGCAGCTTGGGGCTGTGACCTTCCAGCAGGTCGCCCAGGTCAACGCCCAGGCTCAGGGTGCAGCGGTAGAGGAACGCAATGCTTAAGTTGCGGTTGCCTGCCTCGCACTGCAGATATTCTTCCACGCTCAGATTGGTGCGCTGAGCCATTTCTTCGGGAGTGAAGCCGGAAATTTCCCGCAGCTCCCGGATACGTCCGGCAACTTCCCGGATCTTAAAATCCATGCCGGTCATCGTCTGTTCCATAATCAAGTTCCTCTCAAATAAAGCAAAACTGCCCGTCTCAAAGATAGATTCCTTGAGACGAGCAGCAATGATGCTTACCCGCGGTACCACTCAAATTGCATCCGCCTCACAGCGGATACCACTCATCGGGCGCTGACACGCCCTAAGCACTGACGCGGCTGACGCGTGGAGGTTCTACTTGCCCCAAGGGCGTTCTTCCTCCCGGCTCCGGAGTGACTTGCACCCTGCTTCTGTCATGGCTCGCACCAAACGCCATCTCTCTTTGGACAGGGGCAGCAGAGTTTTTTCTCCATCGTTGCCTTTCTAAATATATGGAATCATACCATTTTTGAAAATAAAAGTCAATATTCAAAATACACAGGCAATCACAGCTTATTGCGCTGAATTTTGCCACTAATGGTCTTGGGGAGTTCATCCCGGAACACCACCACTCTGGGATACTTATACGGTGCGGTGTTCTGCTTGACGTACTTCTGGATCTCCTTTTTCAGCTCCTCGGTGCCTTCGGTACCCTTGGTCAGCACGATGCTGGCCTTGACCACCTGTCCGCGGACGGGGTCGGGAACGGCAGATACGCCGCACTCCACAACATAGGGCAGTTCCATGATGACGCTCTCGATTTCGAAGGGTCCGATGCGGTAGCCGGAGGACTTGATCACATCGTCGATGCGGCTGACATAGTAGAAGTAGCCATCCTCATCCCGCCATGCGGTGTCGCCGGTGTGGTAGAGGCCATCGTACCAGGCATCGCCGGTCTTCTCGGCATCCAGATAGTATTCCTTGAACAAGCCGCAGGGGATATTCTTGTCGGTGTGGATGACGATCTCGCCAACCTCGCCGGGAGCCACGCTCTTGCCCTCGGCGTCCACGATGTCCAGATCGAACTGGGGAGAAGCCTTGCCCATGGAGCCGATCTTGGGAACGGTGCCAACCAGATTGGCGATGGCAAGGGTGGTCTCGGTCTGTCCGAAGCCCTCCATGATCTCCAGACCCGTAGCCTCCTTGAACTTCTTGAACACTTCGGGGTTCAGAGCCTCGCCGGCGGTGGTCATGTGGTGGATGGAGGACAGATCGTACTTGGACAGGTCGCCCCGGATCAGCATACGCAGCATGGTGGGAGGTGCGCAGAAGGTGGTGATGCCGTACTTGGCGAACATAGGCAGGATGTCGTTCTCGTCAAACTTGTCAAAGTCGTAGACGAACACCGCTCCCTCGCACAGCCACTGGCCGTAGAGCTTACCCCAGAGGGACTTGCCCCAGCCGGTGTCGGAGATGGTCAGATGCAGACCGTCCCGTTCGCAGCAGTGCCAGTATTTTGCGGTAACAAAGTGGCCCAGCGCATAGGTATGCTTGTGGGCGGCCATCTTGGGATTGCCGGTGGTGCCGGAGGTGAAGAACATCAGTGCGGTATCGTTGCCGCAGCCGGCATCCTCGGGCCGATCCAGATGGCGGGTGAAGAGCTTGTATTCCACGTCCAGATTGTGCCAGCCCTCCTTGCTGCCGCCCACCAGAAGCTTGGTGATGGTCTGGGGGCATTCTTTGGCAGCCTGTGCAGCAAGATCCGCGGTATCTCCATCGGCGGTGCAGAGGATGGCGCTGACACCGGCGGCCTGGAAGCGGTAGACAAAGTCATGGACTTTCAGCTGGTTGGTAGCCGGGATGGCCACAGCGCCCAGCTTATGCAGTGCCACCATGGCAGGCCAGAACTGGTAGTGCCGTTTCAGCACCAGCATGACCTTATCACCCTTTTTGATACCCAGAGAGGTGAAATAGTTGGCGTACTGGTTGGACAGATCCTTGATATCTTTAAAGGAGAACCGCCGCTCGGTCTTGTTTCGGTCCAGATGGAGCATGGCGAGTTTTTCCGGCTCCCGCCGGGCGATCTCGTCCACGATATCGAAGCCGAAGTTGAACACCTCGGTATTCTTAAACTGAATAGACTGCAGCGCGCCGTTTTCGTCCTCCACCGTATCCACAAATTTCTCACACACCAGCGGTGCGGTGGACTTGGCGGCGACCACGCTCTTGCGGACAGCCTGCTCCACAGTCTTCTCACCGGGCAGAACCACCGCGCAGAACACACAGTCCCCGCCGCCCACAGCGATCATGCCATGGGGCGTAGAGCTGTCATAGTAGATGCTGTCGCCCTCATCCAGATATTCCACATGCTTGCCGATCTGCACCTTCAGCCGGCCGGAGAGAACCAGGTCAAACTCCTGACCGCTGTGGGTAGCCAGATGGATGGGCTTATTCTCCTGTGCAGGATCATATTCATAGCGAACCCAGTAGGGCTCAGCGATCTTATTGCGGAATTTCGGTGCCAGATTGGTGATGTCGATGCCATCTTCCTGCGCGGTCTTCTGACCGCCGCCCTTCCGGGTCACGGTGTAGCTAGTCAGACGGGCAGCCCGGCCTTCCAGCAGTTCGCTCATTTCCACGTCAAAGGCCAGCGCGCACTTGTGGATGAAGGAGAAAGGAATATCGATCATGCCGCTTTCGTAGGCAGTACAGTTTTCAACAGAAAACTCCACCTGTTCCGCCAGATCAGGTAAGCTCCAGCCCATAATCTCCCGCATTTCCTTAATACGGGCGGCGATTTCGGAAAGCTGCATCATGGTGTTGTTCGGATTCATAGAATTTTCTCCTTTCAGTAGAAGCAAATAAAAAGACTCGTCTCAAATTCCTTTGAGACGAGTCTTGAAAACACAATACCCGCGGTACCACTCAAATTACGGCTTATCTGCCGTCCCTTCAGGCTCTAACAAGCCCTATCCCTTAACGCGGGCATACGGGAGAACCTGATGGGATCCATTCGGCGCTCCGGCTCGGAAGTGATGGGTCTGATGGCTCCGGGTTGTCGTCTCGCACCAACCGACGACTCTCTGAAAACTCCAACTGCCGGACCGTCTTCGTCACAGCCTTTTTCCTATTGCCGCCACTTTAGCATGTCCCCGCCAAAAAGTCAATTGTTTTTCGCTGAAAGTACGCATTTTTTCACACTTTACAAAAAAATCCCCCCGACCCACCGGAAAAATAGGGAAACTGCCTGTTGACAAACCGCCTCGGTTGTGGTTAAATTGCTTCTATATAACAGCAAAAGACGATGACGGAAAATTCGCTCCCTTTGGAAGCTCCAGAGAGCCGGCGGTTGGTGTGAGCCGGTGCGGAAAACTCGAGCGGTCTGATTCCCGAGTCGGTTCTGTAAACGGGCATACGCCTTAGTAATGGAACCCGGGCTCTCCCGTTACAGAGATAGGGCTTATTGGAGCCTGAAGGGATTTCCCTTTTGGGGAAATAATCAGGGTGGTACCGCGAATGATTGTAGATTCGTCCCTGAGGCAAATCGCCTCAGGGGCTTTTTTATTCCGTATATGGAAAAGGAGAAACCATTATGAACCAGATCCGAATCAGCGATGTGACTATGAAGCAGACGGGAGCCGACATCTCCCTGTCTTTTAAGGAAAAGATCGAACTGAGCAAACTTCTCGATAAACTGGGCGTTTCCGTCATCGAGCTGGAGCCCATCAGCCAGCCGAGAATCGACTCTCTGCGGATCAAATCCGTAGCCGCCGCCGTGAAGGACAGCATCATCGCAGTCCCCGTGGCGCTGAATGAAGAAAGTGTCCGCACCACTTGGAACGCTTTGAAGGAAGCCAAGAAAGCAAGACTGCAGGTCTGCGCTCCGGTCAGCCCCGTTCAGATGGAGTATCTGTTCCATAAGAAGCCCGACGCCATGCTCGCTTCCATCCGTAGCACCATCGAAAGCTGCTGCGCACTCTGCGAGGACGTTGAATTCGTAGCCGATGATGCCACCCGCAGCGATGTTTCCTTCCTTTATGACGCCGTCCGCACCGCCATTTCCGCCGGTGCCACGACCGTCACCGTCTGCGACACCGCAGGAAGTATGCTCCCCAATGAGTTCACCGCCTTCATCCGGGAGCTGTACGCGGGTGTTCCCGAATTAAAGGAAGTCTGCCTTGGCGTTTCCTGTTCCGACAACCTGTCCATGGCCGATTCCTGTGCCATCGCCGCCGTCCGCTACGGTGCCGGCGAAATCAAGGCCGCAGCCTACCGGCTGAACATGGTTTCCCTGCCCAATGTGGCGAAGGTACTCTCCGCCAAGGGCGAATTCTACAATGCCACCTGCTCTGTGCGCACCACCGTCATGAAGCGCATCACCGGTCAGATCGCATGGATGTGCCAGACCGGCAGAAGCAAAAATTCCCCCTTTGACAACGGTGTTCAGGAGGATGACGGCGGCATCTATCTGACCAGCCACGATGACCTCAGCGCCGTCATGAAGGTGGCCTCCCGTCTTGGCTATGACCTGTCCGAGGAGGACGGCGCCAAGGTCTACGAAGCCTTCCGGGCCATCGCCGACAAGAAAGAAAAGGTCGGTGCCAAGGAGCTGGATGCCATCGTAGCCGCTGCCGCCATGCAGGTGCCTCCCACTTACGTTTTGGACAGCTATGTGGTCACCTCCGGCAACACCATCTCCGCCACCGCCCACCTGAAGCTGCACAAGCTGGACAAGGTGATCGAGGGCGTCAGCATTGGCGATGGTGCCATCGACGCCGCATTCCTGGCCATCGAGCAGATCACAGGACAGCACTATGAGCTGGATGACTTCCAGATTCAGGCCGTCACCGAGGGCCGTGAGGCCATGGGTCAGACCGTTGTGAAGCTCCGCTCCGGCGGCAAGGTCTACTCCGGCCGTGGCATCTCCACCGACATCGTGGGTGCAGGCATCCGTGCCTACATCAACGCCCTCAACAAAATCGTCTACGAGGAGGACAACGCATGAACCTCTCCTTTTCTACCCGCGGCTGGGGCGACTTAAGCTGGGAAGAAATGCTCTCTGCCGCTCTGGACATGAAGTTCACCGGCATTGAAGTATACAATTTATATAAGTATCCCCATCTGACCGACCGGGGCGGCCCTTTCCATAAGCATAAGATCGCCGCCACCATCCGCCAGCTCCGGGATTCCAAACTCACCATCCCCTGCCTGGACACCTCCGTGGATCTGTCCCGGGATGAAAACGCCGCCGAAACCCTCACCGCCATGCTCCATACTGCCCATGATCTGAAAGTCCCCTATGTTGTCGGCTGGGCATCGAGTGGCGACGAGGAAGGAGAAGCCGCCATCCGCCGGAATTTGGATATGCTCCTGGCCACCGCCGAGGAGCTGGGTGTGTGCCTGCTGATCAAGACCAGCGGCATCTATGCCGACACCGCCCGTCTGCGCGCCCTGCTGGAGAGCTACGCCAGCGACTTCACCGGCGCTCTGTGGGATATGCACCACCCCTACCGGGACTTCGGCGAAAGCGCCGACACCACTATCAAGAATCTGGGCACCTACGTCAAGCATGTCCACCTCCGGGACTCCGACGATCAGAACACCTATAACCTCATCGGCGAAGGCAACCTCCCGGTAAGTGACATGATGCGCGCCCTGTCTTCCATCAATTACGACGGCTTCATCTCTCTGGAGTGGAAGCCGGAGTGGATGGAGGAGCTGCAGGACCGGGAGATCATCTTCCCCCACTTCGTCAACTACATGAGCCGGTTTAATAACCCTCGTACCCGGAAAAAGTCCCTGTACTACAACCACGATGGCTCCGGCCAGTACGTCTGGAAGAAGGACGATCTGATCGATCTGACCTTCCCCCAGGTTCTCGACCGGATGGTGGAGGAATTCCCCGATCAGTACGCCTTCAAGTATACCACTCTGGACTACACCCGCACCTACGAGGAGTTCCGGGAGGATGTGGACAATTTCGCCCGGGCTCTGGTGTCCATGGGAGTCCGACCCGGCATGAAGGTCGCCATCTGGGCCACCAATGTGCCTGCCTGGTTCATCACCTTCTGGGCCACCACCAAAATCGGCGCTGTCCTCGTTACCGTAAACACCGCCTATAAGATCCACGAGGCAGAATACCTGCTCCGCCAGTCCGATACCCACACCCTCGTGATGATCGAATCCGCTCTGGATTCCAATTACCGCAATATCATCAACGAGATCTGCCCCGAAATTGCCAAGGCCAAGGCCGGCACCCCCCTGCACTGCAAGCGCCTGCCCTTCCTGCGCAACGTCATCACCGTGGACTTCCGCCAGCCCGGCTCCCTCACCTTTGACGAAGCCATGGCCCGATCCAACATGGTCCCCGTGGAAGAGGTCTACCGCATGGCGGCGAATGTCCAGCCCGACGATGTGTGCAATATGCAGTATACCTCCGGCACCACCGGCTTCCCCAAGGGCGTCATGCTGACCCACTACAATGTGGTCAACAACGGCAAGTGTATCGGCGACCGCTTAGGCCTTTCCACCGCCGACCGTTTTCTGGTGCAGGTTCCCATGTTCCACTGCTTCGGCATGGTGCTGACCATGACATCTTCCATGACCCACGGCGCAACCCTCTGCCCCCTGCCCTATTTCAGCGCCAAGTCTTCTCTCGCCTGCATCAATCAGGAGCGGATCACTGCCATGAACGGTGTTCCCACCATGTTCATCGCCATGTTCAACCATCCGGACTACCGCAAGACCGACTTCTCCCATATGCGTACCGGCATCATGGCCGGCGCGGGCTGTCCTCCCGAACTGATGCGCCGTGCCGCCCAGCCCGATGAGATGAATATGCGGGGCATCGTCTCCGTCTACGGCCAGACCGAGTCCTCCCCCGGCAGTACCATGTCCGCATGGACCGATCCTCTGGATCTGCGTACCAATACCGTCGGCTATGACTTCCCCCACGTCGAGTGCAAGATCATCGACCCCGAAACCGGCGAGGAAGTCCCGGGCGGTGTCAACGGCGAGTTCTGCTCCCGCGGCTACAACACCATGAAGGGCTACTACAAAATGCCCGAAGCCACCCGTTCCACCGTGGATGCGGAAGGCTGGCTCCACTCCGGCGACCTTGCCTGCCGGGATGCCGACGGTACTTACCGCATCACCGGCCGTCTGAAGGACATGATCATCCGAGGCGGCGAGAACATCTACCCCAAGGAAATCGAGGAATTCATCTATACCCATCCCAAGGTTCGGGACGTTCAGGTCATTGGCGTGCCGGATAAGCGCTATGGCGAGGAGATCATGGCCTGCATCATCCTGAAGGAGAAGGATTCCATGACGGTGGAGGAAATGACCGCCTACATCCGCGCCAGCATGGCCCGTCATAAAGTCCCCCGTTACATCACCTTCGTGGACAGCTTCCCCATGAACGCCGCCGGCAAGATCCTGAAGTACAAGATGCGTCAGGATGCCGCCCGGGAGCTTGGTCTCGTGGGCGACGGTGCCGACACCGCCGGCCCCGGCAAATAATCCATACCGAAACCGGACTGGAGTCGTTTCCAGTCCGGTTTTTTTCAATTTATACGGATTCGCTCTTGCCAAAATGCGCCACCTGTACTAAAATATTTTTGATAAGCCATTTATTTTTATGCAACTTGTCAATTTCGGAGGTGCGTCATGAAAATTCTCGTCTGTGTGAAGCAGGTGCCCGGCTCCAACAATGTGGAAGTGGATCCGGTCACCGGTGTATTGAAGCGAAGCGGCATCCCCAGCAAGATCAACCCCTACGATCTGTACGCCATCGAAACGGCCCTGACCCTTGCAGAGCGGTTCGGCGGCACTGTCCAGACCCTCACCATGGGCCCGCCCCAAGCAAAAGCCGTAATTCTGGAGACCGTCTGCATGGGCGCAAGTCACGGCACGGTGCTGACCGACCGGAAATTTGCCGGAGCCGACGTACTGGCCACCGCCTATACCATCTCTCAGGGCATCCGCAAATGTGGCGACTTTGACCTGATCCTCTGCGGCAAGCAGACCACCGACGGCGACACCGCCCAGGTGGGCGCAGAGGTGGCGGAATACTTAGCGCTTCCCAATGTGTCCAACGTCCTGTCCATCGAGGACTGCCGGGAGGGCAAGCTCTTCCTCACCGCGTCCTTGGACGACCGGATCGTGACCCAGAGTGTCCGCCTTCCCTGCCTCATCAGCGTGGACGGCGACATCAACACCCCCCGCCTGCCCTCCTATAAGATCCGCAAGAGCCTCAAGGAAGAAGATGCCGTTCGGTTCCTGACCTTCGCGGATTTTGATGATCAGGATCCGGATCACTACGGTCTCACCGGCTCCGCCACCCAGGTGGAGCGGATCTTCCCCCCGGAAAAGGTGGCCCAGAAACATACCCTGCAGGGCGACGCCGCCCAGCAGGCAGATCAGCTCTACCGGCTTCTGCTGGACAAGAAAATGCTGTAAGGAGGTGGCGTTATGGGTAAATTAGTCATTCGCCGGGATCTTGTAACCCCGGACAAAGCCAATGCTCTGGTGGATATCTGCCCCTTCGGCGCGATCTGCTATGAAAACGGCATTTTAGACATCTCCTCCGGCTGTAAGATGTGCAAAATGTGCGTCCGCAAGGGACAAGGACTGGTGGAATTCCATGAGGAAACCAAGTCCATCGACAAGAACCTCTGGCGCGGCATCTGCGTCTACGCCGACTGCACCGGCGGCAAGCTCCACCGGGTAACCTTCGAACTCTGCGGCAAGGCAAAGGAACTTGCCTGCGTCACCGGGCATCCGGTCTACGCCCTCCTCATCGGCCACGAGGTAAGCGCCTGTGCCGAACAGCTTCTGCACTACGGCGTGGATAAGGTCTTCGTCTACGACCACCCTGCCTTTGCCGATTTCCGCGTCGAGCCCTACGCCGCGGCCTTCTGCGACTTTATTGACAAAGAAAAACCCTCCTCCATTCTGGTAGGCGCCACCAACTTAGGCCGTCAGCTTGCCCCCCGTGTGGCTGCCCGATGCCGCACCGGTCTCACCGCCGACTGTACAGTGCTTCAGATGAAGGAAAACACCGATCTTATCCAGATTCGCCCCGCCTTCGGCGGCAACATCATGGCCCAGATCGTCACCCCCAACACCCGTCCCCAGTTCTGCACCGTGCGCTATAAAGTCTTCTCCGAACCCAAACCCACCGATGTACCCTCCGGTGAGATCATCCCCATGGCCGTGACGGAAGAAATGTGCCGCGCCGCCGTGGAGATCCTCGGTTCCGTTGCAAAGCCCACGGATATCGACATCGCCGAAGCCGATGTGATCGTAGCCGTCGGCCGGGGTGCGGCCAGCGAAGCCATGCGCGCCATGGCGAAGGAGCTTGCCGATCTTCTCGGCGGCGTGGTGGCCTGCACCCGACCTCTTGTGGAAGAGAATATCATGGACGCCAAGCGCCAGATCGGCCTGTCCGGCCGGACCGTCAAGCCCAAGCTGATCTTCGCTCTGGGCATCTCCGGCGCGGTGCAGTTTGCCGCCGGCATGAAGTCCTCGGACTGCATCGTGGCTGTCAATTCCGACCCTGCCGCCCCCATTTTTGACGTAGCCCATTACTGCGTTGTGGGGGATGTGAACGCCATCGTACCCAAGCTCATCGACCATATCAAGGGGGTGTCCTGATGTACAGCAAGGTAACCGCGGCGGACATTGCCGCTCTGCAGGCCATCGTCGGCGAACAGGACGTACTCACCGGCGAAGCCATCAATCCCGACTACGCCCATGACGAACTGGGCGGCGTTTCCCAAATGCCCGAAGTTCTTGTCCGTGTCCATTCCACCGAAGAAATCTCCAAAATCATGCGCCTCGCCTATGCGCGCACCATCCCCGTCACCGTTCGGGGCAGCGGCACAGGTCTGGTAGGCGCAGCCGTGCCCATCCACGGCGGCATCCTGCTGGAAACCACCAAAATGAACAAAATCCTCCGTCTGGACGAACATAACCTCACTGTCACGGTCCAGCCCGGCGTACTGCTGATGGAGCTTGCCGCCTTTGCCGAGGAGCATGACTTCCTCTACCCCCCGGATCCCGGCGAAAAGAGCGCCACCATCGGCGGCAACATCTCCACCAACGCCGGCGGCATGCGTGCCGTCAAGTACGGCGTGACCCGGGACTATGTCCGCTCTCTGACGGTGGTGCTGCCCAACGGTGAGATCCAGACCTTCGGCGCCGCCGTGGCGAAAAACAGCTCCGGCTACAGCTTAAAGGACCTGATCATCGGCTCGGAAGGCACTCTCGCTATCATCTGCGAGGCAGTTCTGAAGCTGGTTCCCCTGCCGAAAGTATCGGTGAGCCTGCTTGTACCCTTCCCGGATATGAAATCTGCCATCGAAGCCGTTCCCCACATCATCCGCTCCAAGGTCACCCCCACCGCCATCGAATATATGTCCCGTGACACCATTTTGTTCTCCGAAAGTTATCTGGGCAAACGCTTCCCCGACACGAAAAACGATGCCTACATCCTGCTGACCTTCGACGGCAACACCCAAACTCAGGTGGATACCGACATGAGCGTGGTCGCCGACCTGTGCCTTCAGCTGGGCGCACTGGACGCCTACATCGTGGATACCGAGGAGCGGAAAAAGTCCGTCTGGTCTGCCCGGGGCGCATTTTTGGAGGCCATCAAGGCTTCCACCACGGAAATGGACGAGTGCGACGTGGTCGTCCCCGGAAATCAGGTAGATACCTTTATTAAATTCACCCATGAACTGGCCGCTGAGTTCCAAGTTCGTATCCCCAGCTTCGGTCACGCCGGTGACGGCAACCTCCACGTCTACATCTGCCGGGACGCGTTAAGCGATGCCGACTGGGAAACCACAAAAGCCGCCATCTTCGACCGGATGTACGCAAAATCCGTGGAATTGGGCGGTCTGGTCTCCGGTGAGCATGGCATCGGCTATGCCAAACGGGAGTTTATGAAGCGGCAGTACGGCCCCACCCCCGTCGCACTGATGCAGGGCATCAAGAGGGTCTTTGACGAAAAGAACATTTTGAACCCCGGAAAAGTATGCTTCTGACCAAAAGGAGTGTGCATTTATGAACATACATCTGCCATTCGGTCGAACCCATCTCACCGCCGAACTTCCCGACCACCGACTTCAGGCCGTCCTGTGCAGCCGGTTGGAAAGCTACCGGCCACCCATGGGAGAATCCGAGCTGGTTCAATCCGCTCTGGATAACCCCATCGGCTCTCCCAAGCTGGAAGAGCTGGCTGTCGGTAAGGAAAACATCGTCCTCATCGCCAGCGATCACACCCGGCCCGTCCCCAGCAAGGTTTTAGTCCCCCCCATGCTGGCTGCCATCCGCCGGGAAAATCCCCAAGCCAAAATCACCATCCTCATCGCCACCGGCTGCCACCGGGGAACCACCAAAGCAGAACTGATCGAGAAATTCGGCCCGGAGATCGTTTCTAAGGAGAACATCGCCATCCATGACTGCGCCGACGAAGAAAACATGGTCACCATCGGCACACTGCCCTCCGGCGGTGCGCTCCGGATCAACCGAATTGCCGCGGAAGCGGATCTTCTGATCAGCGAAGGCTTCATCGAACCCCATTTCTTCGCCGGTTTCTCCGGTGGACGCAAAAGCGTTCTGCCGGGTATCGCTGCCCGGGAAACCGTATTCTGGAATCACAATTCAGGTTTTATCGCCGACCCCCACGCCCGGACCGGCATTCTGGAGGGCAACCCCCTCCACCGGGATATGCTTTACGCCGCCCGGGCCGCAAAGCTCGCCTTCATTTGCAATGTGGTTATCAACGCCAAGCGTCAGGTGGTGGGAGCTTTCGCCGGTGACTGCGACCAAGCCCACCTTGCCGGTACGGAGTTCTTAAAAGAGCTCTGCCAGGTGCCGGCCACCCCTGCGGACATCGTCATCACCACCAACAACGGCTATCCCTTGGATCAGAATATTTATCAGGCCGTCAAGGGCATGACCGCCGGTGAACGCACTTGCCGGGAGGGCGGCGTCATCATCATGGTCGCTGCCTGCGAAGACGGCCACGGCGGTGAATCCTTCCGCAAGACCATTGCCGAAGGCGGCACACCTGCCCAGATTCTGGATCAGATCCAGTCCACACCCCCGGAGCATACTCTGCCCGACCAATGGGAGAGCCAGATCCTTGCGAGAATTCTGAACAAACACCATGTCGTGCTGGTCACCCGGGCAGAGGCGGACCTTGTCCGATCCATGCAGATGCACCCGGCATCCGATATCCCGCAAGCCCTCGCCATCGCGCAGGGGCTTCTGGGCCGCGAAGGCAGCATCACCGTGATCCCCGAGGGCATTTCCACCATCGTAGGATAATTGCACTTGCAAACGGCATTTAACCCATGTATAATAAACAGACCCCCGAAAAAAACACACAAGGAGCGAATCAGATGAAAGAATTCCGCTTATCCACCCCCGGCGAACGCCTTGTCAGCATCGCCTTCTCCGTACTTGTCATCCTTGGCCTTGGCGGTCTGCTGTTCCTTCTGCGCAGCAACCTGGGCCTGCTGATCGTATGCGGCCTCGCCGCCGGCCTGCTGGCGCTCCTTTTTGGTGTATACATTTATAATGTCCTGCGAACGTTGTGCATTGTCGATCCGGAAAAGAAGCAGCTCACCTACAAGGGCATCAACGGCAAGGTCTTCGACCTGACCAGCGCCGTTCAGCTCCAGACACTGCCCAAGCGCAACGGTCAGACCGCCATCCGCACGCTGGTCTTCTCCGACGAGGATGATATGATCGTAGCCGTGATCCCCACCATGTTCACCTACAAGCAGGGCATGATGGCCGAGCCCATGGCAGAGGAGATGGCCAAGGTTCTGGGCATCCGGTTCAAGCGCAACATCCCCGAGTGGGAGTTCGATAAAGAGCTGTACAAGCAGCACATCAAGGAAGAAGCCGAACGGCAAAAGGCTGAGAGCAAGGCCCGCCGGAAAGCCAAGATGAGTCACCGCATCAACAAGTATAAGAACGCAAAATGAGCAAACCAGCGCCCCATCCGCACGGATGGGGCGCTTGCATATTATTATGCAACTTAGCTTTTAAAATCGCCACTGTTTTGGAAGAAAAAGACCTGTTTTTAAGCGAAATCAACTGTCGAATGAACGCAAAAATTGATGCCCTCCCGGCTTTCACCGGGAGGGCATCTGGTTTTACTTAGTGC
>JAGKTU010000035.1 GCA_021153265.1 Clostridia bacterium
AAAATCCACGCACCAGGGCGAAAACACCTGATCGCTGCCGGTGATAAAGCGGTCGTAGCGGTCATTGGCCTGATTCAAAGTCTGAGGATCATAGGTTTCTGCGCTCTTGACGATCCGCTGCTGGAAGCTCTCGAAACTCTTGGCCTTCCTTGCCCGGCGGCGGAACATGACGCAGCTCTTGGCAAAGGAGAGCAGGGGCTTTTCTCTGCGGATCAAGAAGGGCTGATAGGATTTGGTAATAGCAGGACAGATATAGTCCACCAGCTCGCAATCCGCGCCCAGCCGGCTGATCACCTGCTGCAGGGCGTAGGCCTGCAGCTGGGCGCCGTAATTGATGGCGCGGTGAAAGGTAAGAATACCGATTTTTCTCATTTTACTTTCCTCTTGGATCGAATGTACAGCAGATAGCCTGCCGGATAGAACAGTACCGCAAGACACCGCTTGAACATCGTATTGGGAACGGCACAGATCTCGCGGAAGCCGTGGCCATAGGTCAGACCGTCCCGGGAAAGGCCCACAAACTGGAACAAAAACCGTGGCAGATCGTACTTGGCATAGTCCCAGCATTCATTGATAAAGTGGACGCGCATGAAGAATGTCTCCTTCATGGCATCCAGCCGTTTGGATGCGGTAATGGCGTTGGCGGTGTCGTTGATGTAGCACCGCAGAGCCACATTCAGATACCGGGTCATATATCGCCGGCCCAGATTGTTCCAATAGATATTTTCGGGGTAAAAATGCAGCCCCTCTTCCTCGGGGAAGGGATTCTCCCGGAGGATGTCCGTCCGGGTCATGCCCCACAGCTCTCCCTTGATCTTATAAACCAGCTTGTAGTCCAGCTCCGTGGCATCCAGATAGGGCGCAGGCATAGCGCTGCCGACGATTTTGCCGTTGACATCCTGACAGCGGCAGGAAATGCCGCAGAATTTCTCTTTTTCGGGAATCTTCTCCCATTCCCGCAGAAAAACCTCCAGCGCATCGGGGGTGCAGGTATCGTCCGAGTCCAGAATGATGAAAAACTCACCCCGGGCGAGCTCCACGCCACGGTTAATGGCCACATGCTTGCCGCTGTTTTCCTGATAGCGGCTGATGATGGGAAAGAAGGGTTTTTCTTCCTGAAAGCCCCGGATCACATCCTGTGTGTGGTCGGAAGAACCATCATCCACGATGATCCACTCAAAATTGTGAAAAGTCTGCTTTTTCAGTCCCTCGAACACCCGGGGCAGGGTATTCGCCCGATTGTAGGACGGGGTAAACACGGTGATAAAATTCTGTTCCATGCTCATTTTCCTCCCCGTCTTAGCTTTGCGCGGACGGAAGAAAGCAGTCCGCGAATCTCTTTTTTATTAAACAAGATGGGCAGGCTCACGCCATAGCCCAAAATCGCCGCGCCGCCAGCCACCAGCAGGAAAGATCCCCAACCGACGATGGGCGCAAAGCAGCCGATGAGCCAAAATACAATGCTCAGCGCACCGAAAGCCAGCCATCCCCGCAAAATACTGGGCAAAAACGTCCACCATTTCACATTCAGGATATGCGCCGCGTACAGCGGCACAAAAAATGCCGACTTCAGGCTGATCAAAGCGGAACTCATGCCGGCGATCACATAGACGCCATTGTCCCCCAGATTGCCGAACCGGAGGATCAGCACCGTCAGCACCGTGCTGACCACACCTGTGCCGATGGACACCAGCACGGGCAACTTCATCTTGTTGCACACAGAGTTCAGCATGGTCATACACTGGGTATGCACGCTGAAAAGGTATACCACGCAGTTCAGCACAGACAATGTCTGCAGCAGCCGGATCTCTTCTGCAGTCTTGGTAGGCTGCCAGAGGGTATAGAACTGGGTGCCGAAGATCATAAAACCCGCGATGGGTACGGTAAGCAGAAAGCTCATGATCCGGGCAGAACGGTTGACCTCCGCGGCCAGCTCCTGCCGGTCATTTTTGACATACAAAATGGTAAAATGGGGGGTAAACACACCGCCCATTGAGGCGATCAGGTTAGCCAGACAATGGGGGATGGTCTTCGCCAGGGACAGGATTCCCATAAGGGACGCGCCCAAAGTCAGATTGCAGATCAGCAGATCCACACCGGAGAGCAGGATGTTGCTCAGCTGTGCCAACGACATCCAGATACCGGATGCCAGGATCATCTTCACCAGCGGAAAACGAAAATCCGAGATCCGGATCGTCAGATCCGGAAGAAGTTTTTTCCGAAGCGAAATGTTGGCCAGCAGCAGGAATATGCCGCTGATCAGGGTAGCCACCGCCAGATAATAGAGCTTCGCCGGCAACAGCAGGAACAGTCCAAGCAGTACCGCCACTTTGATGCAATTGGCCAGAATGTCCCGGACAGAATTGATATCCACCCGGTTCTTAACGAAGGCCGCGGTGGTGAACACCGCCGTGATCACGCTGACGATGAACGTCAGGAAGGTCACGGCAAAGGTGATCTTGACGCTTCCCACCAGCGCCGCCGGGATGTGCAGAACCTGGTCCAAAACTGCGGTGAATACCACCGTACACACCAGCAGTACCCCCGCCAGCATGAAATTGGCCACCATGACGGAGCTGAACAACCGGGACGCCTGATCTTTATCCCCCTTATGATAGGCAACGGAGATAAACCGGCCTGCCATAACATTCAGCGCCGAGGTGATGATACCGGCATACTGCACGAAATTATTGGCAAGGCCAATAAAGCCATAGCTCTCCGTTCCCAGTGCCCGGATCAGATAGGGTGTCAGGAAGAAATTGATGGCCAGATTGATGCCGAAGGACACCAGCGATGCTATTAAATTGATCGTTGTTTGTTTCTTCGCGCTTTTCTCTGCCATGATAAACATCCTTACTTTGCTGCAGTCAATAGATATTCCCGGGAACGCTCCCGTTCTTTGCTTACGTAATCTTCCACGACAGACCAATCAGTGGTCTGCTCCATTTCCGGCCAGTTTTCACCGGCAAGAACCCGGGACGACAGCCCCAGCCGCTGCATCAGCTCCTTGGAACGGTTATTTTCCCCGAAGCAGGCATCGGTTTCCACGATGAACTGCTTGCGATAGATCAGTGAGAACGCATTTCCGTGGAAGGAATTGGTACAGACGTACGCAGCATTTTTGATCAGTTCCACAAACTCATTGGCCGGGACAGAGTCGATGTAGGTGATCCGCTTGTCCCGAACCTTATGCCGGTATCCCAGACACACAATGGGAAGTCCTGTCTTCTCCGAAAGTTCCAGTGCGTATTGAACCAGCCGTTTCGGCTTCAGCACCGTGAACAGGAAAATGTAAGGTTTGCGGACTTTCCCCGGCAGGAATGCATCCCACTGCTCTTTCGTCAGCAGGAACGTTGGATCCACATGGATCCGGGACTCCCGGCCGGTAAGCTCTTTCACCAGATCCCGCCCGCTCTTTTCCCGGATGGAAAGGCACTGAAAGCCCTCCAGCCGCTGCCGGTAGGCTTCCTTCTTCTCCTCTGGCAAGACAGCCGTACCGAAACTGGCAGCATAGGAGATCTTTTTATGATCCGGGGCAAATTCCAGAAAATACACCGGATCAAACCCGGCGCAGCCGGGATTGAACACCTGATCGCTGCCGGCGATCAGCAGCTCCAGATCCTCCGTCTGCCGGGCCACCGTTTCCCGGTTGCAGGGCGGCGTCATGCGCAGATGCGCTTTACCAAACGCATCCACCTTTCGGCGCATCGCCGAGATCTTCGGGGCGTAATAGAAAGAGGCAGCATAATTTCTCAGGGCTTTTCCCCGGATATACCGGAACGGATGGGCCCGATCCTCCAGGAACTTGCAGCGGTAGTTGACCACCTGCGTGTCAATGCCGTTGTCCAGCATAAACTGCTGCAGCGCATAGGTCTGAAGCAGCGCACCGTAACTCTGTGCGTGGTGGAAGGTGACGATACCTGCTTTTTTCATAGAGCCAAACTCGCTTTCATTTTCTGATGGTTGATCTGAACGTCAAAATAAATGGACGCAGCCAGATACCAGACAAAAATCTGCTGACTGTACAGCAAGACATTACCGGTAAAGCCGTAGACAAAGCAGATAAGCTGGATAGAGAAGGAGAAAATCAGCAATTTTCTGCGCTCTGCAGGCAGATCCTTCTGCTTCAGCAGCACAATGGTACCCAAAAACGTCATAATCAGCGCCGTGAAAATCAGGACAAAGCCTACGATACCCAATTCTCCCAGCAGTTCCAGATAAATATTGTGACCATAGGCAAAGGAGCGGTCTGCCAAAATCGAATTGAAGGCATAGGAATTAAACGCGCCCAGACCCATGCCGAACAAGGGATTTTCCCAGAACATAGACATCGAAAGTTGCCACAGCTCGGTACGTCCGGTAAGATTCTGCATCGTTTCCTGATCTGCAAAGCGATCGAACACCGTCCGAAAATCCGGGAACAACGACAGGACATAATAAATCACAATGACACTCACCAGCAGTGCCGGCAAGACTTTCAGAATCATACCTTTTCTGTCAAAGAGCAGTACCAACGCCGCTCCGCAGAAGATGGGACACACAAACAGCATCCGCTTGCCGGTGAGCACCAGGGCGAAGGCAAAAATCAGCAGTTCCAGTCCGTCACGGAAGCGAACCTTCGCTCCGGAAAACAGCCGGCTGTACACCACCACAAGGCCCACATTCATGATAAACGCCGCTTCCGCTTTTTCTCTGGCAAAGCCGGAATGGGCTCGGCTCCAGTGAACCTCTTCCCACATGGCGTTTGCGATGGTAACGTTCCGCTTGGGATTGCAGATAAAGCTGAAATATCTGATCATGCTGTCTTCCACAAAGAAGGACACCAGAATAGACAGCGCAATGATCATGCAGACGACCTCCATGGCGAGGATGATCCGCTCATAGAGTGTTTCCGGCATATCCACCAGCAGCATCAGCGTACAGCAGCCATACACGATTGCCAGCTGCTTGGTGGTGTTCGCAGCAAAAGAATACGTAACGGAAATCAGTATGTACACCATGCTGTATATGAAAAATGCCATAGGCAGTGTCAGCCGCACCCGTCTTTGCCGCAGGAGCAGTACCGCGATAAAGCCTGCCGTGCAAGCATAGATGCATGGCATACGCAGTCCATGGGGATAGGGTGAAACACCGCCCACACAGATCAGCGTCACGGCAAACACCAAGAACATTTGCCATAACTTTTCTATGGAAATTTGGTATGTCTTTTTCATGATGCCTCCCGGGAGAACAGCTTCAGCGCCAGCTGAAAGGGCAGCCGCCCCATTTTGCAGATTCTCCATTTCACATACAGTTTTTTAGGCAGATAGACCCTGCATATCCGATCCGGCATCTGCCGAAGATACTTTTCAGCTTTCTTCCGCGCCTCCGGAAACTGACCGGCATCTCCCCACATCAGGGCGGTCTGCAAAAAGCGCAGATAGGTGATCACACTGCCGGCTTCCGCATAAGGCAGCAAATGGGGCATTTTTTCGGAGCAATTCTCCCGGATCTTGTCTGCAAAATAGAGCATATCCAAATATTTCTCCGAAAAAGGTGCCATAGAGCAGGAGCTGTCGTTTCGTATGTAGGCATATTTGCACACATCCAGATAACACAGCCGCCGGGCATGGACAAAGATGTCAAACAGATACCCCTTATCCTCGTTGATCCTTCTGCCCTCTTCAAAGCGCACCTTTACCGCCAGATCCCCGCGGATCAGCTTGGTGTAGATGCCCATGGAGATCCGCTCCAGCAGGAATTTCCGCAATACCTCCGTATTGTCATCCCACACGGTCAGCTCCCCGGACTGTTCTGCCTCCTCCGAGCCGTCGGCATAGCGGACGGACTCCTTGACCATGGCAATCTCGCAGTCATGGGTCTGCGCCAATTCATAGAGGGTTTCGTAGAGATCTTCCGCGGGGATGTCGTCGGCATCGCAGAAGCCCACATATTCGCCCCGGGCAGCATCCAGACCGGCATTTCGTGCCGCGCTGACGCCCCGGTTGCGCTGATGGATCACCCGCACCCGGCTGTCCCGGTCAGCATAGTCATCGCAGATCGCGCCGCTGGCATCCCGGCTTCCATCGTCCACCAGAATGATCTCCAGATCCCGGAAGGTCTGCCCCAGCAGGGCATCCAGTGTCCGGGAAAGGTAGTTTTCCTTGTTATATACCGGCACGATCACCGATATTTTGGCCATGCCCATGAAAATCCCAGCCTTCTTATTTTCTGTGCATATTCCGATACGGCACCAAAACGCCGTGTACCACGCCCACCAGCGAACACATCAGCCATTGGGGCATCCAGCGAATGATTTTGGTTATGATGCGTTTCCCCTTGCCCCGGTTATCCTGCCAGAGGGGCTCGTCCGCCCAAGGGGAGCGGCTTTTATAGTCTAAGTAGGCCTCCAGCATAGGATGGACGTTGTTTTCCATCCACGGGCGGCTGCCATCGATAAAGCAGGCAGAATAATGCACCACCACAGGGTGATCTTTCGCATAGCGCACCTGCTTCTCGGTATAGAAATCCTTGGCGCGGCGAAGCCGCAGCAAATTCCGGTAGTTTACATAATAAATAACCGCGTAGATATTGTATTCCAGCGGCACCACCAGCTTGTCATCATCGCCAAGGCAGGCATTCAGCACCGCCTGATCCACATAGGTCAGCTTGGCATTGCGGCTGATGTGGTCTTTGAATTTCTCCTCAATGCCCCGTTTGCGGATCTCATCCAGATTCAGCACGATGACACCGGCATTGAGGTAGATCGCATCCTCACCCAGCCCGATTTCCCGGCGGTATCCCGGACTGAGGCAGTCCATAGCACCCGCCACGATTCTTTCTCCCAGATCCAGATCCCACAGCGGCTGCAGCGAGCCGGTGACGATGGTGTCGCAGTCCACATGGATCACCTTCCTGACAGACTCCGGGAACAGGCTGGCTTCAAACAGTCTGGCGAAGGTGCTGATATTCCACTTGCCGATGTCCACCGCACTGCCTGTGAGCTTTTCGATATCCATAATGGGGTAAAAAACAATATTTCGACCGAATTCCCGACACATGCGCTGGAATTTCTCCCGGTTTTCCCGGGAAATACCGTTGTCAATGATGTAGATATTCATCTCCCGTACATCCCGGTTGTTCTCCAGCAGAGAATACAGGGACACACCGGCAATGGGGGCATACAGATCGGAGCTGGAGTACACAATGTTCATTCGTTACCTCCCATAGGTGCGGCAAATACGCAGACCCTGCCGCATTTTCCGCAGCCGATGCAGCGGTCTTCATCCACAACGGGGTAGTAAAACCCCTGCTCGTCCAGTTGAAGCTGAATGGCATCCACCGGGCAGATATCCCGGCAGGCGCCGCAGCCGCAGCAATCCTCTTTTTTCTCAAACAGTTCCATAAAACCTCTCACCTGCGAAGCAGAATGCGAATTTTCTTCAGCGCGGAAAGAATGTGCAGATCATCCGCCAGGCTCACAAGATGGTATTTCGCCTTGCCGGCCAGGGTATTGTTGCCCACCAGCTTCTGCGCGGCAAAATAACCCTGTTCCAGATAGGTCTTCCAGAATGCATCATAGTCCCCCGGTTTCCGGCTTTGTATGCTGGTCTGAGCCTGATGCTGAACTTCCGTCCAGTCCATGTCGGCCAGAGCCTTCTGTGTCCAGAGTTCTCCCAATGGCGTGGACACCAGCAGCAGGGACTTGGCCTTGTCATAAAAGGTCTTGACATCCCAATGGTCTGCGATGGTGATGTCGGCGCACCGCTGCTCGGACGCGTACCGGCAGCCGTAGCAGGCAGGCCGCAGATTCAGATTCCGGAAATACACCGCATAAAACCAGTCGTACCTGGTGGAGCGGGAGAGGAAGGACTTCCCGTTGGCAAAGCCCACCTGAATATCCTGCCGGCGCTCCGGGCGGCTCTTGGCCCGGAAGGTGCAGGAAATTGCTTTACTTCCGTACTTTTTCTCCAAAACATCCAGATAATCCCGGAAAAATCGGGTGCTTGCCACGCCGTGGCAAATAAAATCCACCGTCAGCAGCCGGTCTTCCGGCTGGATACCCGCCACGCGCAGGTAGGACTTCAGAGCCCCGATCTGGCAGGGCGTGCCGGAAAAGCAGACATGCATGCCGTTCTGTAAATCCCGGGCCACATCCCGGTAGACGCCGGTAGTATTGGAGCCGATGTACTTGGAGCCGCACATTTGATTCCGCTCCGCCGCTGTGGTGGCACGGATATGCAGAGCGTTCAGTTCGCCGTCGAAGGCGCAGCCATAGATGCTGGCCTTTTCGCCGTAGGCAGCCAGCCAGGCATCGGTGATCGCGGAAAATGCGCCGCCGGAGGAGCTGCGCTTCCAGACCTTGTCATCCCGATGTACAGCAATATAATACTTCGTTTCCATCTGCGCCCCCCTGAAAACAATACTTCCCAAAATACGATTGCATTACATTTTATTATACCCGTATTTGGACTATCCGTCAAGGAAGAAATCTGCTGCCATAGTGCCGTCAGAACTGTCTTTACAAGCCGTTTTTTCTCATGTATAATATATAAGTTATTTGTCTATCGCCATCCCAGAAAGGGTGTTTTATATGAAAAAACGAAACATTTTTACCCTTATTTGCGTGCCGATTCTCATCGTCATGGTCGTCTTCTGCACGCATCTTGCCCGAAAGGCTCAGGCCAGCCCTCTGACCAGCCGGACGGACCGTATGATCGCCAATGCGCAGGCCCTGTGGGACCGGGGCGAGAAGGATGCGGCCATGCACCAGCTTTACCTGTACTGCGAGAAAGTTCCGGACAACGTGGATGCCTACCTGCTGCTTGGCGACTGGCATCGGGAAAACGGCAACGAGCCTGCCGCCTTCCGCCATTATAAGAAGGCCGCGGAAAATACACCCTGCGGTGAAAACCAGATCGCCGAAAGCAGAAAAACCCTCCTGCTTACCGCCTCCGTCACCGAAGCGGCCATCACCATCCGCCCCAATTTCAAACTCACCCGAAACATGACTCTGACCATCAGCGGCCAGAATGTGACACCCACCGGCTTCCGGTCCGGCATCATCGCCGGCACCTCTGCGGAGCTTCAGGAAGATCCCAATTACACCACCACCGAGTGGTTTGACATCGACAGCGCCCAGAAGAATCTGGTCCTCTCCGGCCGCATCAACTGCGCCATCTGGCAGTTCATCGACAGCAACGGATATATCACCCATTACGCAGACCCCAACAGCTTCAAGGACCCCGCATCCTGGCAGTTCAGTCAGGCGGTATCCTCCGTGACGGTCATCCCCGAGGGCGCCATCCGCGCCCGGGTAACCTTCTGGGACGCATCCGGCGGCGAAAACTATACCGATGACATTGTGATCGCCTACAGTGCCATCCCCGACGGTTTCACTGACCTGCCCACACAGGTCTATTCCATCCCCGATCTGAAACAGGGCGAGATGATCCGTTATCAGAACGGTCTCTGGCAGCATTTTGACGGCGAAACCTATCACGATCTGAACTGGGAAACCCCCAAACTGGCAAAAGGCTCCCGGATCAGCGTGGACGGCGAGCTTTGCGGCGAAGTCACCCTCACCGGAGGCTTCTCCCCTGTCGTCGCCGGCGACAAGACCAAGCAGTACGGCATCGCCTTCCAGACCGGCTCGGAAGTTTCCGCAGGCCAGCGTCTGGGTGACGCCGCCGGTATGCGCTTTAACTACACCGTAGGCGGCAACTGGGTGGGTGCATACGAAAACGATTTCGACAAAGCCTACCCCTGGTGCGAAATGAAGCTGTGCTGCGTTTCCACCAACCCCTCCGGCCGTCAAACTGTGATCCTGGAGGGCGAAGAGGGTTTCACCACCGACTGCTCTGCCGGAAACGTCATGGTCCGCATTCCCAAATTCTACAGCAAGCGCACAGTGAAGAACGGCCAGGAGGAGATCTGGATCAGCGGCACCCGGTACGAAGGCTATGAAGTAGACCCCGTGTTCCTGAAAGACGGTCGGGAGTTGGACTATGTGTATGTGGGCGCTTATCTGGGTGCTGAGGAAGACGGCAGGATCGTCAGCCGCTCCGGCACTTATCCTACGGTGAATCTGACCTACGGTAAAACCCTGCAGATGGCCAAAAACAACGGCGCAGGCTACTCCGAGATCAATTATCTCATGTATTCCGCCCTGCAGCGGCTGTTCCTGGTGGAGACCGGCACCCGGGATTCCTTCTCCATCTTTGCCGGCGACACAGCGATGCTGTATTTCCTGTCTTACAACACCCCGGAAACCTCCGCCATGGCAGCAGCGGATGCCAAAAACACCAATACCATCCTTCTCTACAACAACTTCAACACGCGCCTGCTCACCGTAGGTTCCAGCATCGCCATTGGCGATGACTGGTCGACCTACCGCAACGCCACCGCCATCCGCCGCGAGATCACTTCTATCGTCTCCAACGGTGACTATTTGGAAGTAACTTTTGACGGCGAACCAATCGATGTAACGCAGCACAAAACCACGGTAGCCAACATTCCCCAGCTTACCGGCAAAACCGGCTCCATCGACTACTGTACCGGCACCCTTGAGGGCAAGGACGGCACGGTGTCCTTCAAGTACCGCAACATTGAAAATCTCTACGGCAGCGCTCTTATCATGCTGGACAACGATGCCTATGTGGCGGACGGCTATTTCTACTATTACGATGGCAGCAATGAACTGCGCAAGCTCAGCACCCCCGTTGCCATCCAGCCCAAGAGCCTGAACTCCTATGACCATGTCAACGTTTCCTCCTCCATCAAAACCATGAGTTATGACCGGGAAAATCCCCTGGTGATGATGCCCACAGAGCTGGGAAACGGTGCGACCGTATACAATTACTATGGCGACCTGTGGATGTACCAGCTGGATGAACCACCCCGTTACTTCGTGGTGGGCGGTGCAGATGACAACGCCCGTGCAACGGGCCTGTTCCAGATGCGGCCCATCGTCACCGGTCCGGAGTCCTATTCCGACTGTTATTCCGCCCGGATCATGTACCGCTGAGTTCCCAAGCAAAAAGTCCCGGAATCTTGTGATTCCGGGACTTTTTTAACCTTATTTCAATCCAAGATCTTCTTTGCTCATGACCTTGATCTGCCGCTCGCCCAGGGCGCTGAGGAACCGGGGCTCGTCGGAAATGCGCAGAACCATGCATGCGTGGCCATCCTTATTCGTGAACAGGGAGTACATATACTCCACATCCACATGAGCCTCCGCCAGAACGCCCAGCAGTTCGGAAAGTCCGGCCGGCCGGTCGGGAACTTCCACCGCCCACACAGGTGTCATGGACAGAATATCGCCATGCTCCAGCAAAATGGAGCTTGCCTTGTAGGAGTCATCCACGATCATGCGCACCAGACCGTAGTCAGCGGTCTCTGCGATGGAGATGGCACGGATATCCACATGGGATTTTGCCAGCAGGTCGGTAATTTCCGCCAGCTGACCGGCACGGTTTTCTAAGAATACAGAAATCTGATGAATATTCATACCCCAAACCTCCTTAAATCTTGCGCTTATCGATGATACGGACGGCCTTGCCCTCGCTTCTGGTAATAGACTTGGGTGCCACCAGCTTGACCTTGGCAGCGATGCCCAGCATCGCCTTCAGAGCATTCACCAGTTCCTTCTCGGCCTTGGTAATCTTGGCCAGAGAGTCAGAGAACATCTCGGGGTTCATCTCCACCATGACCTCGAAGGTATCGGAGTTGTTGACCCGATCCACGATGATCTGATAGTTGGCGGAGTAGCCCTGCTGGATCAGCACCGTCTCGATCTGAGAGGGGAAGACGTTGACGCCGCGGATGATCAGCATATCGTCGCTGCGGCCCATGGGCTTGCACATCTTGACGAAGGTTCTGCCGCAGGAACACTTGCCCCGGGTCAGAATGCAGATGTCTCTGGTGCGATAGCGCAGCAGGGGGAAGGCTTCCTTGGTGATGGCGGTGAAGACCAGCTCGCCCTTGCTGCCCTCGGGCAGCACCTCCCCGGTGTCCGGATCGATGATCTCGGCGATGAAGTGGTCCTCGTTGATATGCATGCCGGTCTGCTCGCTGCACTCAAAGGCCACACCCGGGCCGGAAGTCTCGGTCAGACCGTATATGTCGTACGCCTTAATGCCCAGCTTATCCTCGATATCCCGGCGCATATCCTCGCTCCATGCTTCTGCGCCGAAAATGCCGGCCTTCAGCTTGATCTGATCCCGGATACCACGCTCATGGATGGATTCAGCCAGATACGCAGCATAGGAGGGAGTGCAGCACAGGATGGTGGATTCCAGATCCGTCATGAACTGCAGCTGCCGGTCGGTATTGCCGGAGGACATGGGCAGGGTCAGACAGCCCACCTTGTGGGAGCCGCCGTTGAGGCCTGCGCCGCCGGTGAACAGACCGAAGCCGTAGGCGATCTGGCAAACATCTTCCTTGGTCGCACCTGCAGCCACCAGCGCACGGGCGCAGCAGTCGTCCCACAGGTCAATATCGTGCTGCGTATAGAAGGCCACCACACGCTTGCCGGTGGTGCCGGAGGTGGAGTGGATTCGCACGCAGTCACTCAGGGGCATACCCCGCAGGCCGTGGGGATAGGCCTCCCGGAGATCGTCCTTGCACAGGAAAGGCAGCTTGTGCAGATCCTCGATGCCGTGAATGTCGTCGGGGGTCACGCCCTTTGCTTCCATTTTTTCACGATAATAAGGAACATTGTCCCAAACATGGCGAACCTGCTTCACCAGGCGTTCGCTCTGCAGCTTGCGGAGCTGCTCCTGGGGCATGGTTTCCATTTCCGGCTGAAAATATGCCATTTGTGATCTCTCCTAACTTATCAGGCATTTCTGCCCAGCATGAATGCAGTTTTGTTCAGTTCCAGGAACTTGGCCGGGACACTTTTTTCGATGGCCTCCAGCCACTCTTCCTCGCTGAAGTCAAAATTCCGGGACAGATGACCCATCAGCACGATGTTCACCGCCTTGGCAGAACCTGCCTGCTCCGCAAGGGTCAGCGCATCAAAGGCATCCACGTCGATGCCTGCGTCGATCATCTTCTGGGCCAGATTCTCGGGATACTCCGCCGCGCCGATGATGACGGGCATGGGGTTGATTTTCTGGGTATTGACGATGATTTTGCCATTCGGCTTTAAGAATTCCGTCCAGCGGGCAGCTTCCAGCAGCTCGAAGGACACGATGTAGTCCGCCTGACCCTTGTCAATGACGGGAGAATAGACCTTGTCGCCGAAACGGACGTAGGTCACCACGCTGCCGCCGCGCTGGCTCATGCCGTGAACCTCGGAGACTTTGATATCGAATCCTCTGGTCAGCAGCAGCCGGCCCAGCAGCTTGGAAGCCAGCAAGCTTCCCTGTCCGCCGACACCGACGATCATAATGTTCTTGGTTTCCATGCTCAGACCTCCTTCAGCGCGCCGAATTTGCACAGTTGCTCGCAGACACCGCAGCCCACACACTGGGTGGCGTCCACCTTGGCCTTGCCATCGACGATGCTGATGGCAGGACAGCCGATCTTCATGCAGGCCTTACAGCCGACACACTTTTCACTTTCCACAGCCAGAGGTGCCTTGTGCTTGACGTACTTCAGCAGGGCGCAGGGACGGCGGGAAATGATGACGGAAGGCTCGTTTGCGGCCAGTTCTTCCTTGATAACAGCATCACACTGAGCCAGATTATAAGGATCCACCACCTGAACGCGCTTGATGCCCACAGCACGGCACAGGGTCTCCAGATCGATCTTGGCGCAGGGGTCGCCCTTCAGATTGAAGCCGGTGGTGGGATTCTGCTGATGGCCGGTCATACCGGTGATGGAGTTGTCCACGATGATCACCGTGGCGTTGGACTCATTGTAGGCCATGTTCACAAGACCCGTAATGCCGGAGTGCATAAAGGTGGAGTCGCCGATGACCGCCACGGTCTTGTTGTCGGCGGCACCCTGCTGGGACTTGCAGAAACCGTGGATACCGGAAACGGAAGCGCCCATGCAGATGACGCTGTCAACAGCAGCCAGGGGTGCCACCGCGCCCAAAGTATAACAGCCGATATCGCCGAGAACCGTCAGCTTATTCTTCTTCAGCGTGTAGAACAGGCCTCTGTGGGGGCAGCCGGCGCACATGACGGGAGGTCTGGGAGGAATATTTTCCTCCAGCTTGACGCCGGAAATAGGAGCGGCAGCCAGCTTTGCGGCAACCTTATTCTGGCTCAGCTCATCGATGCAGGAGAACATCTCCTTGCCGACGCACTCCAGGCCCAGATTCTTGCAGTGGGACTCGATGAAGCTGTCCAGCTCCTCCACGATGACCAGTTTCTGCACAGATGCAGCAAAATCCTTGATCTTCTGCTCAGGCAGAGGCCAGATCATACCCAATTTCATGACGGGGTAAGTATCGCCCACCACTTCCTTGACGTACTGATAGGAAGTAGAGGAGGTGATGATGCCCATAGAGTTATCCGAACCGGCCTCGACGCGGTTGATAGGAGCGGTTTCTGCATACTCCACCAGTGCACGGGTTCTTGCCTCCACCACAGGGTGGCGCTTTTTGGCGTTACCGGGCATCATGACGTACTTTGCGATATCCTTTTTATACTCGCCCACAACTTCCTTCCGCTCGCCCAGTTCCACAATGCTCTGGGAATGGGAAACACGGGTGCACATCTTCACCAGGAAGGGCGTATCAAACTTTTCAGACAGCTCGTAGGCCAGCTTGGTCAGTTCCAGAGCCTCAGCAGAATCAGAGGGCTCCAGCATGGGGATCTTGGCAGACTCCGCATAGTGCCGGGAATCCTGCTCATTCTGAGAGGAGTGCATGCCGGCGTCGTCTGCCACGCCGATGACCATACCGGCGTTGACACCGGTATAGGAAATGGTGAACAGAGGGTCAGCAGCCACATTCAGACCCACGTGCTTCATGCCGCAGAAGGAGCGGCGTCCAGCCAAAGATGCGCCGAAAGCAGCTTCCATCGCCACCTTCTCATTGGGCGCCCACTCAGCATAGACTTCGGGATATTTTGCGATCGCCTCGGTAATCTCGGTACTGGGAGTGCCGGGATAGCTGGATACAAAGCTGCATCCGGCTTCGTATAAGCCACGGGCAACGGCTTCGTTGCCGAGCATCAGTTGTTTCATGTTGATTCCTCCGTTTTGATAGGTTCGCCGATGGCATCGGTTGCCAATACCACCACTTTTTTGTTATAGCAGGAGAAGACCTTTTCCACATACTCCTTTTTCGGGGGCTTGGAGACCAAGCTCACCACCGGCACGATCAGAAGACCTGCGATCATGCAGAAAACGCCTGCATTGATGGGAGACCGGAGCAGCGCCGGGAACGCCTCCTGACAGAAGATGTTCGCCAGCATCACCACCGAGGAGAAGACCATGCTCACCCAGACGGAGAGCTTGGTCGCTCTCTTCCAGTAAAGTCCGTACAGGAACGGCGCAAGGAACGCACCTGCCAGCGCGCCCCAGCTCACGCCCATAAGCTGGGCGATGAAGGTGACGTTGGAATTGTACTGGATTATGGCAATCACCACAGAAATGGCAATAAACACACCAATCAGCACACGAATGATGAAAAGCTGCTTTTTTTCGCTTAAGTTCTTCACCAGTGTACCTTTAATAAAGTCCAAAGTCAAGGTAGAACTGGACGCCAGCACCAGAGAAGACAGGGTTGACATGGACGCAGACAGCACCAACACCACCACAACGGCGATGAGCAGCGGAGACAGGTCAGAAATCATTGCCGGAATGATGGCGTCATAGCCTTCCGCGGCAACATCCACCCGGTCACCGTAGAGCCGGGCGAAACCACCAAGGAAGTAGCAGCCGCCTGCCACCACCATGGCAAAGACGGTGGAGATGATCATGCCCTTGCTGATAGCCTTCTCGCTCTTGATGGCGTAGAATTTCTGCACCATCTGAGGAAGACCCCATGTGCCAAAGCTGGTCAGCAGCACCACACCCAGCAGATTCACCGGGTCTGGGCCAAAGAAGGAGTTGAAAATACCGGGCGTTTCGGAAACGGCGGGATCCGTGATCTTTCCCAGCCCATCCAGCGCTGCCATAAAGCCGCCGTTGTCCTTCAGCACCGCGGCGATCACCGCCACAATGCCCACCAGCATGATGCAGCCCTGAATGAAATCGTTGATAGCCGTGGCCATATAGCCGCCGGCGATAACGTAGATGGCTGTGAGGATAGCCATAGCGATGACACATACGGAATAGTCGATGTTGAACGCCATGCCGAACAGTCGGCTCAAGCCATTGTACAGCGATGCGGTATAGGGAATCAGGAAGATGAAGATGACCATGGAAGAGGCCAGCTTCAGGGATTTACTGTCATATCGGGTCTCAAAGAACTGGGGCATGGTGGCGCTGCCCAAATGCTGGGTCATAACTCTGGTGCGCCGTCCCAGCACCGCCCACGCAAGGAGCGAACCCAGCAGGGCATTTCCGATGCCCGCCCAAGTGGCAGCGGTGCCGTATTTCCAGCCGAACTGGCCGGCATAGCCAACGAACACCACTGCAGAGAAATAAGATGTACCATAGGCGAAGGCCGTCAGCCAGGGGCCGACACTTCTTCCACCCAAAACGAAACCATCCACATCCGTGGAATGCTTCCGGCAGTAGATGCCAACGCCGATCATGCTGCTGAAAAACAGCACCAGCATGGCAATTTTAATGCACATATCCATGGGAAGTTACTCTTTTCTGCTTAATTAACCGGTGATCTGCACCTCAACCAGGCGACCCTGACAATACTTCTCACGGAGCACAGGCTTCTCGATCTTGCCGGTGGGGTTGCGGGGAACCTTGTCGAAGAAGATCTTCTTAGGCCGCTTGTACCGGGGCAATGCGCGGCAGAAGTCGTTGATCTGCTCCTCGGTGCAGCTCTCCCCTTCCTTGATCTCGATGATGGCCGCGGTGATCTCGCCCAGACGGGCGTCCGGCAGACCGATGACTGCCACATCCTTGATCTTCTCGTGACCCCGGAGGAAATCCTCGATCTGAACGGGGTAAATATTCTCACCGCCGGAAATGACCACATCCTTCTTCCGGTCCACCAGATAGATAAAGCCTTCTTCGTCCTCTTTTGCCATATCGCCGGTGAAGAGCCAGCCGTCTTTCAGGGTTTCAGCGGTGGCTTCGGGGTTCTTGTAGTAGCAGGTCATGACACCGTTGCCCTTGACAATCAGCTCGCCCACCTCGCCGGGAGCAACATCATTGCCGCGCTCGTCCACGATCCGGGTCTGCCAGCCGTAGCCGGGCTTACCGATGGCGCCCACCTTGCGGACATTTTCCACACCCAGATGGACACAGCCGGGGCCAATGGACTCAGACAGGCCGTAGTTGGTGTCGTACTGGTGATGGGGGAAGACCTTCATCCAGCGGCGGATCAGGCTGGGCGGCACGGGCTGTGCGCCCACGTGCATCAGCCGCCACTGATCCAAGCGGAATTTGCTTAAGTCCACTCTGCCATCGTCGATGGCATCCAGCAGATCCTGCGCCCACGGCACCAGCAGCCAGACGATGGTGCATCTCTCCTCAGTCACCGCCCGGAGGATCCACTCGGGCTTCACGCCCCGGAGCAGCACCGCCTTGGAAGCGGAAAGAAGAGAACCGAACCAGTGCATCTTTGCGCCGGTGTGGTACAGAGGCGGGATGCACAGGAACACATCGTTGCGGCTCTGGGAGTGGTGGTTCTGCTCGGTCAGGCAGGCGTGAACCAAAGACTGGTGGTTGTGCAGAATTGCCTTGGGGAAACCGGTCGTACCGGAGGAGAAGTAGATGACCGCGTCATCGGTTTTCTCCATCGCCACAGGAGGGGCGCTGGAGGAGCAGAAGCTCATCAGATTCAGGCAATCCTCGGTGTACGCAGGGCCGTCGCCGCCAACATAGAACAGAGTCCGCACGGAGGGAATGTCCTTCTCAATGGCGTCCATCCGGCTGATAAACTCCGGGCCGAACACCAAAACCTCCACATCTGCCAGTTCTAAGCAGTATTTGATCTCGTCGCTGGCATAGCGGAAGTTCATGGGCACGGCGATGCAGCCGGCCTTGAGGATGCCGAAGTAGATGGGCAGCCACTCTAAGCAGTTCATCAGCAGGACTGCCACTTTCGTGCCCTTTTTCAGACCGCGGCTCAGCAGCAGGTTTGCAAACCGGTTAGCCCGGCGGTCAAAATCCTTCCAGCTCAGCTCCCGGCGGTAGGGAGCATCCTCTCCGGCACTTTCGATGAGGTTAAAATCCCACCAAGTTGCCGCATTATCCCGCTTCTCGGAGGGGTTGATCTCCACCAGAGCGGTCTCCCGGCCGTAAAGCCGCGCGTTTCGTTCCAAAAAGTCCGTAATGATCATGTTTTTCTCTCCAATCTATGGCTGTACAAAAGAAAAAGCCCTCTGCTTATATAAGCAGAGGACAAGAAATTCCTGTGGTACCACCTCAATTTACCCCCATGTGGAGGCCTCATGGGATCCTAGCAGATCCGCAGGCTGTATCGGGCCCTACCCGTCTTCGCCTACTGCCTTGGTTTCAGCGAAGCCGCTCCGAAAGGTATTCCACATCCCATTCCCCACTGCCTTGCACCCACCGGCAGCTCTCTGGCGGAAATGTGCGGATATGTACTGGTTTTCATCGCCGCGTTATCGGTATGTATTGCTAAGTTTACCACTTTCCCTGTCACAAGTCAATATTCAAATATGAAAAAATATACAAAATTCCGTCGATTTTCCTGTCTACATTGTCGGCATCTCATGAACATTTGTGTTTGTCCGAAAAATTTCATGAAAATATTGCAGTATTTTTTCTTTGTGGTATAATGCTATCCATGCTGCAGAATGGATATTATGCTTATCCATCCATTTTCTCATTCATTTTTACGGTTTCCACCGGAAACCATCCTATTATATATCGACACAGAGGCTTTACCTATGAAGATCATCGACATCCACACCCACATCTATCCTGAAAAAATCGCCCGAAAAGCCACGGAGAGTGTCCGGAATTTCTACCAGCTCCGGGGCAGCGAAGAAATGGACGGCACCGTGCAGATGCTTCTCGACCGGGGCCGCCAAGCCGGCATTAGCCAGTTTGTGGTGCTTCCTGTCTCCAATATGCCCAGCCGTGTCCACGGCATCAATGAATTCATTCTGGAACAAACAAAAGAACACAACTGTTTCATCGGCTTTGGCACCGTCCACGCGGACATGGCAGGCCTCAACGAGGAAGTAGAGTGGATTTTGAACGCCGGTCTTCGGGGCATCAAGATGCACCCGGACTCCCAGCGCTTCACCATCGACGACCAGCGGCTGTACCCCATGTACGATGCCATTCAGGGCAAACTCCCGGTAATTTTGCACATGGGCGACCAGCGCTACAACTACTCCCACCCCCTGCGGCTGCGCCGGATCTTGGAAATGTTCCCCCGGCTGGAGGTCATCGCCGCCCACTTCGGCGGCTACTCCATGTTCTCCACAGCCCGGGAGCTGCTGGAGGATAAAAACTGCATTTTCGACATTTCCAGCGCCATGATGTTCATGCAGCCCGGAGAAGCAGAGCAATATATCCGCCACTACGGCGCCGAGCGGATGGCCTACGGCACGGACTACCCCCTCTGGGACCCGGTGGATGAGGTCCGGCGCTTCCAGCAGCTGGACCTCACCGGCGCAGAGTTCGACCAGATCGCCCACAAAACCGCCGAGCGTATCCTGAAGCTGTAAATACGCCTGCAGCGTGGTAAATTGTAGTTTAGCCGGCGCAGCCTAAAGCCTTCCCCTGGGGGAAGGTGGCACGGCGCAAGCCGTGACGGATGAGGGTTTTCTGGGCGTAAAGTTTCATTAAGTCTGAAACAG
>JAGKTU010000036.1 GCA_021153265.1 Clostridia bacterium
GGCGGCGCTCTGCGTCAGCCCTCCGGCGGCCCCACCATGAACGTTAAGGGTACCGCAGCCGGCGGCGGCAACGCCCTGCTGATGCCCATGACCGAGTTCTCCCTGGGTCTGACCGGCGATATCAACGATATCATGAACGCCCACAACCTGGCTATGGTCGCTCTGACCGCCCGTATGCAGCACGAGCGCAACAACACCGACGAGTGGCTGGCTAAGAAGGGCCTGAAGCGTCTGGACATCGACCCCAAGCGTGTCGAGATGGGCTGGATCATCGACTTCTGCGCACAGTCCCTGCGTAACATCATCATCGGTATCGGCGGCCGTCTGGACGGCTTCATGATGGAAAGCAAGTTCGGCATCGCTGTCGGCTCCGAGCTGATGGCTATCCTGGCTGTTGCTAAGGACCTGAAGGACCTGCGCGAGCGTATCGGCAAGATCGTTGTCGCTTACTCCCGTACCGGCGCACCTGTCACCTGTGAGGATCTGGACGTTGCCGGCGCCATGGCTGCCTGGATGCGTAACGCCATCAACCCCACCATGTGCTACTCCGTCGAGCATCAGCCCGTGCTGATCCACGCCGGCCCCTTTGCTAACATCGCTATCGGCCAGTCCTCCGTTATCGCTGACCGTCTGGCTCTGAAGCTGTTCGACTACCACGTCACCGAGTCCGGCTTCGCTGCTGACATCGGCTTCGAGAAGTTCTGGAACGTCAAGACCCGTCTGTCCGGCCTGACCCCCAACGTCTCCGTCCTGGTCGCTACCGTTCGCTCCCTGAAGATGCACGGCGGCGGTCCCAAGGTCACCCCCGGCGCCCCCCTGCCCAAGGAGTACACCGAGGAGAACCTGGAGCTGCTGGAGAAGGGTACCTGCAACCTGTTCCACCACGTCAACACCATCAAGAAGTCCGGCATCAACCCCGTTGTCTGCATCAACCGCTTCTACACCGATACCGACGCCGAAGTCGCTCTGCTGAAGAAGCTGTGTGCTGAGCGCGGTGTCCGCTGCGCTGAGTCCAACCACTGGCGTTACGGCGGCGAGGGCGCTGCTGAGCTGGCTCAGGTCGTTGTTGAGGCTTGTGAGGATCCCGTCGAGGTCAAGTTCCTGTACGATCTGGAGATGCCCCTGCGTCAGCGCGTTGAGCTGATCGCTAAGGAAGTCTACGGTGCTGACGGCGTCATCTGGCAGCCCCTGGCTGTGGAGAAGGCTCAGCGCTTCGAGTCCGATCCCAAGTACGCTGACTACTGCACCATGATGGTTAAGACTCACCTGTCCCTGTCCGATGATCCCACCAAGAAGGGTGTTCCCACCGGCTGGAAGCTGACCATCCGTGACATTCTGGAGTACGGCGGCGCTAAGTTCCTGTGCCCCATGGCTGGTACCATCTCCATGATGCCCGGTACCGCTGCTGACCCCGCCTACCGCCGTGTCGACATCGACACCGAAACCGGCAAGGTCTCCGGCCTGTTCTAATTTAGATTCCGGTAAAATTTTGTGCCGGGGAGCAATCGCTCCCCGGCACTTTTTTACTATATAAAAATGCGAGTCCGCTATGCAGACTCGCATTTCGCAATATGTTACTTTTCCACGCGGGTGCCAAAGTTCACAGAGGTATCGCCCTGCTCATTGGTACCGAACTCATAGTCCTTACCGGGCAGGATGGCATTCATGAAGATGCCCACCAGAGCGGCCACGGCCAAGCCGGAGAGGCTCAGAGTGATGGTACCCACAGGAATGACGATGGCGCCGGCATAGCTGACACCGATGGCCAGACCCATGATCAGAGCTGCGATCAGAACGTTGCGGCTCTTGGTAAAATCGACCTGATTTTCGACCACATTACGCACACCAACCGCGGAGATCATGCCATACAGCACGATGCTGACACCGCCCATAGTAGCAGCAGGCATGGCAACGATCAGAGCGGCAAACTTCGGGCAGAAAGACAGCACGATGGCAAACAACGCGGCAAGACGAACAACTTTGGGGTCGTAGACCTTGGACAGTGCCAGAACACCGGTATTCTCGCCGTAGGTGGTGTTGGCAGGGGCGCCGAACAAAGAAGCAACGGTGGTAGCCACGCCGTCACCGGTCAGGGTGCGGTGCAGGCCGGGATCTTCCACAAAGTTCTTGCCAACGGTGGAAGAGATGGCGCAGACGTCGCCGACATGCTCCACCATAGTAGCCAGAGCAATGGGGGCGATGGTGATCACGGATGTCAGCAGAAGACCGCCATCGAAACCTTCACCAAAGATGGAAAAAGCAGTGTTCTCCCAGATGATGGGCAGACCGAACCACTTGGCCGCACCAACGGTTGCAGCCACATTGGCCCGTGCAGCGGGATCGACGATCATGGCTACCAGATAGGAAGCCACAACGCCCAACAGAATGGGAACGATCTTGATCATGCCCTTGCCCCAGATGTTGCAGACAATGACAACCGCGATAGCGGCCAGAGCCACGATCCAGTTGGTCTGGCAATTGCTGATGGCAGAGCCGGCCAACGTCATACCGATGCAGATGATAATGGGGCCGGTAACGATGGGTGGGAAGAAACGCATGACCTTATTTGCACCGAAGACCTTAAACAGGCCAGCCAGTACCAAATAAACAAGACCTGCCACAGCCACACCGGCACAGGCATAAGGCAGCAGCGCGGAGTTATCCAGCGCGTTGCCGGCAGCATCAGCAGTGGGGGCAATAGCAGCGTAACCGCCCAGGAAAGCAAAGGAAGAGCCCAGGAACGCAGGGACCTTTCTACCGGTGATCAGGTGAAACAGCAGGGTTCCGAGACCGGCAAACAGCAGGGTTGTGGAGACGTTCAGACCGGTGATTGCAGGCACCAGAACGGTAGCACCGAACATCGCAAACAAATGCTGTGCACCAAGAACCAGGGTCCTTGCTGTGCCGAGCTGCTTAACGTCATAAACAACATCGGCATTTTGGTTATTTGCCATAGTAAATACCTCTCTTATATAAATTTCTTAGATAGTATACTGATAAATCCTACATTTTTCAACAAAAAACATTACCCAAAATCATCCGTTATTCCAGATGGAATTTGTGAATGATTTTTATCTCTTTGGATGAAACCGTAGTAAATCCATGATTTAGAATTCCATCAATTGAAATTTCAGAAAGAAAGGCCTGTCATAACAGGCCCTTTGTTGTATAAAGAAAACGCACACCGGATGGTGTGCGTTTCTTTTGGAGGTACCGGCCAGATTTGAACTGGCGAATAACGGTTTTGCAGACCGGGGCCTTACCACTTGGCTACGGTACCATATGAAATAAGGAACGCTAAGCGTTCCTTATCTTTTTGGAGCGGGTGACGAGGCTCGAACTCGCTACCTCCACCTTGGCAAGGTGGCGCTCTACCGGATGAGCTACACCCGCAAATTTGGTGCCTCCGGTCGGAATCGAACCAACGACACGCGGATTTTCAGTCCGCTGCTCTACCTACTGAGCTACAGAGGCATATGAGGAAGTGAACTTCCTCATGTGCGCAAATTTGCGACTTTATGGCGACCCCGAACGGACTCGAACCGTCGACCTCCAGCGTGACAGGCTGGCGTGCTAACCGACTGCACCACAGGGCCAAATTTATGGTGGGAACAACAGGGCTCGAACCTGTGACCTCCTGCTTGTAAGGCAGATGCTCTCCCAGCTGAGCTATGCTCCCGTGTTCGCGTTTGGTGTTGCTCACCTCAGCGACGTGGTTCATTATACACAAGAACACATCATTTGTCAAGCACTTTTTTCGATTTTTTCCATAGAATTTTTTCTTGTCTAAAACCGTCGTTTCCGCACCATAATTAGGTCAAAATCAAATATTTTTCAGCAGTTCGTCAATTTCCTCGGGAGTGAACTGATAAATCGTATCACAGAACTGGCACTCCACAGGGAAGGCTTTTCCCTCGTTGCGGATCTCCTGCAGTTCCTCTCTACCCAGGCTGATCAGCGCTGCCGTGACCCGATCCCGGGAGCAGTAGCACTTGTATTCCACCTCGGTAGTCTCCATGAACACAACACCCAGCTCGCCGCAGACCTGCCCCAAAATATCCTCGGGGGTCATGCCCTGCTCCAGCATAGTCGTCACCGCGCCGGCGCGCTGAATTCCATTTTCCAGAGCGTCGATGACCTCGTCCGGCGCACCGGGCAGCAGCTGCACCAGATAGCCGCCAGCCACCTTGACGCTCAGATCCCGATCCACCAGTACACCCAGAGCGCAGGCGGTGGGGGTCTGCTCGCTGCGTACAAAGTAGGCAGTTACATCGTCGCCGATCTCGCCGGATACCAGCGCCGTAGAGCCCACATAAGGCTCTTTCATCTGCAAGTCACGGATCACTGTCAGGGTACCATCAGTACCCACCGTTGCACCCACGTCCAGCTTTCCGGGAAACTTCTCCACCAGTTCCACCTTAGGCTCGGTGACACAGCCGCGGACATTACCGATACTGTCAGACACCACGGTGATGGTGCCGATAGGGCCGCCGCCCCGGATCTGCAGGGTCATGGAACCATTGTCCATCTTCTGCATATTACCCATCATGGAAGCCGCCGTCAGCGCCCGTCCAAAGGCCGCTGTGGCGTTAGGTGTGGTCCCCTGAATCTGGGCGCCCCGACGGACAATTTCCGTAGAACGGATGGCCACGACTTTCACAAAGCCGTCCATGGTCATACCGCGAACAAGATAGTCTTTCATTTCACTTTTCCCTTTCTCGCCTTAAAGTAAACACGTTGTTCCCCTTCTCCGGGGGCTTCGAATTTCCGGTCTGCGTAGACCCGGATAGAGGTAAAGCCGGCGTTTTTCAAATAGCCGGTCAATTGATCGATGGAATAGGCATATTCCCGATGTTCTTCAAAGGAGCGATGCCACACATTCCCCTGCCGCTGGAACAAATCCATGCCGTAGGAGCAAACATTGGTCTGCTCGTCGAATTCTCCCCGCCAGACACAGTACACGTCGTCGTCCTCGTCCAGGAATACCTGACCGTCCATGGCTCGGAGTTTTTCCGGAGTGTTAACATCAAAGATAAAAATACCCCCGGGGTTCAGCGCCTTGTAGACCCGCTGAATCGCCTTTTCACAGTCCCGGGGATCAGTTATGTAGTCCAGGCTGTCCAACGCGCACACCGCCAAGTCCACACCTCTGGGAAGCCAGAGATCTCGTAGGTTCTGGCAGACGAACCGGGCCTCCAGCTCAGCCTCCCAGAGCTTCTGCTGGGCTACCGTGAGCATTTCTTCGGACAAATCCACACCGGTAACCTCCAGCCCCATCCGGGCCAGGATCGCTGTCACGGAGCCTGTGCCGCAGGCAAGGTCAACTGCCGTACGAGGGCGCAGTCCCTCCTGCTGTAAAATCTCGCGGTAGAAGGCCACGGTGGCCTCGTAATCCACATCATTGGTCAGCCGGTCGTAGCTGGCGGCCAACGCCTCATATGCACCCATTTACACACCCCTTAACATAGGAAAGCATCCCGACCCCAGAGGGCCGGGATGCGTCAACTTTCTCGCTTAGCGCTTGAAAATGCTGAAGATCTCGTCGATATCGGCGATGTCAGCAGGCTTCACAGGAGCCTTGGCGGCAGCTGCCACAGGAGCGTCGATCTCCTCGGTGGGAACGACGGAGGGAGCAGCGGTCTCAGCAGGTGCAGCTACGGGAGCGGCAACAGGAGCAGGAGCGGCCACGGTCTTACGGATGGGAGGTGCGAAGGAAGCCTGATCAAAGCCGGTGGCGATGACGGTTACCCGCAGCTCATCCTGGCAGCTATCATCGATGGTAGCACCGAAGATAATGTTGGCATCGGGATTTGCAGCCTCCTGCACGATACCGGCAGCGGTCTCCACATCGTCCAGAGTCATCTCAGCATTACCAGTGACGTTGACCAGCACACCGGTGGCACCGTTGATGGAGGTCTCCAGCAGGGGGCTGGAAACAGCAGCGGTAGCGGCCTGCTCAGCCTTCTCACGGCCGGTAGCGGAGCCGACACCCATGTGAGCGCGGCCAGCGTCCTTCATGACAGCGGAGACGTCAGCGAAGTCCAGGTTGATGATGACATTCTTGGAGAAACCAACCAACTCGGAGATGGAAGTAACAGCCTGCTTCAGTACATCGTCAGCAATGCCGAATGCGTTGGCGAAGGTGATCTTCTGGTCGGTGACGTACTTCAGACGATCGTTGGGGATGATGATCAGGGAGTCCACCTTGCCGTTCAGATCAGCAATGCCGGCTTCCGCCTGACGCATACGGTTTGCACCCTCAAATTTGAAGGGCTTGGTAACAACGCCGACGGTCAGAATACCGGCCTCGTGAGCCAGATCAGCCACGATAGGAGCTGCGCCGGTGCCGGTGCCGCCGCCCATACCGGCAGTGATGAAGACCATGTCGGTGCCTTCCAGAGCCTTGGCGATGGCTGCACGGCTCTCCTCAGCGGACTTCTTGCCGATCTCAGGCTTGGAACCTGCACCCATGCCGCCGGTGAGCTTCTCACCGATCTGGAGCTTATTCTTGCAGTTGGACTTATTCAGATCCTGCTTATCGGTGTTCACAACGAGGAAATCCACGCCGTTCACACCGGCTTCGATCATACGGTTAATAACATTGTTGCCAGCGCCGCCAACACCAATAACCTTGATGTTAACTACGCGCTCCTGAAGGTTCTCAGACATAACTCTCTTCCTCCTATGTATCGTTTGGCCGTCGGCAGATTTGTGCCGCTGCCGCTTATTTTTACTCGTACTCATACATTCTATCCCGAAATTCTGGTTTGGTCAATAGAAAATCTCTATTTTTGTCAAAATATTTACAAAATTCTTACAAATCACTCTCAATCGAAGGGAGTGTAACCCACCTGTTCCTTCCAGATGGTAAAGCTGACATCCAATTCGCCGTAGCCGTTGTCCAGCTTGGGGTTGCGGATGGCACTGACCATACTGGCAATCTTATAGCTCATCTGGCTTGTGTCGCCCAGCTTCACCAAAAACTGCTGGCCGTACCACAGGGTGATACTCTGCAGATTGGAAACATCCACGCTGGCCGCTTCACCCACGATGCCGTTGGCTTCCAGCGCCTGGAGGATCTCCAATGCCGCATCCAGCCGCTGGGCGCCGGTGATCACCACAGGTGCGGTGCCAACCTCCTCGTCACCTTCTGTAGTAGGTTCCGTTTCCACGGCAACCTCTACGGCTACCGCTTTCTTGCCGACCTCCGGCGATTCGATCTCAATGCCCTTGATTCTGGTGTAGCCTGCGGCTGTACCGCCGTCGGTCTGCTCGACCACCCGGCCTTCCGATGTGATCAGCCACAGGAAGCCGTCCACATCCTCCGCCACATAAACCACATCCAGCTCCTCAACAACAATCATAACCGTATTGGGCAGTTTTATACCAATTCGCACCCGATCCACATACGGCAGCTCCGCCCGAATTTTCGCTCCGGCGCGCGCCCGACTGAAGGAGAGCAAACTAGCTCCCTCTTGAATACCGGAAGCCTCACGAACAGTCCATTCATCATAGACACCGGCACCAGAAACGGTAATAACCTCCACCTTAAAGAAGATGGACATACCCCAAACCAGCGCCAACACCACCGCTGCCACCGTTGCCAGTTGCACCAGAAATCTGCTCCGATTGAAATGCATGGGCTCGGTGTAAACCAGTGCAGGTGCCGTGCTGGGACGCCTGTTTCGGCGCTCCGCTCTTCTCTGGCTGGCCCGGACCGCGCTGCGGGCAGAGCTGTCAGAAGCGCGCCGTCTGGTAGAAGGTGTTTGCGGGGGCCTTGCTGCGGCAGGTCGGCGGTTTCCTGCACTTGGCGGACGCCGACGTTCCGTTCTCGTATCTCTGTGTTTTGTATCCATATGGTTCCTCCCGGAAATTACCGGATCACTTAGCCAGTTCCTCCAGCATATCGCAGATCTGCTCAGCAGAATCCAGCTGCACCAGACCTCTGAGAGCCTCGCCCATCTGTTCGCGGCTGTCATCACTTGCCAGAAGGTTCTTGATCTGCTCGTACATGTTTGCCGCGGTGCAATCCTTTTCCAAAATCATCACCGCGCCGCCCCGGTCTGCCAGAACTCTGGCGTTCTTCTCCTGGTGGTTATTGGTCACATTGGGAGAAGGGATCAGGATGCAAGGCGTTCCGGACGCACCGATCTCGTTGCAGGTGGATGCACCCGCCCGGCTGATAATCACGTCAGCTGCCGCCATGACAGTGGGCATATTATAGATATACTCGCGCATATCGATTGCTTCGCAACTCTCCCAGTCCACTCCGTTATTTCTAACCTTTTCAGGCATCCATTCCCAGCCGAAGCTGCCGGTAGCATGGATATGGTGGAAGGGGAAGCCATCTTTCTGCTCCATTGCAAACATCTCGGCCATGGTCTCATTCATAACCTTTGCGCCCAGACTGCCGAAGGCAGATACCACAACCTGCTTGCCGGTGAGGCCCAGCTCACGCTTGGCATCCTCTTTTTTCGTGGAGATAAACTCACGGCGGATGGGCATGCCGACGACCTGCACCTTTTCGGGCTTGGCGTAATACTGCACACTCTCTTCAAAAGCCACCAGCACCCGGTCTGCCTTCTTTGCCGCCATTTTGGTGGTCACGCCGGGAACGGCGTTTGCCTCGTGGACGCAAGTGGGGATGCCCATGCTCTGAGCTGCGTACAGTGCCGGGAAGCTGGCGTAGCCGCCGGTTCCGATGACGGCATCGGGCTTAAATTCCTTAAAAATCTTCTTGCACTCGCTGACGGCGTTGAACACGCACTTAACTGCGTGGACATTCTGCTTGAGGCCGCCAAAATTCAGCTTCCGGCTGAGGCCGGAGGCCGGAAGACTCTTCAATTCATATCCAGCCTGCGGTACCAGTTTCTCCTCCATCTTGCCAACGGCACCGATAAAGAGGATCTTGGCATCGGGGTGGCGCTGCTTCATCATATTCGCAACTGCGATGGCAGGGTTGATATGTCCGGCCGTGCCGCCGCAGGTAAAAATCAAATTCATATGCTTACCTCCTGTACTTTTGTCCTATGTTTTTGCCGGGAAATGTGCAATACAATCCCCATCTCCCCCAAATTTACCGCCAGCGCCGTGCCGCCATAGGAGAAAAACGGCAGCGCAATGCCCGTTGACGGGAGTAAGTTCGTGACCACACCCAGATTGAGGATGGTCTGAACGGCGATCAGGGTCACAAGCCCCGATGCCAGAACTGTTGAAAACCGGTCCGCCGCATGCAGGGCGATCCAGTAGCCCCGGAGGATCATGGCAGCAAAGAGAATGATGATCAGCACCGCTCCCACAAGCCCCAATTCCTCGCAGACCACAGCGAAAATATAGTCATTATACTGAAAGGGCAGATACAGATACTTCTGCTTGGATCTGCCGTAACCCAGCCCGAACAAGCCGCCGGAGCCGATGGCATACAGCGACTGCAGGATCTGATAACCCGTATCCCCAGGATCCTGCTCCGGGTGGAGCCATGCCGTGACCCGGTCGCCGGCATAGCCCATAAATGTGATGTAGACCAGCACAAACACCGCCGCACCGGCGGCGCCGGCCAGCAGCCATTTGGGATGCGTCCCGGCCACATACATCATCACCACAGCCACCATACCCATGAGCATGATGGCGCTGAGGTGCTTTTCCAGCGCCAAAGGAACCAAAATTCCCATCAGCGCACCGCCGAAGCCCAGAACACCGAAGCGAAATTCCCTCGCATCCGGGCCAAATTCCGTAGTCAGCCTTGCGAACATCAGGATCATGGCGAATTTCGCCATTTCCGAGGGCTGAAACTGGAGTCCGGCGATATTGATCCACCGTTTCGCTCCGTTAACCTCCTCCCCCACCACCAGCACACTCAAAAGCAGCACGATGCTGCCCAAGTACACCGGCCAGGCCAGCTTTCGCCAAAATTGGGAGGGAATCCGGCTGAAAAAATACATGGCAACCAGCCCAATTGCCGCGCATACACCCTGCTTTTGCAGGTATCGGGTGGAATCGCGATATCCTGTATCGTACTCACTCTGGGCATAGCTGGCGGAATAGAGCATGATAAGCCCCACAGCCAACAGCAGCAGCACCAGCACTAGAAAGGGAATGTCCACCTGTTCACCCGTCCGTTTGATTTTCGGACGGCGGTCCTCATTGGCATACAGAGTTTTCCCTGCAGCCATACGAAGCTCCTTTCGAAAATGATCACACCAGACCGGAGATGCCGAACCAGGCCAGCAGGCACATCACGGCAGAAACACCGGCAAAGCTCAGCACGATCTTCTCCTCTTTCCAGCCGCACATTTCAAAGTGGTGGTGGATGGGGGACATCTTGAACAGCCGCTTGCCGTGGGTCAGCTTGAAATAGCCCACCTGCAGAATAACAGACAGGGTCTCGCAGATGTACACAATACCCACAAGGATCAGAATGATAGGCATTTCCAGCGCAAAGGCCAGCGCGCAGACAGCGCCGCCCAGGAACAGGCTGCCGGTATCGCCCATGAAGACCTTGGCCGGATGCCAGTTGAAGAACAGATAGGCAATCAGACCGCCAACCAGAGCCGCGGGCATCAGAGCCAGATCAAACCGCTCCATGGCAACCGCCGCTGCGGTGAAGAAGATCATCACAGGGATGGTGACGCTGGCGCACAGACCGTCCACACCGTCAGTCAGATTGACCGCGTTGACACAGCCCACCATGACGAACATGGCAAAGAAAATGTACACGATCGGGTGCAGCTGGAAGCTCACATCCACGAAGGGGATGTACAGGTCAGTGCTCATGCTGCCGCTCTTGTACATAGCGTACAGGAAGATGGCAGAAACCGCCATCTGCAGCAGCGCCTTCTGAATGGAGGTCAGACCCAGATTCCGCTTGTACTTGATCTTGGTGAAATCGTCCAGAAAACCCACAAAACCAAAGCAAAGTGCCAGTGCCAGCACAAAAAATACCGTGTAATCTTCCATAAAGAAGGCGTTGGCAATCAGCAGAATAACCGCACCGAAGATGAACATCAATCCGCCCATCATGGGGGTACCGGCCTTATTGTTGTGCCAGGTGGGGCCGATCTCCCGAATGGACTGACCTGCCTTCAGCGCCCGCAGAACAGGCAGCAGCAGTCGTCCCAGTACACCCGTAAGTGCCACAGCCACGGCCATGGTGATCCATACTTTATTCATGGTTCATTCCTCCGTTAATCTCTCTTTTCATCCAGAAACTGATCCAACACCAACTCCAGGCGCATTCCCCGGCTGCCCTTGAACAGGATCACGTCGCCCTCCCGGGCCTCCTTCTTCAGCGCCAAAGCCATTTCCTCCCGGGTATCAAAGCACCGGGCATCCTTATTAGCCGCGCCGGACACCACATGGCATCCGTTGGGACCGTAGGCAAGGATGATATCCGCGTTTTTCGCGGCGATTTCGCCCACTTTTTTATGTTCTGCCGGGGCACAGTCGCCCAGCTCCAGCATGTCTCCCAAAACCGCAATTTTCCGTCCGGGCTTCGCACCCAGCACCGCCAAAGATGCCGCCATGGACTCAGGGCCGGCATTGTAGCAGTCCTTGATGATGGTGTAGCCCTTCTTTTGGAAAGTTTCCTGCCGTCCGGACATATTTCGGAAGTTCTTAAGACCCTTCCGGATGTTCTCAGGGCTGATCCCCAGCTCCAGACCGACAGCCACCGCCGCCAGAGAATCCGCCACAAAGTGCCGTCCCTCCAGATTCAGTTCTACGGGGAATCGCAGATTGACGGACTCCACGGTGTAGGTCAGTTTTCCCTCTTCCTGCCGGATGTCCACAGCCTTCACGCCGCAGTTTTCCGCAGTTCCGAGATAAGTAAGGCTCTGTGGAATGTCCAAATTCAGAGGATTCAGCATGTCGTCGTCGCCGTTGAGAAACAGCTTACCCTCTGGCTTCATACCCTCTAAGATTTCCAGCTTTGCCTGCCGGATACCCTGCCGGGAACCCAAAAACTCGATGTGCATGGTACCGATATTCACAATCACCGACACATCCGGCTCACCGATCTGAGAAAGGTAAGCCATTTCCCGGAAGTGGTTCATGCCCATTTCCAGCACCGCCACTTCCGTATCCTCGCCCATAGCCAGTATTGCCATAGGCATGCCGATGTCATTGTTGTGATTGGCCGGGGTCTTGCTGACACGGTACTGGGTTTCCAGCACCGACACCACCATTTCCTTGGTAGTGGACTTGCCCACAGAACCGGTGATGCCTACCTTCTTACAGCCAAGGAGTCGCTGCTCTTCCCTTGCGATCTGTCCCAGCGCGATCCGGGGATCGTCTACGATGATGCAGGGGAAATCTCCTACCTTGCGGCTGCACAGAGCTGCCGCCGCGCCCTTTTCCATGGCCATGGGGATAAAATCGTGACCGTCCCGGGCACCCTGCAGCACGATGAACAGCTCGCCGGGCTTTATGATCCGGGTATCGTTATTCGCACCCAGAAATTCTACATTTTCATATTGGGGCTCCACATAGCCGCCGCACCAGAGTGCAGCCTGCTTCAATGTGCGTTTTGCCATATCAATTCCTCAATTCTGCCAGATGTGCCCGGACTTCTTCCCGTTCATCCAAGTGATACTTCACACCGTGGATCTCCTGGTAAGTCTCGTGACCCTTTCCTGCCAGTATAATTATATCATCTTTTCCGGCAATGTCCATAGCATATCTGATGGCTTTTCTGCGGTCGCAGACCACATAGTATTCGCCCATCTCATCCCGAACGCCTGCCAGAATGTCCTCAATGATCTTTTCCGGGTCTTCGGTACGGGGATTATCCGAGGTAATCACCGCAATATCCGACAGTTCCACACCGATCCTGCCCATAATGGGGCGCTTGATAGGATCCCGGTCGCCGCCGCAGCCGAACACAGTGATCACTCTGCCCTTGCAGAAATCCTGCACGGAGTTGATCACGTTCTCCAAACCGTCGGGGGTGTGGGCGTAGTCGATCAGTACACTGTAGGGAGTCTCGGGCGTGGGAACTACCTCTACACGACCCTTGACGCCCTTGGCTTCTGCCAGAGCGGCAGCGCAGTCAGCAAGAGAAATACCCAGCTGCTTGGCAATACCGATGACCGTCAGCGCGTTGTATACCGTAAACCGGCCGGGAATGGGCAGATGCACATCTGCCGTTTCTTCGCCGCACACGGCGGTAAAGGAAACGCCTTCCGCATGAAGCTCCACATTTTGTGCGCACAGGTCGCCATCCTTCACAGAGGTGCGCAGCACCGGGCAGCCTGTCTTTTCCATCATCCGGGACGCATAACTGTCGTCCATATTCACCACAGCCTTGCCGCACCGGGCGAAGAGTTCCGCCTTGGCATCGCAGTAAGCATCCATGGTCTTGTGGAAATCCAGGTGATCTTCCGTCAGATTGGTAAACGCCGCCACATCAAAATGGACGCCGCCTACCCGATCCAGCGTAATGGCATGGCTGGAAACCTCCATCACCACATGGCTGCAGCCGGCAGAGCGCATCCGGGCAAACAAAGCCTGCAGTTCCAGACTTTCGGGAGTGGTGCGCTCGGTGGGAATGACTTCGTCGCCCACCAAATTCTCCATCGTGCCGATCAGCCCCACCTTTGCGCCCAGACAGTTTTCCAGCACCTGCTTCACAAGCAGCGTTGTGGAGGTTTTGCCATTGGTGCCGGTGACGCCGATGAGTGTCATAGCTTCCGCAGGACAGCCGTAATAGTTTGTACCCAGCAGACTCAGCGCCAGACGGTCATTTTCCACCAGAACATAGGGTACATCCCCATCGGGCTTCTTGGCAGTCACCACGGCGGCTGCGCCTTTTTCCATAGCCATAGGGATAAAGCGGTTGCCATCGGAAGCAAAGCCGGAGATGGCCACAAACAAGCCGCCTGCCTTGACCTTCCGGGAATCGTAGTAGATCTGATCGATGTCCATTTCTGCATCCGCGGTGATTTCCACAACTGGGACATTCTTCAGCAAATCTTTCAGTTTCATATGTGATCCTCCTTCTGCCCTTTCAGTCACGGGCAGATGTATCGGTAAATTCCAAAGTAATGGTGGTTCCCACCGGGACGGCTGTTCCTGCCGGAATATCCTGAGCCGTTACCGTCACATGGGGTGCGATTTCGGGATTCCCCGACACCAGCACATATAGCCCCAGCATTCCTGCGGCATCCGCCGCCTGCTGCCGGTGCATGCCGGCAAAATCCGGCACCTCCACGGTCTGCTCCACAGGCTCTTCCCCCAAATACAGCAGCACTTCGCTGCCGCCGGGGACTTTTTCGCCCTTGTCCGGAATTTGAGATGTGACCGCATCCCCGAACCCTATTATTTTAGCAGTCAATCCTTGTGATGCCAAGTACTTTTGCGCATCTTTTTCAGAAAATCCTGTCATATCTTCCAGAATCACGGTCTTTCCGGCCAGTTCTTCGGAAGAATAGCTTCTTTTAACCCCCAGATAGGGCAAAATATCCGCCATCACCGCCCCCACGGTCGGCGCTGCCATCACGCCGCCGGAGATATAGATCCCGGTAGAACGGGAGGGTGTGTCCAAAGCAACCAATACAATATACTGCGGATCGTCCATCGGCGCAATGCCTACGAACGAAACGATCTTATCTAAGGTAGGCTGTCCGTTTTCGTCCAGCACATCAATTTTCTCGCTGGTGCCGGTCTTGCCGCCGATGGAGAAGCCGGCTACCTGTGCATTTTTTGCCGTGCCGTCGGTAACCACCGAGCGGATCATCTCGCGCATAGTGGCAGAAGTTTCTTCGCGGATGGTGCGTCGCACACAGGTCGGTTCTGCTTTGAGAACGGTGTTGCCATCCGCATCCACGATTTCAGAAACAATGTACGGCTCCATCAAATAGCCGCCGTTGACCACAGAAGCGATGGCGCGTACAAGCTGCAATGGTGTGATTTTGAAAGTCTGTCCGAAAGACCCGGATGTCAGAGACGCCGTCCCCCATTTATCCGTATCCGTCACCAGCGACTTGTCGAAAAAAACGCCCTTGCTCTCCCCGGCGAGGTCGATGCCGGTCTTTTCCAAAATGCCGAATCTCTCAATATATTCATAAAACCGCTCCCCACCCAGCTTCAGCGCAATGTGAGCAAAGGCAAGATTGCAGGAATTCTGCAGCGCCTGGGGCGTCTTCTGGGAGCCATGTCCCTGACTTCGCCAGCAGTGCAGCAATTGGGATCTGCCGGGAATCCGCTCTGCCCCGGAGCAATGGAAGGTATTTTCCAAGGTAATGGCTCCGCAGTCCAGCGCCGCCGCCATGGTCAGCACCTTAAAGGTAGATCCCGGCTCATAGCCGTCAGAAATTACCCGGTTTCGCCATTGTTTCAGCCGCGCAGTCTGCAGGGCATCCTGATACGCCTTCTTACCTGCGGAATACCCTTCACTGTCTTCAGCCAGTTGTTGATAGCTCTGCTTCATTTCTTCCAGAGCAAGTGCCGCATCCGGGTCCGCTATTTCCAGATAGGCATTGGGATCGTAACTTCCAAGGGTTGCCATTGCCAGAATTTCTCCGGTTTTGGCATCCATCACCAGTCCGAACGCGCCGTTACGCACATCATATCGCTCAATGGCCCGCTGCATCTGCTTTTCCAGACAAGCCTGCACAGTGGTATCGATGGTCAGCACTACGTCGCAACCCTGCTGAGCGGATATATATGCTTCATAGGAAAAGGGCATATCCATCTCATTATTGCCCTTGGTGGTGACCACCTTGCCGGTCTTCCCGGCGAGATAGCTGTTGTACGCCGACTCCACGCCTTCGCATCCGTCGCCGGAAGCGTTGGTAAAGCCGATGACCTGGGCAGCCAGGCTGCCATAGGGGTATTGCCGCTGGCTGCTGGGCTCTAAGTGGATGCCGGATATCCCTTTTTCATTGATATAGGCGCGAATTTTGTCGGCAGTCTGAGAAGGCAGCCGGCTTCCCACCTGCTTATACCGCTGCCGCAAGTCCCCCGCCTGTTCCAATATCCAAACCGGGTCTTTCTCCAGCAGCTGTCCCAGCACCCGGGACATATCCTGTAAGTCAGCCTTCGATTGTTTGAGTTCGTGAGGATCGAGGTACACATTTTCCACCCCAACAGAGGTGGCCAAAATGTTCATATTCCGGTCGTAGATCGTCCCCCGGTTCGCCATCACCGTGGTTGTCCGGGTCTGATTGCGAAGTGCAAGCCGGGAATAATAGTCATATTCCCGAATCATCAGTCCATAAAGCCGCCAAATAAGCGGCACAAACGCCACAATTCCCAGCAGCAGTCCCATCAGCATCACCCGTCGGTGATGTCCGCTGTCCAGCCGAACCCGTGCAAATTGCTTTCCTTTCGGTTTTCTCCCCATATCCACCGGCCTTTCCCAATGATACCATCAATGGGCAGCAAGGGAATCCCTCGCCGCCCATTGCAGCTTATCCTAATTCATTGTATTGACCGGCGGCCGCTTTATTACAGCAGCCCCTTAAAAAACCAGACGATCTCGTCCAACAAAGTAGGTTCCGGCTCCGGCTGGGGAACATTTACCTCTATTTTAATGCTCGTGGCATCAGCGGCAGGAACCATGCCCAGCGCATTGGCCTGCTGTCTGATCTCTTCGATGTCATAGCCGGCGTGATAGGTATGCTCCAACCGGGCATTGTCGTCCCGAAGCTGGGTGACGTAGTTCTCCATCACCGCGTACTGCTCGCAGATACGGCTGTACTGCACCATTCCCACGATCATGAGCACCAGCATCGCCACCGCCACCACAACGCCGCCCAGTGCCACAGGGTCCACCTGAACACGGATCTTCTCGCTGGGCGCGACCTTCGGCAATGTAGTACGGCTGCGTCGAGGCGCATGAGCAGGCGCAACCTTCTGGGCCTCACTGCCGGCAGTGTAGAACTGGTGAATATATTGAATTTGGGGTTGGTTAGCCATGATTTGCGCCCCCTAACGGAATCGGTTACAGTTTTTCACATACCCGGAGCTTTGCGCTGCGGGCTCTGGGGTTTCTGTCCAGCTCCTGCTGGCCGGAAACGATGGGTTTTCTGGTAATGAGTTTGACCTGCGGCTTTTTTCCGCAGACACAAACCGGGAAATTAGGCGGACAAGTGCAGCCCTTGGAAGCATTAGCCATGCCGGTCTTCACGATCCGGTCCTCCAGAGAGTGGAACGTAATGATCGCCAGCCTTCCGCCTTTATTCAGGCAGGGAATGGCGTCTTTCATAACCTTTTCCACACTTCCAAGCTCGTCATTGACAGCAATGCGGATGGCCTGGAAGCTGCGCTTGGCAGGATGCTGCTTTTCCCGAAGAGCAGCTGCGGGCATGGCAGACCGAATAATGTCAACCAGTTCCAAAGTGGTGCGGATGGGTGTCTGTTCCCGTCGCTCGCAGATCGCAGCTGCGATCTTGGGAGCATAACGTTCTTCACCGTATTCATAGAGGATACGTTTCAGCTCTTCATAGGGCCAGGTGTTCACCACAGTGTCGGCGCTCAGGCTATCCTCGTTGTTCATTCGCATATCCAGAGGCGCATCCGCCATATAAGAGAAGCCCCGCTCACCGTCATCCAGCTGGGGAGAAGATACGCCCAGATCCAACAGAATGCCGTCCACGCCTTCTATATTTAATTCTCTCAGAACCGATGCGATCTCGCAAAAATTGGAATGCACCAGTTTTACCCGGTCTGCATAAGGCGCCAGCCGCTCCCCTGCCGCCTTCAGCGCCACGGGATCCCGGTCGATGCCGATGAGCATACCGGTGGTCAGCCGTTTCGCGATCTGGGAGGAATGACCTGCGCCACCCAAAGTGCCATCCACATAGATGCCGTCGGGCTTGATGTTCAGTCCGTCGATGCACTCGTCCAGCAGGACGGAGATATGATGAAATTCGCTCATAGACCAATTGCCTCCAAAGAAGCCAGCAGCTTTTCGGGTGTGAGGTTCTCAGCTTCGAAGGCTGCAAACTCCTTCGCTGCCCAGATTTCTGCCTGTCCCGCCCGACCCACGATCATCACTTCCCGGTCGATACCGGCATAATCCAGCAAGAACTGGGTCAGCGGAAACCGGAACTGCTTGTCGGGGCTGCATTCGGCGGCGTTCATGAAGATCAGGCTGGTGGCGCCGGAACGCTGAGCGATGCTCAGAGCGTTAAAATTCTCGCTGAGCCGCTGCCATTCCTCTGCGGTATAGATGGTCAGGCACCGATGACCGCAATTGACGCCTAGGGTCACGAAAAAGTTCTCACCCAGCTCACTTCTGAGCTTACTGGGGACGAACAAACGGTTCTTATCATCTAGCTTTGCACCGTATTTGCCGATCATCGGACTCACCTCCATTCCATTTTACTCCACTTAACTACCCTTTTACTCCATTTACTGACAGTATAACGCCTCTGCCCCAAAAAATCAATCTATTTTCTGAAAATTTTTCAGAATCACCCTGAAAAATCCCGTATTTCCCAAATTTTTAAACATCCGTTCTAAAACATTATGACTGAAACAGCAGTTCTCCGTTCTCCAGCAAGCCCTTCACATTTCCCGGTCTTCTGCTGCACTGCAGCAGATACGCCGCCAGCGGCCCTTCGATCCGGTCCTGTACCAATCGGCGAAGCTGCCGTGCGCCGCCTTTACCCCGGCATTGTTTTTCCAATTCTCCGGGAAGTTCATCCGGAAGCTGCAACTGTATTCCTAACGCCGCCGTACGGGTCTTCAGTTGGCTCAGATATTTCCGGGCGATGGCCTCCATGGCTCCCTTCCCAAGCGAATCAAACCGCACGATCTGATCCAACCGTCCCAAAAACTCCGGTGTAAAATGCTGATGAAGCTGTTCATCCACCTCTTGGTCCCGGCCCACCGGACGGAATCCCAGTCCCTCGCTTCGAAGCTGTCCGCCCACATTGGAAGTCATCACCACAATAGCATTCTTGAAACTGACCTTGCGTCCCGTAGAGTCGGTCAGAACCCCTTCTTCCATGATCTGCAGCAAAATACCTGCCACATCCGGGTGGGCCTTTTCCAGTTCATCCAACAGCACCAGGCAGTAAGGCCGCCGCCGCACCGCTTCGGTAAGCTTACCACCCTCCTCGTAGCCAACGTAGCCGGGAGGCGCACCGATCAGCCGGGAAACCGACTGTTTTTCCATATATTCCGTCATATCCAGCCGGATCATGGCATCTTTACTACCGTATACCTCCTGCGCCAGCATCCGGCACAGTTCCGTCTTGCCCACACCCGTCGGCCCGGTAAACATCAGGCAGGCGATGGGTCTTTTCTCATCCCGGATACCGGAATACCCCCGCCGCACTGCCTCGGCTACCGCTTTGACAGCCTTAGCCTGCCCCACGACCCCCGCAGAAAGCAACCCCTCCAGATTCAGCAGACGTTCTCTTTCTCCGGCGGTCAGCCGTCCCACCGGAATCCCGGTTCTCGCCGAAACC
>JAGKTU010000037.1 GCA_021153265.1 Clostridia bacterium
ATCGGGCTGCTTTTTCCAAATCATAGGTCTGCTCGGCGCTTTCAATCTGCCGCCGCAGGTCCTCCAGCTGCTCGCGCAGCTGCTGAACACGGTTGATGGTATTCTTCTCATTTTCCCACTGGGCTTTCAGAGCATTGTAGGTATCCCGTTCCTCCGCCAGTTCCTTTTGCAACTGGGTAAGCCGTGCCTTGGAAAGCTCGTCATCTTCCTTTTTCAGTGCCGCCTCCTCAATTTCCATCTGGATAATCTTCCGGGATACCGCATCCAGTTCCGTAGGGGAAGAATCCATTTCGGTGCGGATCTGGGCGCAGGCTTCGTCCACCAAGTCGATGGCCTTATCCGGCAGGAACCGGTCGGTGATATAGCGGTGAGAAAGGGTAGCCGCAGCGATGATGGCCGCGTCCGCGATCTTCACGCCATGGAACACTTCATAGCGCTCTTTCAGGCCACGCAAAATGGAGATGGTTTCCTCCACAGTCGGCTCATCTACCTGCACCGGCTGGAACCGCCGTTCCAGAGCAGGGTCCTTTTCAATATACTGGCGGTATTCGTCCAAGGTTGTGGCACCGATGCAGTGCAGCTCGCCGCGGGCCAGCATAGGCTTCAGAAGGTTTCCTGCATCCATGCTGCCCTCAGTCTTACCAGCTCCCACGATGGTATGCAGCTCATCAATAAACAGAATAATCTTTCCCTCGGACTGTTTCACTTCGGAAAGGACCGCCTTCAGACGCTCCTCGAATTCGCCCCGGTACTTGGCACCGGCAATCAACGCGCCCATATCCAGGGAGAAGATCGTCTTGTCCTGCAGACTCTTGGGCACATCCTTTTTCACGATTCTTTGAGCAAGCCCCTCGGCGATGGCGGTTTTACCAACGCCCGGCTCACCGATTAGAACAGGGTTATTCTTCGTCTTTCGGGACAAAATGCGGATCACATTTCGGATTTCCTCGTCCCTGCCGATCACAGGATCCTGCTTCTGTTCCCGTGCCCGTTTTACCAGGTCGGTTCCGTATTTTTCCAGAGCATCGTAAGTACTCTCCGGATTGTCGGTGGTCACACGCTGACTGCCCCGGATGCCTTGCAGTGCCTGCAGTACCCCCTCCTTGGTAATACGGTACGTTTCAAACAGGTTCTTTACACTGCCCTGTGCCGCTTCGATCAAGGCCAGCAGCAGATGCTCCACGGAGATAAAGTCATCCTTCATGCGCTGTGCTTGCTGTTCGGCGGTGCGGAAGGTCGCATCTACAGCGGCACTGATATAGAACCGGTCTGCTTCCCGGCTTCCGGTGACAGTGGGCAGATTTCTCACCTCTGCCTTGGCGGCAGCTTCCAGACTTTCTGCGTTCACGCCCATTTTCCGCAATAGCTGCGGTGTTAATCCGCCATCCTGCTGCAGAAGGGCCAGCAGCAGATGAATCTGTTCCAGCTGTTGATTGGAATGCTGCACAGCAATATTCTGTGCGCTCTGGACAGCTTCCAGAGACTTCTGGGTATAGTTGTTGAATGTCATATAGCCATCCTTCCTTTCCTCCATTCTTTCGAAAAGTCAAGCACCCAAAATAAAAGGTAATAAAATGTTTACATTCTGTTGAAAGCAGTTCGAGTCCAGTGCACCCAGCTCCAGCTTCAGCAGGAAAATATCTGCGAGTATCTGGAGAAAGGTGTTTACACCATCGATATGTTTACCAAGCGGAACGCATCTCTGGCAAAGGAACTCAAGCAGCTTCAAAGTGCCGAAGCAGACCTGCTCCGCCAGCAGGGAGAAGGAAAACAAAAGAAACAAGCCACCGTTCAAATCATCCCCACAACGTAAGCGCATCCTTGATAATTACGATACCCTCACGACTGCCGAGAAGAATCGCCTGTGGGAACAGGTTCTAAAGAAGGCCACTATCTACCGTTCACCGGACGACGAGGTGGTCATCCGGATTTATCCCAATTTGCCCAAATAACAGTATTCTGTGTACGCAAGCAAGACTACACAAGACCTACATTTTCACTGAAATTCCATAAAATCTATCGACTAACGCCCCCTGCCCTGCTATAATACCCTTATTATGCAGGTTCAGGGGGCCATTGTTTATGAGTAATCAACCGAAAAAAGCGCCATGTAGTATTGCTCTATTGGCCCATGTGGACGCGGGCAAGACCACGCTTTCTGAGGCGCTGCTGTATGCCAGCGGTGCGCGGCGGACGCTGGGCCGGGTGGATCATAAAGATGCCTTTCTGGACACCCATGAATTGGAGCGCAGCCGGGGCATCACCATTTTTTCCAAGCAGGCCCGGATGGAGACCCCCAATCGGGCAATTACCTTGGTGGACACTCCCGGTCACGTGGATTTTTCCGCCGAGGCTGAGCGCACCATGCCCATTCTGGACTGCGCCGTTCTCGTCATCAGCGGCACAGATGGGGTGCAGGCCCATACGGTTACCCTTTGGAAGCTGCTGGAGCGGTACGAAGTGCCGACGTTCCTGTTTATCAACAAAATGGATCTGCCGGGAACGGAAAAAGAGAAACTTTTGCAGGCGCTTTCGGAGAAATTAAGCCCCGGATGCGTGGATTTTACCGCGGATTTTGAGGAAATCTGCGAAAATGCAGCCATGTGCGACGAAGCCCTGCTGGAAACCTACCTGCAGACCGGGGTAGTCACGGAAGGCAACCTTCGGGGACTCATCGCCCAGCGGAAAGTGTTCCCTTGCCTCTTCGGCTCGGCGCTGAAGCTGCAGGGCATCGATACGCTGCTGGATGCGCTGGATCGGTATGCGCCGGCGGGGGAATATGGGCAGGATTTCGCAGCCCGGGTGTATAAGATCTCCCGTGACCCTCAGGGCAACCGCCTGAGCTGGCTGAAGATCACCGGCGGATGTCTGAAAGTCCGCGCGCCTGTTAGTTATGTAAACCAGCGGGGTGAAACGATTGAAGAAAAAGCGGTGCAGCTTCGGCTGTACTCCGCGGATAAATTCACTGCCGCCGAGGAAGTCACCGCCGGACAGCTGGTGGCTGTCACCGGACTGACGGGCACTTGGGTCGGACAGCCTCTGGGCGCGGAGGAAAAGGGAAAGCCTTGGGCGCTGGAACCGGTGATGACCTACCGGGTGGGACTGCCCAAGGGCAGCGACCCGGCTGTGGTGCTGCCCAAGCTGCGGCTATTGGAGGAGGAAGATCCTCAGCTGCACATCCTCTCGGAAGGCGGCGCTATCCATGTGCAGATCATGGGCAAGGTGCAGCTGGAAGTGTTCCGCGCTCTGGTGAAGCAGCGGTTTGCGCTGGATGTGACGCTGGAAGATCCCCGAATCTTCTATAAGGAAACCATTGAAAGCACGGTGGAAGGCGTGGGCCATTTCGAACCCCTGCGGCACTACGCGGAGGTGCATCTGCTCTTAGAGCCGCTTCCGTCCGGCAGCGGACTGGTCTTCGACACGGTTTGCTCCCCGGATGTGCTGGAGATGCCCTATCAAAAGCTGATCATCGGCCATCTGGAGGAAAAATGCCACCGGGGCGTCCTCACCGGCGCACCCATCACCGACATGAAAATCACTCTGCTGGTGGGCAAGGCCCACTTAAAGCACACCGAGGGCGGCGATATGCGCCAAGCCACCTACCGGGCGGTGCGGCAGGGACTGATGCAGGCGAAATCCCGGCTGTTAGAGCCGTGGTACAGCTTTACCCTGACCCTGCCTACGGAGTCTGTGGGCCGGGCCATCACGGATATCCGGGCCATGGGCGGCAGCTTCGATGCTCCGGAAGCCGTGGGCAATCTCTCCACATTAAAGGGTCTTGTGCCTGCCGGGGAGCTTCGGGACTACGCCGACACCGTGGCGGCTTACACGCAAGGCCGGGGACAGCTCCAAATCGCCCTCCACGGCTACGCCCCCTGCCACAATCAGGAGGAAGTGGTGGCGTCTATCGGCTATGACCCGGAATCGGATTTGGAGAACACCCCGGACTCGGTCTTCTGCGCCCACGGCGCAGGTTTCAATGTCAAATGGCATCAGGTCAAAGACTATATGCACATCGACAGCGGCCGCAAGGAGCAAAAAGCCCCCCAAACCATCCATCGGAACGTCTGCGCCGATGACCGGGAGCTGGAAAAGATCCTGCGCCGGGAGTTTGGTGAGCAGACTACCACGCTATACCGCCCCACCGCCCGTCCGGCGGCGGAGGAAACCGTCACCATCCGCGCTCCCAGGCAGAAATACATCATCGTGGACGGCTACAACATCATTTTCGCATGGGAGGAGCTGGCGAAGCAGGCGCAGTCTGACTTAGATGCTGCCCGGCGGCGGCTGTGCGACATTCTCTCCAGCTACGCGGGCTTTACCAAGTGCCGCATCGTGGTGGTCTTCGACGGCTATAAGCAAAAGGGTAACCCCGGCGAAAAGACCCAGTTCCACAACATCCAAGTGGTCTACACCCGGGAGGGTGAAACCTGCGACGCCTACATTGAGTCGTTGGTTCACGACATCGGCAGCAACTATAACCTCCGTGTGGCCACCTCCGACTCTCTGGTGCAGCTGAGCATCTTCCGCAGCGGCGCCCTGCGGATGTCCGCAAGGGAACTAAAGGAGGAAGTGGAAAACGCCCACAGGGAGATGGGAAAATTCTTACAATAACGAACAGCGGCGAGGATGATCCTCGCCGCTGCGTTACGTTATTGGACTGCCTGCTTGCGACTTTGGTATTTCTTAAGAATCTGGGGAGAATAGACCGCCAGCAGATATGCCGCCACAATGGGCAGCACCATATACATATACCAGTATTCCACCGGGATCAGGCTGTGGAAGAACGCCACCAGCGGATTGGTGGCCTCCACGGAGAACATATAGTTCACATGGGTGTCGGTGCAGGAATTGATCAGCTTGTTCATCAGATGGACAAAGGTATAGATCACCATGGTGATACCTAAGGTGGAGGGGATGCACTTATAGTCCTTTTCCACCAGCTTCAGCCGGAAGAGCAGGATCGGCACACCAAACTCAAAGACGTGGGGGAAATAATAGAAGAAGAATACGTCGCTGAACAGCTCCACATTCACCATCTCAAAGTTCAGCACGATGGCAGCCAGCGCGCCCAGACACCACACCAGCAGCAGATTGCCGAGGGTCTTATTCCGGGTCAGCACCACGATGGGAAGCAAGATGGCGTTGATGGAGCAAAGATGCAGCGGCAAATACGAAAGAGGCGCATCCCACATCAGCAGATTGTAGATGATGGCTGCGATGCCCAGCATGGAAAAGGGCAGCAGCACAAGGGTCTGCGTTTTCTGCGATTTGTTCCTTAATAAATAGTAAAGGGCTACATTCATCACCGCGGCCAATATCAGCGTAATGATGTGCGCCGGTGTCATAAAACCCCAAATCATAGCTACACTCCTTGTGGGTAATTTTCCTTTCTTTATACTGCGTTTTCCAGTTTGTGTCAACCATTTTTAGGAAATTGGCAGGGCATTTTCTGCAGAACAGGGGCGGTGTTTTTGTATAATTCCAACAAATCCGAGAAGGATTCCTTATTTTTACCCGGAGCGTCTTCCTTTTTTGCCAACTTTTATGTAAAATGGACGTATCTTACTTCGGAGGAAAATACCCATGAGCCACCATCACAACAAAAAAGTCACCGACCCCCACCTGGATGCCCACATCGAGAAGCTGGCCAAGCGGGATCGCCGGGTGGAGCATGTGTTCCGCCGGATCCTGCACTTTCTGGAGCGGGTCATTGCCGTGCTGACCATTCTGGCGCTGCTGGGCGCGCTGGGTATCGAGGTGTACCATATGTTCACGGACCGGGGCTATTTTGCCGACGTGGATCATATGCTGCACAACCTGCTGACCATCGTGGTTGGCCTGGAGTTCGTCCGAATGCTCATCGACACCACCCCGGCGAACATCCTGGAGGTGCTCACCGTGGCAATCACCCGGCATGTTGTCCTCAGCCACGATAACCCCTGGTCCAATGTTGCCAGTATCGCCTGTATCGCAGGCCTGTTTGCCGTCCGTCGCTTCCTCATCCGCCGCAGCGAGCTGCTGGAAGAAATGGTGGAGATGGAATAAGCCATTCCATAAGCCCCCCGGCCTGCTGGCCGGGGGTGCTTTGCTGATTATGGGTGTTACTTTCTTGTGTCCGCACAAGAAAGTAACCAAAGAAAGCGGCATAGGGGAGGGCGCTGAGTGCCGCGCTCCCGCGCGCCAAATACGCTCTCCCCTATGTACCCCTCCCGTCACGCATCGCCGGGATGACAGCGGTAGTCGATGGACGCGGAAACTTTTCCGGTTTGGGGACTAGTCAACAGGGCGGCGATGGTGTAAAATAAGAAAAGTATTCCATTGGGAGGTGACGATATGCCGGGAAGCTATGCTCACTACCGATTTGGCGCCCAGCTCCTGCCTATCTTAAGTCCGGAGGTTCGCCGGGTGGTCAAGCGCCATCGGGCGCTCTATGACATGGGTCTGCACGGGCCGGATGTATTTTTCTATCATAATATCTGGCGCAAGACACCGGTGGTAAATCTGGGCTATCAGCTCCATCGCACCAGCGGCGCCACCATTTTCACCCGGGCAGCCAAGCGGCTGCGGCTGGAACCCTCGGAAGGGGGACTTGCGTATCTGTACGGCCTGCTGGCCCACTACTGTCTGGACAGCCATTGTCACCCCCTTGTCCACGAGTTGACGGACGAAGGCGAAATGGGTCATGTGGAGCTGGAGACGGAGTTTGACCGCTATTTGCTGGTTCTCGACGAAAAAACATCCCCCAGCACCCAGGACTGCAGCCTGCATATGCAGCTTACCGATGAGGAATGTGCGGTGGTCGCCGCTTTTTACCCCGGTGTAACCTGGCAGGATGTGGCGAAATCCGTCCGGACGCTGGCGAAGGTAACCAAGCTCCTTGCCACGCCCACCGGAAAATTTCGGGAGACGGTGAACAAGACGCTACCCAAGAATTTTGCCGCCATGCTCATGTTCGATGAGCCGGATCCTGTTTGCAGCCCCCATGACACGGCCTTGCTGGACTGCTACAACAGGGCTTTTGCCGCGTTCCCCGGTCTGGAAAAGCAGATCACGGCATATCTGACCTGCGGCGTACCCTTAAGCGACGGCTTCGCGGATACGTTTGGATGAAAAGATAAAGAAAGAGAGAGAATTCATGAACAAGCAAAACAAGCTCACCGCCTTGGAGAAGAGCTGGATCCTCTACGACATCGGCAATTCCGCCTTCACTCTGCTGGTGTCCACCCTGATCCCCATCTACTTCAACGCTCTGGCCGGCGCCGCCGGTGTCAACGAGGATATGTATCTGGCCTATTGGGGTTACGCCGGCTCCATCTCCACCATTTTGGTCGCCATCATCGCCCCCATCTGCGGCACATTGTCCGACCGCCGGTTCAAAAAGCCCCTGTTCCTGCTGACTGTGGTCTTGGGCTGCGTGGCCTGCGCCTGTCTGGGTGTCACCAGCCACTGGCTGTTCTTCCTTGGCATCTTCATTCTGGCGAAAGTGGGCTTCCACTCCAGCCTGGTGTTCTACGATTCCATGCTGCCGGAGATCACCACCGACGAGAAGATGGACAACGTCTCCAGCCTGGGCTATGCCTTCGGCTACATCGGCTCCGTGATCCCCTTCGTGGCCTGCCTGGTGCTGGTGCTGATGTGCGACAGCTTCGGTCTGACCACCTCCTCCGCCATGGTCATCGCCTTCCTGATCACCGCCGTGTGGTGGGCTGTGCTGACCGTGCCTCTGGCACGGCGCTACAAGCAGACCGCCTACGTCCAGAAGAAGGGTACGGCGCTGGGTGACTCCTTCCGCCAGCTGGGCCGGACCTTTATGGAAGCCAAGAAGGAAAAACACGTATTTTTGTACCTGATCGCCTTTTTCTTCTTTATCAACGGTGTCTACACCATCATCGACATGGCTACCGCTTACGGCTCCGCTCTGGGTCTGGATACCACGGGACTGCTGCTGGCGCTGCTGCTGACCCAGATCGTGGCATTCCCCTGCGCCATCATCTTCGGCAAGTTCTCCGCGAAATATGACACCGGCCTGCTGATCAAGGTGTGCATCTTCTGCTACACCTGCATCACCATCTTTGGTATGTTCCTGGCAACGCTGTGGCAGTTCTGGGTGCTGGCGGTGCTGGTGGGCATGTTCCAGGGCGGTATTCAGGCGCTCAGCCGCAGCTACTTAGGCAAAATTATCGCCCCTGAGCGAAGCGGCGAATTCTACGGCCTCATGGATATCTGCGGCAAGGGCGCAGCCTTCCTGGGTACCGCACTGGTGGCTTTCATCAGCCAGATCACCGCAGGTATCGAGCTGAATGTGTTCGGACTGAAGCTGCAGAATGAGAATCTGGCAGTTGGCTCTCTGGTGGTGCTGTTCATCATCGGTTTCATCCTGTTCTGCAAGGCAGACAAACTCAATAAGGCACGATAATTGCAGCGCACGCGGAAATCTTCCGCGTGCGCGTTTGCGTTGGTCATTTTAGCTAAGTATGAGATGTACATATTGTCGGGTTTGTGAAAAATTGCATTCGGGGAAGAAAAATATTTGCAAAACAAAAATGGTTGCAGTATACTTTATTTGGAAGGTGTGGAAACGTTTCCATGCTTTTGAACAATGGCAATTGCCAACACAAAAATTTAGGAGGAAATGAATCATGAAGAAACTCATCGCGCTGCTTCTGGTGTGCATCATGGTTATCGGCATGTTCGCCGGCTGCAACAAGGCTGACAAGGCTGACAAGGGCACCGAGACCGGTTCCGTGTACTACCTGAACTTCAAGCCCGAACAGCATGACGCCTGGGTGGCTCTGGCTGACGCCTACACCAAGGAGACCGGCATTAAGGTCACCGTTATCACCGCTGCTTCCGGCACCTACGAGGAGACTCTGATGGCCGAAATGGGCAAGGAAGAGGCTCCCACCCTGTTCCAGGTCAACGGCCCCGTTGGTCTGGCTAACTGGAAGGACTACTGCTACGACCTGTCCGGCTCCGCTGTCTACGGCGAGCTGACCAGCAAGGACTTCGCCCTGACCGAGGGTGAGGCTGTTTACGGCATCGCTTACGTCATCGAATCCTATGGTATCATCGTCAACAAGGACCTGCTGGCTAAGGCTGGCTACGCCATCGAGGACATCGACTCCTTCGCTGACCTGAAGAAGGTTGCTGAGGACATCACCGCTCGCTCCGAGGAGCTGGGCTTCGCTGCCTTCTCCTCCGCTGGTATGGACGGCTCCTCCGACTGGAGATTCAAGACCCACCTGGCCAACCTGCCCATCTACTTCGAGTATCAGGCAGACGGCATCGGCACCACCACCGCCATCAAGGGTTCCTACCTGGACAACTACCGTCAGATCTGGGACCTGTACATCAACAACTCCACCTGCGCTCCCTCCGAGCTGTCCGCCAAGACCGGCGACGACTCCCGTAACGAGTTCCTGGCAAGCAAGGCTGTCTTCTTCCAGAATGGTTCCTGGGAGTACGGCAACCTGACCGGCGAAGGCAAGTTCACCGACGACCAGCTGGCTATGATCCCCATCTATGTCGGTGCTGGCGACGAGGCCAACCAGGGTCTGTGCACCGGTACTGAGAACTACTGGTGTGTCAACAACTCCGCTTCCGAGGCCGACATCAAGGCTACTCTGGACTTCATCAACTGGTGTGTCACTTCCGAGACCGGCACCAAGGCCATGGCTAACGACATGGGCTTCGTCATCCCCTTCAAGAAGGCTGTCGAGTCCCCCAACCTGTTCGTCAAGCAGGATGTCGCTTACACCGCCGCCGGCAAGACCCCCGTGTCCTGGAACTTCCCCACCATGCCCTCCGAGGAGTGGAAGAACGTTCTGGGCAACGCGCTGACCGCTTACGCTGCTGATCCCACCGATGCCAACTGGGCTGCTGTCGAGAAGGCTTTCGTTGAGAACTGGGCTAACGAGTACGCACTGAAGGGCTAATTTTCCCGGATAATTTCAGAGGGTGGGCTTCCTGCCCACCCTCATTTATCCATTCTTCATGGCAGAATTCTGGAGGCGATGCTTCGCCGCCGGAATTGTGTCATGAGACACATTGACCACAGCAATAAAGGAGGAGATCTCATTGGTCAAAGCAACAAAGAAATGGTGGCCGATCTTCGTGCTGCCCACACTGCTCGCCTTCATCATCGGCTTCGTGGTGCCCTTCGTAGAGGGTCTTTACCTGTCCTTCTGCAAGTTTATCACCATCAACAAAGCCACTTGGGTGGGCATCGGAAACTACGTCAAGGTGTTTGAAGATCCGCAGTTCTGGGATTCTCTGAGCTTCACCGCCAGTTTCACCGTGGTTTCCACGATCCTGATCAATGTGGCCGCCTTCGCCATCGCGCTGGTGCTGACCAAGGAGATCGCAGGCACCAATGTTTTCCGTACCGTCTACTTTATGCCCAACCTGATCGGCGGCATCGTGCTGGGCTATATCTGGAACATCCTGATCAACTGCGTGCTGAGCCTGTCTGCCCAGCCGCTGATGGCGCTGAACACCACCGCCGGCTACTGGGGCATGATCATTCTGATGTGCTGGCAGCAGATCGGTTATATGATGATCATCTACATCGCCGGCCTGCAGTCCATCCCCTCGGACTACATCGAGGCAGCCCGGATCGACGGTGCTACCAACAGCCAGATCCTGTTCAAGGTCAAGATCCCCAATGTGATGCCCTCCATCACCATCTGCCTGTTCCTGACCCTGACCAATTCCTTCAAGCTCTTCGACCAGAACCTGGCCCTCACCGGCGGCGACCCCAACCACGCCACCGAAATGCTGGCTCTGAACATCTACAACAACTTCTATAACCGCGTCGGTCCCGCATGGAAGGGTATCGGCCAGGCTAAGGCCGTGGTCTTCTGCCTGATGGTCATCACCATTTCTCTCGTCCAGCTCCGGGCGACCCGTTCCAAGGAGGTGCAGCAGTAATGAAAAAGCAAGGCATCGGCAATACCATTTTGACCATTTTCCTGTCTGTTCTGTCGCTGGCATGGGTCTATCCCGTGTTCATGATCCTGTTCAACTCTCTGAAAAAGGAAACGGCGATTTCTACCGATACCGTCTTCCAGCTGCCCACCGCCGAGACCTTTGCCGGCTTGGAGAACTACGCCAATGCCGTGGGCTCCAAGGGCTTTGTGGAGGCCTTCCTCACGAGCGTGATCATCACCGTCACCTCTGTTGTGGCCATTCTGATCTTCTGCTCCATGTGCGCGTGGTACATCACCCGGGTGCAGAACATCCTGACCAAGGCCGTGTACTATCTGTTCGTGTTCTCCATGGTCGTGCCCTTCCAGATGCTGATGTTCACCCTGTCTGCCACTGCGGATAAGCTGGATCTGGACACGCCTTACAACATTTGGATCATCTATCTGGGCTTCGGCGCAGGTCTGGCGGTGTTTATGTTCGCCGGTTTTATGAAGTCCATCCCTCTGGAGATCGAGGAGGCTGCCATGATCGATGGCTGCAATCCCTTCCAGACCTTCTTCACCATCGTGCTGCCCATCCTGAAGCCTACCCTCATCTCCGTGGGCATTCTGGAGACCATGTGGGTGTGGAACGACTATCTGCTGCCCTATCTGGTTCTGGACCGCAAAAAGTATACCACCGTGCCGATCCTGATCCAGTACTTCAAGGGCAGCTTCGGACGGGTGGAAATGGGCCCCATGATGGCCTGCATCATGCTGACCGTCCTGCCCATTATCATCATCTATCTGATCTGCCAGAAGCACATCATCAAGGGCGTTGTGGCAGGCGCCGTCAAGGGCTGATCCCATTCCTGCAACCATAAAAGGAGGTGTCCGGAATGACAATTAAAGACTTGGCTGCTCAGACCGGATATTCCGTCGGTACCATTTCCAGAGTTCTGAACAACCAGCCTAACGTCAGCGCCAAGGCCAAGGCTGCCATTTTGCAGGCGGCGGAGGAATGTGGGTTCCAGCTCAACGCCAACGCCCAGCAGCTGAAGCAGCAGCATGGAAAGTCGGTGCTGGTCATCGTCAAGGGTACGTCCAACGAGCTCTTCGCCAGCATGGTGGAGTCCATTCAGGCACTGGTTTCCCAGACCGCATATCCGCTGATCGTGGACTACATGGACGAAGATCACAACGAGGTCCAGCGGGCTGTCCAGCTCTGTCTGGAGAAAAAGCCCCTGGGCATTCTGTTCCTGGGCGGCAACAGCGAAAATTTCTGTCAGTATTTCGATAAGATCCAAGCCCCCTGCGTGCTGGTCACCAACGATGCCTCCCAGCTCCATTTCCCCAACCTCTCCAGCGTGTCCTCTGACGATATGCTGGCTGCGAAGACCGCAGTGGAGCATCTGATCCGCTTAGGCCACAAGAAGATCGCCGTTATCGGCGGTGATAAGGAAAATTCCGACACCGGCCGGCTGCGTTTTCAGGGCTGCATGGCGGCGTTCCGGCAATACGGCATCGAATTTGACCCGGAAATCGACTACGAAGCCACCCGTTTCTCCTTCGCCGACGGCTATAAGGCCGCCCGACGGCTGCTGGAACGGAAAAAGGACTTCACCGGACTGTTTGCAGCATCCGACGTGATGGCCATCGGAGCCATCCGGGCATTGAATGATGCGGGAAAGCGTGTGCCGGAGGACATCTCCGTCGTGGGATTCGACGGTCTGGACATCGGCGGCTACATGACGCCGAGACTTTCCACCATTCATCAGAATGTGGAGGAGATGGCGCGGAAAAGCGTCCAACTCCTGCTGGACAATATCGAAAACAAGAAGGGGCTTCGCTTCATCACGGTTCCCGTTACCTTGAAATGCCGGGAAAGCGTGAAAATGGTTGAGTAACAGAAAACGCCGCAGCGGTTTTTCCGCTGCGGCGTTCATACATATTCGGGAAAATCAGCGCTTGCTGCCCAGGAAGAACAGCACCAGAACACCGGGGCCGGTATGGGCGCCGATGACGCCGCCTACATAGCCCGTGATGACGTTTTTGACGTAGGGACAGCTCTTGCGGACCAGCGCCTCCAGAGCGGCGGCATCTTCGGGGCAGTCGCCGTGGGCGATGGTGATGGTTTCGTTTTCGTCAGCAGAGGCGGTGGCGGCCATTTGCTTGACCAGATATTCCATGGCAGCCTTTCGTCCACGGACCTTTCCCACGGTGTCCAGCTTGCCGTCGTTGTCCACGTGGATGATGGGCTTGATGTTCAGCAGGCCGCCCACAAAGGCGGTGGTGGCGCTGACGCGGCCGCCCCGCTTCAGATGATCCAGATCGTCCACGGTGACCCAGTGGCACAGGCGCAGCTTGTTATCCTCCACCCACTGCGCCACGGCATCCAGATCCAGACCCTGATCCCGCTTCCGGCAGGCATACCACACCAGAAGACCCTGCCCCAAAGCGGCGCAGAGGGTATCCACCACCCGGATCTTCCGGTGGGGGTACTTCTCCTGCAGCTCGCTGGCGGCGATGACTGCGGACTGGTAGGTGGTACTTAAGCCGGAGGTGAAGCACAGCGCCAGCACATCTTCTCCGGCGGCGAGGACGGGCTCCATGACGGATACCCAGCCCTCGGGGTTGACGGCGGAGGTGGTGGGCATTTCGCCATCACGGATGCCGTTGTAGAAAGATTTCAGCTCTTTTTCTTCCGTAAAACTGTCGTGCTGCTCACCTTTGTACAGCAGCGTCAGCGGCGCATAGCGAAGACCCAGCTCTTCGTACTGCGCTTTGGTGAAATCACAACTGGAATCGGTGATAATTTTGAAAGACATAGGGTTCACTCCTGGAATTTTTACTGGACTTTCGTCCGCGACCACGATATAATATCGGGAATGTAATAAAATTTACCAGCACATCATACTACATTTCCCTGCATTTGTCACGCCACCATTGGTGTGAGCCGCCCCACACCGGGTAGAAAAAACTCTACCGGGGGTAGAGTTTCCGAACCGGCAGGATAATTTCCGAAATCAGGAGGTTCTTTATGACCCAGCTTCTGCTCAGACTTTTTGTGAAAGATTCCGGGGATCCGGATTCTCCCGCCGTCCGTACTGCCATTGGCAGCCTCTCCGGCTTTGTTGGCATCGTGGCCAACATCGTGCTGTTCTTCTTCAAGCTGCTCATCGGTATGTTCACCGGCTCCGTGGCCATCACTGCCGATGCTATGAACAATCTCTCCGATGCCTCCGGCGCCATTGTGACCCTTCTGGGTTTTCGGCTCGCGCAGCGGCCTGCCGACGAGGATCACCCCTACGGCCACGCCCGGTTTGAATATCTGTCCGGCCTTGCGGTGTCGGTGATGATCATGGTCATCGGCTTTGAACTGGCCAAAACCTCCATGGAAAAGATCATCACCCCCTCCGCCGTTGCGTTTTCCACCGCTGCGGCAGTGGTGCTGCTTGGCTCCATCGGCGTGAAGCTGTGGCTGAGCCTCTTCAATACGACCTTGGGCAAGCGCATCCGCTCTTCTGCGCTGCTCGCCACCGCTGCAGACAGCCGCAACGACTGCATTTCCACCGCGGCGGTACTCGTCGCCATGCTGGTGGAGCATTTCACTTCCTGGCAAGTGGACGGCTATTTCGGCATGGGCGTGGCCCTGTTTATTCTCTTCAGCGGCTGGAATCTGGCGAAAGAAACCATCTCCCCCCTGCTGGGTGAGGCCGCCAGCCCCGTACTTCGGGAACTGATCGTGGACTATGTAAGCCAGCAGCCCCATGTGCTGGGCTATCACGATCTGATGGTTCATGATTACGGCCCCGGTCAGCGGTTCGCCAGCCTCCATGTGGAGATGGATAAAAACCGGGCCCCCCTGCTGTGCCACGAGCTGATCGACGACATGGAACGGGAGTGCTTCGAAAGCCACGGCATCCATCTGGTGATCCACTACGATCCGGTGGTGGTGGACGATCCGGAACTGGACCGGATGCGCCAGCTGGTGACCCACATCCTGCAGGTTCGGGATGAGCGGCTGGCGATCCACGACTTCCGGATGGTTCCCGGCGAGGGGCATACCAACCTGATCTTCGATATTTCCCTGCCTTTGGATCTGAAAGGACAGGAGAAGACCATCCAGCGCACACTGGAGAACGCCCTGAACGATCTGGGTCAGGGAACATACTACACAGTGATCACCTTCGACCCGGCGGTTTTCGACCACACATAAAGCATACGCCCTCCCATCCGGGAGGGCGTATTCATTCTTATAGGAATTGGGATCAATCCAGACTTTCGCCCCGGTCGCGGTAGGGGCTGTCGGAGGGGGAAGTGGTATTGGCTTCCTTGCTGTACTTGTCTACGAATTTTGTGGCCTGCTCCACGGGAAGAATGGTGCCGGCACCGGCCACGCAGCCGCCGGGACAGGCCATGCCTTCCAAGAGGTAGCCCTTGTACTTACCAACCTTGGCCAGAGTCATCAGCTTGCGGCATTCCCGCAGGCCTTCGGCCCGGGCGGTCTTGATTTCCAGATCGGGATGTTCTTTCTGCACCAGATCCGTAACAGCCTTGGCGACACCGCCGGCCACGGCAAAGCCGCGTCCTGCGCCGGAGCCTTCGTTCAGATAGTCCTGCTCCTCCACGGTGGCGAAGTCAATCTCCTTGGCCTCGAACATGCCCATCAGCTCCTCGAAGGTCAGCACGAAGTCCACGTCGGAGCGGATGTCGGCACGAATGGCCTCCAGCTTCTTGGCGGCGCAGGGGCCGACGAAGACCACCTTGCAGCCGGGGAAGTCCTTCTTCATCATCCGGGCGGTGAAGACCATGGGGGTCAGGGTCATGGAGATCTTGCGCATCTCGGTGGGGAAGAGCTTTTCGATCATGGAGTGCCATGCGGGGCAGCAGGAGGTGGCCATGTAGTCCTGCTCGGCAGGCACCTTCTCCATAAAGTCCTTGGCTTCTTCGATGGTACACATATCCGCGCCGATGGCGACTTCCACCACCCGGTCGAAGCCCAGCATCTTCATGGCAGTGACGAACTTGCCGGGGGAGACCTTGCCGCTGAACTGGCCGATGAAGGCGGGGGCTACGATGGCGATGACCTTGTCACCCTTCAGGATGGACTGGATGACCTGGAAGATCTGGCCTTTGTCCACAATGGCACCGAAGGGGCAGGACACCAGACACTGGCCGCAGGCCACGCACTTGTCCTGATTGATCACGGCGCGGCCGTGCTCGTCGGAGCCGATGGCGTCCATGCCGCAGGACGCGGCGCAGGGGCGCTCCATGTGAATGATGGCATTGTAGGAGCAGGCCTTGGCGCACTTGCCGCACTTGATGCACTTATCCGGGTCGATATAGCTTCTGCCATTGACGAAACTGATGGCATTTTTGGGGCAGACCCGCTGGCAGGATGCGGCCAGGCAGTTCTGGCAGCTTTCGGTGACACGGTACTGGTTGGTGGGGCAGGCGTGGCAGGCGTAGGGAATGATGTTGATCAGCGGCGGCTCGTAGTACTGCTCGGCAACGGCGGCGGCATCCATGCCCTCGGTCATCAGGTGACGGGTCTGGATGGGCCGCAGGTTCAGACCCATGGCAGAGCGGACACGCTCGCTGGCGATGGCGCGCTCCAGGAAGATGGAGTCGCGGTGCAGCGGCTGATCGCCGGGAACGATGATGTAGGGCAGCTCGTCCACGCCCTCGTAGCCACGGCCGGAATAGGCCATGCGGGCAACCTCGGTGAAGACCTTCTTGCGGATGTCCGTGATCAGGGAAGGGATGCCTCTCATATATAAAACCTCCGTGAAAGTATAATGTGCGGATAAGGATAAATTGTAGTTTAGCCGGCGAGGGCCGGCAGCCAATGCGTGATTGGTGCGGTACGTCTCGTTACTTCCCAAACCCGCTCGGTAACGTCAGTGCTGCGGTAAATTGTAGTTTACGGTACTGGCGCGGCAGCGCCCAAGGCCCCCTTGTGTAAAGGGGGCCTTGGGTGCTGCCGATTTCGCCGGAACACATGCGTATTCGTAACATTTTCCGCGACAATCCCTCCGAGCCGCCTTGCGGCGGCCCACCTCCCTTTGCACAAGGGAGGCTTTGGTGCGGTGCGCATCGCAATGCTAAACTACAATTTATACCGATACATTTTACCATAGTTACGGAAAAGAATCCACAATAATTCTTTGGAAATTCCGAAAATTTTTTGCATATCTTCCCCGGACACGCCATAGGTTGTACCACAATCTATGGGAGGGATGGTAAATGAAGCGGATTTTGGGGATGCTGGCGGCGCTTGCTCTGACGGTGGCGCTGCTGCCAGTCAGGATACAGGCAGTTGAACTGGATGTGGCAGGGAAAAGCGCGGTGCTGATGGATATTCAGACGGGGACGGTGCTGTATGAGAAAAATGCCCACGAAAAACTCTCTCCAGCCTCGGTGACCAAGGTGATGACCATGCTGCTGATCATGGAGGCCATCGATGCGGGGAAAATCGGATGGGACGACATGGTCACGGCCTCGGAGGCGGCCGCTGCCAAGGGCGGCAGTCAGGTGTATCTGAAGGTGGGGGAGACCATGTCCGTCCGGGATATGGTCAAGTCCATCGCCGTGTCCTCTGCCAATGACTGCGCCTGCGCCATGGCGGAGCATCTTGCCGGCAGCGAAAGCGGCTTTGTGGAGCAGATGAACGGGAAAGCGAAAGAATTGGGCATGAACGACACCAATTTTGTCAACTGCACCGGTCTGGACGACGGCGAGGCGGCGGAAAATCACAAAACTTCTGCCTATGACATCGCCCTCATGTCCCGGGAGCTGCTGAAAAATCACCCGAAGATCAAGGAATTCACCACCATCTGGATGGACACCATCCGAAACGGGGAATTTGGCCTGTCCAACACCAATAAACTGGTGCGATTCTACAGCGGCTGCACGGGGCTGAAGACGGGCTTTACCTCCGGGGCAGGCTACTGCCTGTCGGCGTCGGCCAAACGGGAGGGGATGGAGCTGATCGCGGTGGTCATGGGCTGTGAGACCTCCAAGGAGCGTAACGCCGCCTGCAAATCGCTCCTTGACTACGGCTTTGCCAACTTCGCCTACATCGCCCCGGCGCTTCCCGAGGGGGCGGTGGTGCCGGTGACACTGGGGCGGGCCGATTCGGTATCGGCCATCGTATCCGGCGATACCGGATTACTCATCGACAAGGCCCAGAAAAGCTCCGTCACCACGGAGATGGAGCTGCTGCCCTCCGTAGCGGCGCCGGTGAGCCGGGGGCAGAAATTAGGCACCATGACGATCCGCTCCGGGGAGCAGATTTTGGCGCAAGTGCCGCTGGTGGCGGCAAATGGTGTGGAACGGCTGAACTGGGGAGACCTATTTGTGCGGACGCTGAAGCAGGTGGCCATGGCCGGGGAAAATTGACCCCGGCCGGTTTGGTCAGGCTGCCGATTTTATTTTTGAATTTTTGGGTGTTTTGCACAGAGAAACATCTGTCCATGTGCCAATTTCACCAATTTTACAATATGACGAAAATTAGCATTGAAATCCTAAGTTCTTTCGTGTATAATGTCTGCATTGTGGTGCACAGCACCCAAGTGCAACAAGCGGAGGGCTTTGCCTCCCCGAAAGGAGTTTTTCACCATGTATTCTGTTAACGCGATCCGTAATATCTGTCTGCTGGGCCATAGCGGCAGCGGCAAGACTGCCCTGGCAGAGAGCTTACTGTATATGACCGGCGCCATCGACCGTATGGGCAAGAACGCTGACGGCAACACCGTCTGCGACTACGATCCCGAGGAGATCCGCCGTAATATTTCCATCTCCACCGCCGTTGTGCCTCTGGAGTACAAGAACACCAAAATCAACCTTCTGGATACCCCCGGTGCATTCGACTTCTCCGGCGCCGTTATGGAGGCTCTGCGCGCCGCTGACGCCGCCATTCTGGTCATCTCCGCCAAGGACGGCATCACCGTCGGCTTCGAGAAGGCATGGAAGTATTGTGAAGAGCGCAATATGCCCCGCTTCGTCTACATCTCCAAGGTTGACGAGGATAACTCCGACTACAATGCCACCTTCGAGGCTCTGCGCGAGAAGTACGGCAACAAGATCGCTCCCGTGGTCGTGCCCATCTGGAATTCCGCCAAGAAGGTCACCGGCATCATCGACGTGCTGAACAAGCGCGCCTACGAGATGCAGAACCTGAAGCGTGTTGAGATCGAAGTTCCCGCCGACAAGGAATCCGTCATCGAGGAGTTCAACGATGCGCTAAAGGAAGCTGTCGCCGAAACCGACGAGGCTCTGATGGACCGCTTCTTCGAGGGTGATGACTTTACTTACCGTGAAATGCTGGACGGCCTGCATGACGGTGTCAAGGAACTGAGCCTGTTCCCCGTGGTCTGCGGCTCCGGTGTCAACTGCCTGGGCAGCCTGATGCTCATGGATCACATCATCAACCTGCTGCCCAACCCCCAGCAGGGCAACTACCACAAGGCCACCACCGCCGACGGCAAGGTGGAGGAGTTCGTGGTTTCCGCCGGCGGCGTTCCCTCCGCATTCGTGTGGAAGACCGTTTCCGACCAGTACGGCAAGTACTCCTACATCAAGGTTCTCTCCGGTGAGATCACTCCTGACACCACTCTGGTCAACGCCCGTACCGGCGAGACCGAGAAGCTGGGCCGTATGTACACCATGTGCGGCAAGAAGGCCACCGAAGTTAAGGTCCTGGGCTGCGGCGACATCGGCGCCTTCGGCAAGATGGACAAGGTCAAGACCGGCGATACCCTGTGCGATCCCAGAAAGGTCGTTTCTCTGAAGCAGATCCCCTACGCACAGCCCTGCTACTCCATGGCCATCGCTCCCAAGGTCAAGGGTCAGGAAGAAAAGGTTGGCACCGGCCTGAACCGTCTGAACGAGGAAGATCCCTCCTTCACTCTGGTCAACAATGCTGAGACCCATCAGCTGGTTCTGTCCGGCTCCGGCGATCAGCAGCTGGACGTTCTGGTCGCCAAGCTGAAGAGCCGCTTCGGTGTGGACGCCGTCCTCGCTCCCGCCAAGGTCGCTTACCGCGAGAAGATCAAGAAGACCGTCCAGGCTCACGGCCGTCACAAGAAGCAGACCGGTGGTTCCGGCCAGTTCGGTGATGTCTGGGTCCGCTTCGAGCCCCAGGACGAGACAGACGCCCTGATCTTCGCTGAGGAAGTCTTCGGCGGCTCCGTGCCCAGAAACTTCTACCCCGCTGTCGAAAAGGGTATCCAGGAAGCCGTTCTGAAGGGCCCCCTGGCCGGCTATCCCATGGTCGGTCTGAAGGCTGTTCTGTACGATGGCTCCTACCACCCCGTCGACTCCAACGAAATGGCATTTAAGCTGGCCGCGATCCTGGCTTACAAGGAAGCTATGCCCAACGCCAACCCCACCCTGCTGGAGCCCATCGGCACCCTGGCAGTTTCCGTCCCCGAGACTTACGTCGGCGACGTCATGGGCGATCTGAGCAAGCGCCGCGGCCGTCCCATGGGCATGAACCCCGATGCTGACGGCAACACCGTCATCGAGGCTGAAGTTCCCATGGCAGAGATGAGCTCCTACGCCATCGACCTGCGCGCCATGACCCAGGCCCGTGGTTCCTTCACCCTGAACTTCGAGCGTTATGAGGAAGTGCCCAAGGGCAACCAGGCTAAGATCATCGCTGACGCCAAGAACGACGACTAAAATGTAAACTTTTAAGCGGCGCAGAGTTTTCTGCGCCGCTTTTGTTGCAAAAACCCCCAAAATGCAGTATAATGCGATAAATTGTAGTTTACGGTACTGGCGCGGCAGCGCCCAAAGGCTTCCCCCGGGGGGAAGCTGTCAAAAATCTTTGATTTTTGACTGATGAGGAATGCG
>JAGKTU010000038.1 GCA_021153265.1 Clostridia bacterium
GCTTTTCGCGGCGGCGGGGGCGCTGAGGAATCTCCTCAGCGACAGGCTGAGGGTCGTATTGCGGCTGCTCCTCGTCGTATGCAGGCTCTTCCGGCTGGGTGTCATAGTACGCAGCGGGAGCCTCGTCGTAAGACGGAGCCTGGAACATATTGCCGTAGTCGGAGGCGTCCTCAACATAGTTCTGGGGAGCTGCCGGGATGCTGTCCGCGGGGCGCTGAATGCTCAAAAACTCGGGTTCTTCTTCGTAATTGTTATTCATCAGGCTCGGGTCGAAGCCGTATTCTTTTTCAAAATCGAAATCCATGTCGAAATCTTCGCGTTTATCCATTATTATCCCACCTTCATGGTATATTCGATAACATTGTAACATTGTTCGATGGAAATTGCAAGCACAAGTGAAATAAATGTGAAAAATGCCCACCGCAGTGGCGGTGGGCATGAAGTCAGATGTAACGGATGCAGATCTCGCCGAAGTTGGCGCTGCAATCCAGATCGATGATGGTATCGGCATCGGGTGCAGGGTGACCTTCCATCTCAATGGAAGCAAAAGCGGTGCTGGCATCCGGCTCCACACGGCAGTGGGAGGGGACCAGAATTTTCATCTCGCCGAAGGCGCATCTTGCGTAGATACGGCAGTGGTCCGCGATCTGGCCGCAGCCGGAAAGGTCCACGGTCAGCTCACCGAAAGAGACGCTTGCTTCACCGGAAGAAAGCCGGGGCAGGGTGATCAGGCGGCGGTCTTCACCGAAGGAACAGGCGCAGTCAAAATTCTCACCGTCCATGTGACAATGGCTCTTGAGCTTGTCCTTGCCATCACGGTTGGTATAGATGCGCTTGCCTCTGTGGGAGACGGTGAAAGAGGGCTTCTTGGGCTTCTTCAGGGCATCCACCAGCAGACTCAGGCCAAACAGCACCAGCAGAGCCGGCAGAATCAGTTCTTTGCCCAGCTGGAAGGGGGCGGCATCCAGCTTGTCTAAAAGAAAATAAGTGCCAAAGAGTGCGCAGCCCAGGCGGAAGAAGGAGAAGTTGGGGAACAGACCAAAGACACCGAAGAGCGCAAGACCGGTGGTCCAGAGGGTATCCCACAAACCGATATCCCAGCCAAATGCACTGGATGCCAGAAGAATGCTGCCGGTGATCAGTACCCACAGGGCAAAGCCCAGGGCGGATTTCCGGCCACTGTCCCAGCGCATTTCAAAGGTAGGGGCGCTGTCGGAACGTTCATCTTCTTCCACGACTTCAGCCTCCCGGGCGGGAGCGTCGGTAATGCCCAGCAGTTCATCGGTGGTGACGCCGAAGAGGGCGGCGAGCCGGGGCAGTGTGGAAATATCGGGGCAGGCTTGGTCATTTTCCCATTTACTGACTGCCTGGGCGGTGACGCCTAAGCGCTCAGCCAGCTTGTCTTGCGTCAGACCGAGTCGCTTTCTGTGGTATACGATTCTTTTTCCAAGAGTTTGATCCATGTTTTGGTACCTCCAATCAAGATGGCTATATCATGCCACAAAACGGCGAAAAAAGCTATCAATTATTCGTTTAAAATTCAAAAAATTTCCCTCAACAACCGGTTGAGAACTACTCAACCGGCGGTTGCAGGGGGAAAAAGCGGCTTTTTCTTGCATTGGAGGGTGGTGTGTGGTATGATAAAAAACAAAGGAGGCGGTGATATGCAGCTGCTGATTAAACAGAGAGTGTTTTCATGGACGGACAGCTATGATGTGTACGATGAGACGGGCGAAGCACGATACGAGGTGTCGGCGGAGTTCTTTGCCTTTGGACATCAGATTCATGTGTACGATAAGCGTTCCGGTGTGGAGGTGGGTTCCATCCACCAGAAGTTGTTAACATTCCTGCCCCGGTTTGAGATCGTAGTGGGTGGCCGCATCTACGGCACGATCAGCCGGGAATTTACGTTCTTCCACCCCAAGTATAATGTGGATTTCCTGGGCTGGGATGTGGAAGGCGATATCATGGGCTGGGATTATCAGGTTACCCGGGGCAACGTGCCGGTGATGAGCATCAGCAAGGAACTGTTCCGCTGGAGCGACACCTATGTGCTGAGCTATAACAACCCTGCCAACGAGATCCCGGGATTGCTGCTGGTGCTGGCCATCGACGCGGCGAACTGCGACAATGACTGAAAATGAGGGATAGCTATGGAAAAGATCACGAGTTTTACCATTGATCATATCAAACTACAGCCGGGGTTATATGTGTCCCGGAAGGACCGGGTGGGCAGCGAGACGGTGACCACCTTCGACCTGCGGCTGACCAAGCCCAACGATGAGCCGGTGATGAACACCGCGGAGGTGCACACCATGGAACATCTGGCGGCAACGTACCTGCGGAACGAGCCGGAGTGGAAAGACCGGGTGCTGTATTTTGGTCCCATGGGCTGCCGGACGGGATTTTACCTGCTGCTGGCAGGAGATCTGGAATCCAAGGACGTGCTGGAACTGGTGAAGGGCTGCTTCTGCTTTATCCGGGACTTTAAAGGTGAGGTGCCGGGAGCTTCTGCGAAAGACTGCGGCAACTACCTGGACATGAATCTGCCGATGGCCAACTACTGGGGCGCAAAATATGCCGCCCTGCTGGAAAATATTACGCAAGACCGGCTGGTGTATCCGGAGTGAGGAGAAAAATTATGACGAAACTTGGTATTGTTGGTGCTATGCAGCAGGAAGTGGAGACGCTGCTTGCGGCTATGCAGGATGTGAAGAAGACCGAAAAGGCTGTCGCTGTGTTCTATGAGGGCAAGCTGGAGGGGCTGGACGTTGTTGTGGTGCAGTGCGGCGTGGGCAAGGTCAACGCGGCTATGTGTACCCAGAGTCTGTGTGATTGTTTTGGTGTGACCCATCTGGTGAACACCGGTATTGCCGGTTCTCTGTGCGCGGATCTGGATATCGCCGACCTGGTGGTGAGCGAGGATGCTATGTATCATGATTTTGACTGCGTGCATTTTGGCTACGAGATGGGCAGAGTGCCGGGGATGGATGTGACGGCATTCCCTGCGGACGAAAAAATGGCTGCACTGGCCTTTGCAGCAGCGGAGAAAGTCAATCCCGGCCACACCAAGGTGGGCAGAGTTGCCAGCGGTGACCTGTTTGTGGCGGAAAGAAAAGCCAAGGAGCGGATCATCCAGCGGACCGGTGCGCTCTGCACGGAAATGGAGGGCGCGGCGATTGCCCACACGGCCTATCGCAACGGTGTGCCCTTTGTGGTGATCCGGGCAATCTCCGACAAGGCCGATGACTCCGCAGAGATGGACTATCCCACCTTCGAGAAGATTGCGGCCCACCGCTGCGCTGCGGTGACCATGGAAATGGCAAGAAATCTGAAGTAAAGATGCGAAAAACAGCCGGACGATCCGATTGGATCGTCCGGCTGTGTGATTATGGGGTTAGTTTGCGTACTGCACCAGTTCTACGGTGTAGCCCGCGGCACGGAGGGCTTCCACCAGACCGTTTTCACTGTCCAGCAGGTGGGCCAGACCCACGGCGTAGAAGACGGTATCGCCGCTTTCCAGATATTCAATGGCGACCTTGAGCATATTTTCGTTGCGATCGTGGCTGATTGCGGTGTTGTATTCATCCATCAGGGGTTTCAGCTCTTCGTATTCAGCCAGCTCTTCTTCAGTCATCTCGGAGGTGTCGACCTCGTCGGACAGTTTCTCCCTAAGGGCAGCTTCATCACCGGCACACCACAGTTCGTACAGCTCGCTGGTGTCATCCCAGGAATCGGTTGCGTCATATTCGATGGATTCTTCCAGCATTTTGATCTGCAGCTTGTCGGAGAGTCCTGTGATCGTCTGGATCTGGAACAGACCGGACTCAATACTGCGGATCTCGATCTCCTGCTCCTCAGCCAGTGCTTCCAAACGGCTTTCCACACCCTGATCGCCGGTGTGGATAAAGCTCTGGCGGCGATGGAAGTTGTCGATGGACTGACTCCAGAGGTAGGGCTTCATGTAGTCAGCGTTCATATTGTAATTGCCGGAGGCTTTCAGATGCAGAACGGCAGTATCATACAGTTCCTGACCGATGACATCGACGATGGTGGTGCCGTCGGAGTAGTAATAGGAATCGGAAACGGCCTCGGACAGCTTTTTATCCTTCTCAACCTGCTTATCAAATTCCTTGGAATAATACTCCAGCGCCAGTGCGTCGGAGGAGGACAGGGCATCATAGATCTCCTGAGGCAGGTAGGCGGTGCGCTCGTCGCCGATATGGATGGTGCCGAAGAGCCACATTTCCTGACCGTCGGCACCGGTGACATGGTAGAACAGGGGTTTTGCCTTGGTTTCCGGCTCTTCCTCCGGGAGCATTTCCTCGGTGACGGAATAGTAGGCGGTTATACTGGGGGCATCCACATAGCAGTCCGCCTGATAGGAGATCACGCATTCCTGCTCTTCAATGGTATGACAGCCTTCGTATTTCACACCGAGGGCGGTGGGCAGACCGGTGAATTTGTCCACGGCGAAATAACCGCCAACCTCTTTGGTGGTGTAGTCAGAGGCTATGTCATCAAGGAAGCTGGCATCGCCAAACAAACTTTTACAAAAGTTGGATTTGGTTTCCTGGGCATAATCTTCGGTGTAGGTCAGTTCCACAATATAGACACTGCCAAGGTCGGTAATAGCGGCATCCTGCCATACTTCTGTACCTGTATAGACCTGTGTCTTTTGTATTACACCGATCTCCTCCACATCCTCGGCGGTAACATCGGGGACTTCCGTAGACTTTTTGCCATCGAGGGTGGCGGTACAGATGCCGTCGCGGAAAAGGATTTCCTGCTTGCTTTCCTGACTTCTGTTGGTGGAGTAGTCCATGATATAGACATTGGCTTCAACTTTTGCCTGAAGATCATCGCCGGTGCCGTAGGAATCCACCAGCGCGGATGAATTTTGGAGCATGCCTGCAGCCTGGACCAGAATGCTGTCCATAGAGTAAACACTATAGTTCTGGGAGCAGAGGAGTTTACAGTAGCTGCTCTCAAACATATACAGTGCATCAATGTCAGTCAGCTCGACGAATTGATCAGCTTTCTTGGGCAGCTCCACGGTAACGGATTCGATGGTGATCCGGGATTCTACCTCCAGCGTTACTTCCGCGGGGCCGTAAGTGTAGGAGAGGGAGTAGGTCATTTTCTGCAGTACGCCCTCATCGTTGAGGGTGGCGGTACCGGATGCTTCCAGGAATTGGGCACCCTCGGGCATGGCCCAGACTTCCGCTGCGGTGGGAGAGGTGAAGGTCAAGGTGCTGCCGTTCTGGGTGATGGAGCCGTAGAGTGCGGCATCCAGAAGCACGGGAGGAACACAGCGGGCAATGGCTTCCTCAGCGGTCATGGCAGCGCGGAAACGGCTGTCACGATCCATGGCGGTATAGAAGGTACCGTCCAGGAAAACCTCATCGTAGGTGGTGTCGTATTCGTCGTTGTAGAGCAGATCGTTTTCCACATGGAAACTGGGGGAGTCGGTATTCAGACCGGTCATCTCCAAGGTCTGCTCGCTCTGCTCAACAAAGGACTCACCGCCGACGGTGGTGGTTTTGGTTGCGTTGACCCGCAGGGAAAGAGAGTCGGCACTGTCCACAGCGGCACGGGCCTCCCTGTAGGCGATCATTTCCGGCGACTCTGTGACCGGGGGAACGGTGGGTTCGGCAGGGGTCTGGTTGCAGCCGGCGATGCTAAACAGCAGCGACAGTACCAGAAAAAGGGCAAGGAATTTGTGCAAAGTGCTCACAATGATACCTTCTTTCTTTGGAAAAAATTGTTATTCCTGATGGAATTATACCAGTATCTGACAGAAAAGTCAATGTATGAAATGTAAACAAAACCCCGGCGCACAGATAAGGAAATATTTTTGCCAATCCGGGGAAAGATAGGTCCGGAGGGATATGCATGACGGAACGACAATATGGAAAATTGGTGCAGCAAATCAGCCCCAAATCACCCATTGGGAAGGACTGCCTGCTGGCATTTATCGTGGGGGGCGGCATTTGCACGCTGGGGCAGCTCTTTGCGAACTGGTATCAGATGCTGGAACTATCGAAAGACGATGCCTATATGGCGGCGTCCATGAGTTTGGTGGTGCTGTCGGCGCTGTTTACGGGACTGAGTCTGTATGATAATTTGGCAAAATACGCCGGGGCAGGGACTCTGGTGCCGATTACAGGGTTTGCCAACTCCATCGCCGCCCCGGCGGTGGAATTTAAGACGGAGGGCTTTATCCTGGGCGTGGGCGCGAAGATGTTTACAATCGCTGGGCCGGTGATCGTGTATGGTGTGAGTGCAAGTGTGGTGTATGGTTTGATTTATTGGATAACAACCTTATTTTAACAGTAAAAGGCTTGCCACGCGGCAAGCCTTTTCATTGTGTTCCAGAACCTTTATTTTGTAATTTCCTCGATAACAGGCAATTCATAGCTTGGGAAATAAATGCCCCATATTTCACCGTTGTGGTTCAGCTCCAAAATATGATAACTCTTACAATGTATACATCCATAATTGTCGATGGTGAGCTTGTATTGCTTATATATGCCTTTATTGTATGGTACTTCTTTGTTCCACCCGGCAATTCGAATATGTTTTTTTATTGTTCGAATTCCCATGACAGAGGACAGCGGAAAGGCATATTTCCCTTCTAAATTGGCAAGGTAGAGATATTCAGAATCAGAAAAAATCTTGAATATTGGGTTGAAATACTGTGTTACCTGCATTCCTTTTTCACAGACTTTGATATTCCCATCTTTCAATTTATAGAAGAAGGACAGTACATCCACTTCTTTAGCATCAGTAGGAATGGAAAACTCTGCAAAAACGGCGTCAGTGGTATTTTCCCAATGGGAAAATACCTGTGCGTTTTCATCTGCACTCAGCACCAATTTTTCTTTTTGGAGGCTCAATAGTTTCAACACAAGCCAAATAATGAGACAAATTCCAAAAGTCCAATAAATCCAAGGAGCATTGTGATATCCTTGAGCAAGGGAAACATCGGCTTTCAATATGCCACTGAAGAGGAGTGCGGCAGTGATACCGCAGAGAAACTGCACGATTCGAAAAAATTTTGGAAGTTTTGCTTGCGCAACCGTTTCGTCCACATTTTTATGGGACTGTTCCAATGCTTGTGATAATGCCAAAGATGGTTTGGCTGCCAAAAAATCATTGCCATTCAACTGGTCGTTCTTCTTGTTAGTTGTTAAGTCAATTCCTAAAAAAGGCTTCATATCAAACCCTCCTTTTCTCCAATAATACTACTTTTTCGTGTTACTGTAAATCCCTAATATTCGAGGGCTTTTCCTCGTTTTTAGTCCTAATAGAACACGAATCTATGGGTCCTAACTTGACACCAGCAGAGGGCTTCAACAAAAAATTGGAAGCAAGCCACAACCATGTACCACTACACGTAAGAATCCGGCATAGCCCAGAGTATTTCAACTTAGGAAATTGCATTCCATGTACCCATTTGCCTTTGCTCCCTTTTACTATACGCCGCCGGTGAAATCGACCAAGCATCCCATGGCAGCAAAGTAGAATAATACCGAGATCACTGGCCATATGTAGATCCAAATGTATTTTTTGCCTATGAGCTGTCGGGCTTCGGGTGAGCAGCGTTCCATGGAATACAGTCTCCGGCATAGCATAAAGGATATGATGGGCATGGGGTTGAACATCCAGCCAATAGTTGCGGTGACGTAAATTGCTGCAACAACTTTTATGCCGAAGTGATGAGAAAGGATCATGCAAATAATGAAGACGATACAGAAAAAGCAAAAGATGCCGTTTACGATGGAAGAGATTTTTAGTCCTCTCAATGTTTTCATTACCAACACCTCCGATTGAATGATATCACGGTGGGGAACTGATGTAAATACGAAATTCGACGTTATTGCAACATAAAAGGCTTGACCAAAACGGTCAAGCCTTTTTGGAAAAACTATGCGATAGCTTGGAACCAGAGAAGGGTGTTTTCGAGTTCTTCTGCACGCTAAAGCAGAAATGGTTGCGGCAGGATTCTTTCTATGCTACAATCAATAAAAAGGAGGTGTTTTCTATGCTTGCACAAAACAGCCTGGAAACCGCCGGAGAGGTTCCGGCAAAATAAGATTTTACCGGAGGAAATATGACGAAAAAAGAATTCAAAGCGGCTATGCGGCGCGGTCTGGGCAGATGCGTGATGGCTGTACGGCAGAAGCCTGAAAAATACCGGGATATTGTCCTGTGGGCGTGTAAGAGAAATATTGCTTACGATGCCCAGAGTGAGGGGACGCGGTCTTGGTATGTCTACACCATGGCGAATACTTACCCGGATAGGGAAATTTTCATCCGCACTGTGGCGGAGGCTTTGCGCAAATACCGCCCTAAAGCTGGCTGGGACTTGCTGTATTTCAGCGAATTACTGATGTTCTTTGCGTCAGATGGCTGGGATTTTGCCCGGAAGACGGTGGAGGACAAATATCAGGAGTTTTTGGCAGCGATGTTTGCCCTGAAACGCAGACCCAGAAGGGTATTTCATGAATTAACGGATTTAGAGGAGCTTGGACTGGTTCTGGCGGAGGACAGGACGGCATTTTTGCGTATCGCCAAGGACTTTGGGCGGCTATATCGGGAAAAATCCTACATGACAGATGGGGAGTTTCCTTGGTTTTTCGCAGAGAAAGGTGAACAATACAGAAAAACCTTGGAACATGCGGCTCAGAAGGATGAAGATATTGCGTGCTTTCTTCAGAGGGAATCAGCCAATATTGCAGCCCGGGAAGAACGGTGGGCGCAACAAAAAGCAAGTTACCCGGATGGGTTGACGGGTGTCCGCCTATCCCGTTGGCTGCGAAATCATGCAGATACGGAAACAGTGGAGCAGTATGCGGCTGCATACCGGGAGCAGACGCAGCCGGCGCTTCGTGCGCAGGCGCTGGAGGCTTTTAGCTGGTGCCCGTACCCGGATGCCCCTTTGCCGATCATAGAAGATACCCAGTCGGATCATGAAGCACTGCAAAGCGCGGCTTGGCGGGCGCTGGAGAACTTGCGCAACCCGGTTGTGCGGAAGTTTGCGCTGGAGAATGTGGACAAAGGCATTCGTACACCTGAAAACTTTGCACTTTTGGTGACAAATTATCTGTCTGATGATGCAAAACTGCTGGAAACGCTTCTGTGGGAGTTTGTTGAAACCAGAGACTGGGATGCTGTTCATGCGGCGGGGATGGATGTATACCGGGTGTTCGAAAAAGACAGCGGAATTCCTCGTCCCAAACATCTGCTGCCGATTTTGTACGAGTACAATCCTTGTTCGTTCTGCCGGGAGTCGGCGCTGCGGTTTATGTCTGGACATAGGATGCTGACGAAGGAGATACTGGAAGAATGCCGGTTTGACAGCAGTTATGAAATTCGCAGGTTTGCGGAAAAACGATTGAAATGAGGACGACAAAAGGCCCGCCTTCCCGGCGGGCCTTTTGCTTATTCAAAATAGAAGAGGTCTTCGAATTTTTTGTCCAGGGCGATGCAGAGGATCAGGGCCAGCTTGGCGGTGGGACAGAACTGGCCGGTCTCGATGGAACTGATGGTGTTCCGGGAGACGCCAACCATCTCCGCAAGCTGAGCTTGGGAAAGTCCGGCGCTGGTGCGGGCTTCCTTTATATGATTCCGTAATACAAGTTCGTCACGCATACTTACTCAACCAAAGAACAGCATTGCGATCAGAGCGGCGCATCCGGCGGTGCCGAGCAGAGAGAGCATCCAATAACGCTTCTGTTTCAGATTGATTGCGTAAACCCAAGCATCGGTTGTGACCATGATACCATAGAGAATCCAGCAGATCTCATTGATGACACGGGTCTTCAAAACCAGACGGTCCATGAGCGTGAAGAACAGACAGGCGCAGGCGCCTACCACACGAGAAGTAGTGGCTGCTTCACGCTCGACAGCACGCTTGACCTCGTCGACACCTTGATTTTCCTCACGGGCCTTTTTCAAAATTTCTTCCTTGTTCATTGTTGTTACTCCTGTTGCCAAGTTTTATTTGCATGGGTAGTATAGCATCGCCAAGTAAACTTGTCAAGCGCTTTTTGCAAAGTTTTCTTGGCAAGGTGTGGTGAGGGGATCTCAGGAGGTGGGAGAATGTGAGGAACAGGGGCATTTCTGGCACTTTTTGCAAAAAGAAGGGTGGGGAATATATTTACTTTGACGATAACATATGGTATGATTGGAAAAATTTTGAATTTTCCGATTGCAGACAAAGGAGCGCACACAAATGAATTTTCTGGAAGAGAGAATCGTTAAGGATGGAATCGTCAAGCCCGGCAATGTGCTGAAGGTGGACAGTTTTCTGAATCACCAGATGGATATCGCACTGATGGAGCAGATCGGCCGGGAATTTAAGCGCCGGTTCGGTCATAAGCCTGTGTCCAAGGTGCTGACCATCGAGGCCTCCGGCATCGGCATCGCCGCTTTTGTGGCGAAGGAGTTCGGAGTACCTATGGTGTTTGCCAAGAAGAGTAAGTCCATCAACATTGACGGCGACGTGTTCGTGGCGGAGGTGGAATCCTTCACCCATAAGAATAAGAACCGGGTCATCGTGTCCAAGAAGTTCCTTCATGAAGGAGAGCATGTGCTGATTATCGACGATTTTCTGGCCAACGGCTGCGCGCTGCAGGGTCTGATCAACATTGCGGAGTCTGCCGGAGCTGTCGTGGAAGGCTGCGGTATCGTCATTGAAAAGGGTTTCCAGATTGGCGGCCGTGTGATCCGCAATCTGGGCTATCATGTGGAATCTCTGGCCATCGTGGATGCTATGGATGCCGACACCGGTGCCATCACCTTCCGGGTACAGGAAGGAAATTGATTGGGAACCAGACCAATCAGACCGCATCTGTGAACCTCCGGATGGCGGGGTGCCTGCACCCTCCGGTCCCACACCTGTATGCACGAGGATTCGCAATGATACATTTTGCTGAGACCTTTTGACAGTCTAAACGCTCCCATTTCGGGAGCGTTTTTTATTGTTTTTTGGATATCTGCTTCTGCCGGCGGTATTTGAGAGGGGAGCAGCCGTTGGTTTCGGTGAAGCAGCGGATGAAAAAGCTGACGCCGGAATAGCCGCATTGGGCGGCTATGTCCGTGACGCTGAGGTCGGTGGATTCCAGCAGCTCCCGGGCGTGGCTCATGCGCAGGTGGGCAATGTACTCCGTCAACGTTAAATGGAAGGTTTCTTTAAAATATCGGGAGAGGTACTTGGGGGAGAGGCTGAATTGGGTGGCAAGATCGGAGAGGGAGATCCGATCCCGATAGTGGATGCGGATGTACTCCAGAAGACGGCGGGGGAGTTTGCCGACACTATCGGCATCCGCTTCCAGAAGTGGGGCGGCGCGGAGGATATCCATGATAAATTGCAGCAAAAGCAATCGGGTTTCCAGTTGGTACATGGGTGGATTCTCATCGTTGATTTGAATGAGACGGTTGAGTAAATTCAGATTTTCCGTGGTCAGGACGGAAAAAGGGATCCGGCTTGGCAGCAATCGAATACCTGCGCGCAAGGGAGAGAAGACGGTTTGCTCCAGCGTATCGTTTGACTGAAAGGAGATCAGCTCCAAAGGAAAGAGAATGGTGTAATAGACGGTGTTCAGATCCTCTGATTTCATGAGATGGAGCTGACGGGGGTTCACGGCGATGATCTGACCGGGTGTCAGGTCGTAGTCCGCACCGCCTACGTTTACCAGCAGATGCCCGCGAAGGACGTAGATCAGCTCCATTTCGTCATGCCAGTGCACCGGGATGTGAAAAGCATGGGGTGGATCAGATATGCGGTACTGGGTATAGGGATAGGCATCGGTGCCGTGGCTTCGGTTTTCGCGCAGGTTCGCATTCATGGGCGGCACTCCTTTTGATAGATGCTTCCATTATATCAAAAAGTCGAAATAATGCAACTATCGGTTGAAATGAAGCAAGAAATTAGGAAGAAAAGAAGATATAATTAAAGTAAGAAAATCAAGGAGTATGATTGTTATGCCGCAGAAGAAGAATAAACTGCTTGGGTTGTTTTTTCCCATCTTTTTGGAATTGCTGTTTACGATGCTCACCGGTGTGGTGGACACGCTGATGCTTTCCTCGGAGGGCGATCAGGCGGTGGGCGCCGTTGGTACGGCAAATTCCTACATCAGTATCTTTTTGATCCTGTTTTCCGTCATTTCCTCGGGTATGATGGCGGTGATGACCCAGTATATCGGCGCGAAACGGCCCGGTGTGGCACAAAAAGCACTGAAATTGGGCCTTGCATTCAATCTGGCTGTGGGCCTGGTCATCAGCAGCGTACTGTTCCTCTTTGCAAGGCCCATTCTGCTGGCATTGGGCATTGCGGATGGATTGCTGGCACCTGCGACGATCTATCTGCAGACTGTGGGTCTGTTCTGCATCTGCAACGCCATGGCACCCATTTACGGCAGTTATCTGAGAGCTTTTGGCCATACGTCTTCCATGCTGGCTGGCACGGTGCTTGCCAACGTGGTCAATGTGGCGCTGAATGCCCTGTTCCTCTTTGGACTACATTGGGGCGTGTTTGGCGTTGCACTGGCTACCGGCATTTCCCGGCTGGTGAATCTGATCTGGGTCTGGGGCGCTGCCCGACGCCGCATCCAGCGGGTGGAAGACCCCAATGCACCGCCCAGCAGAGAGATTTTTGGAAAGATCATCCGGGTGGGCTTGCCTGCAGCCATGGAAACATCGCTGTATCATCTGGCGATCACCATCGTGATGAGTCTGCTCAACCGCATGGACACCACCGGCGTGCAGGCCACTGCCCGGGCGTATGCGGTGCAGATCTCCAATTTCTCATTCTGTGTAGGCTGTGCGCTGGCGCAAGCCAACGCCATCATGGTAGGCTGGCAGATCGGTGCCGGTGAATTCAAGGAATGTGATCGGCAGACAAAGAAGAATGCTGTGATAGGCATTGGCATCGGTGTTGCTACGGCTGGCGTTTTCGCGGTTTTCTCCCGGGAGATTTTGACGCTGTTTACAAAAGACCCTGAGATGATCCGGCTGGTCAGCTTGCTGCTGATCGTGGATATTTTCCTGGAAGTGGGCCGGGTGAGCAATCTGGTGTTTGGTATTGCCCTGAAAACCAGTGGCGACGCCACCTATCCCATGATCGTGGCGGTGACATTTGCGTTCCTCTGCGCTGCTGGCGGAACATGGCTGTTCGGTGTCAAGCTTGGATGGCTGGTTGTGGGTGCGTATGTGGCTATGGCCCTGGATGAGTGCGTCCGGGCGCTGTTCATGTTCCTGCGCTGGAAAAGCGGCAAGTGGCAGGAGAAAAGTCTTTTGAAATAACACAACCGGCTGCGCCCGAAAGGGGTGCAGCCGGTATTTATTGGATGGAGTTACTGGATGCGCTCGACGGTGTAACCCCGCTGCTGGAGCAGGTCCACCATGGCACCGTCGCCCAGAATGTGGGCCATGCCAACGCAGATGAAGACCCTGTCATTGGAGTTGAGGATCTCTTCGGCATAGTCAGCCATGGCGATGTTGCGGTTGGTTTCCATGGCGGTGTTGAATTCCTCGATGAGTTTCAGCTCCTCAGGGTCTGTATCGGAGTCGGGTTCTTCGTTCAGATACTCCAGAAGAGCATCCAGATCGCCTTGGCACCAGGCGGTCAGAAGGGAATCCAGTGCTTCCAGATTTTCTTCACTGCCGTAGGCGTCAACGGATTCCTGCAGCAGCAGTTCCTGAAGCTCGGGGGAGAAGGAAGCGAGCATTTCATACTGGAACTTGGCGGATTCTACTTCCAGAATGGGCTTGTCCTCGGCCTTGGCCATGGACAGCAGGGTCATGTCGATGCCGATGTCGGAATCGTAGCCGGCATTGGCGTAGGTGAAGTTTTCAATGGTGGAGTACCACATGACAGGAAGATAATAATCCAACGCCTTCATATAGGAGTTGTTTTCTTCCAGAATTTTCACAGCGGCTTCGTACAGCTCCGGAGAAATGTTGTCGGAGATGGTGGTGCCGTCCGTATAGAGCATCATCTGTACCAGCTCCGTCATGAGCGCCATGTCCTTCTGCAGGGCGATGACATCACACTCAACAGCCAGAGCATCGGCTTCGTTGTAGGCGTCCAGAACATAGGCGGGGAAGGGGTACATTTCCTCGATACCTACGTGGATGGAGCCGAAGAGCCAGACGGTGCCGCCGTTTTCACCCGTGACCTTGTACAGCAGGGGCGTGGAGGTGGCTGCCGGAGGCTCCGGTTCGAGGTCGGTGGGCTTTTCGGCGGTGACTTCCGTGGATTCTGTTTCCTTTTCTTCAGGCACGGGGTCGGCTGCGGGACTGGTGCAGGCTGCCATGGACAGCAGCAGCGCCAGAGCCAGCAGCAGGGCAATCAGTTTTTTCATAATGGGTTCCTCCTTACTGGAATGTTACGTAAAAATGGGGGTTTTCATCCTCTGCATCCTGCAAAACCAGATAAAATCCCCGGAAAGTGGGGGGCAGGGCAGAAAAATTGGATACATACAGGTAGGTGTCCTCACAAATGGAAGTGAGGCAGTCATGAAGGGCGTCCAGATTGGGGCGGTACCAAGCCGGGAAGGACAACTCCCGGGAAAGAATGTCGTGGAGCTGTCTGGGGCTGTCCAGATTGCGGCAGTCGATATGGATTTCCTTCATTTAGGACTCTCCAATTCCTAAGTCGGCAGGGGTGATTTGCTGGAAGGACTCGTAGTGGTCGTCGGTATAGTAAATCAGACCGTCGTTGGAGAAGACGATGCGCTTGGAACCCCGGCTGTCTTTACCCAAAGTATCAATGTCACATTCGGTGTAGTAACGCCCCTCAGCTTCCGGCAGAAGACCTTCGTAATTGCCGAATCGGTCGCCGCCGATGCACATACCGGGGGCGTAAGGCTCTAAGCTGCCGCCTTCCCAGCCGCGTTCCCGGGCTTCGGTCTTGGTGATGAAGTTATCCGGCAGACGGTGGTAGAGCGTGAGAAAGAGGGCCACATCTTCTTTGGATGTGTAGCTGGCAGATATGTCCATAGGCTCGACGGGACAATACCTGTCGGAGTCGGATACGGAGTCGGTTTGGGTGATGATATCAGACTGGGTGTCCGTGTTGTCCGGGATATCGGACGGGGTGTCCATGGTGAGGAATCCGAAAACCAGCGCCAGAAGAACCAACAGGACGGAAAGTATGGGCGTAAGCTTCTTTTTCATAAACAGCCTCCTAAATACAGGAACTCTGGAAACAATTATACCGCAGGCGGGGCAAAAGCACAAGATAGATTGTGGAAATAAAAATGACGGTGTATTGTGGTCTTGTCCAAAATGCAGATTGGATTTTTGGTTAGATTTTTTGCGGGAAGCTGCTGATAATTATGTGTTATTATGATATAATCCAGTCAAGATAGCTGACTTCAGTAACTTGAGGAAGGCACACTTAATTTGGCAGGAGGAATGTTTTATGCCTATGCAGATGGGTTTCCGCTGGTACGGCGAGGGCAACGACAGCATCAGCTTGAACTACATCAAGCAGATCCCCGGTGTCACTAGCATTGTTTGGGCACTGCACCACAAGATGCCCGGTGAAATCTGGGAGGAATCTGAAATTGCCGAGGTTATGGACCAGCTCCATGCCTACGGCTTCAACGGCGATGTGGTGGAGTCTGTGAATGTTCACGACGACATCAAGATCGGCCTGCCTACCCGCGATCAGTATATCGAAAATTACAAGATCACCATGCGTAATCTGGCGAAGTTCGGCGTCAAGGTTATCTGCTACAACTTCATGCCGATCTTCGACTGGACCCGCTCCAACCTGTTCCACGAAGTTGGTGACGGCTCTACCGCCCTGTTCTATGAAAAGGGCATGATCCAGGACGATTACAACGCCATGGCAAAGTACATCCTGGACTTCACCGAGAAGTACAATATGTCCTTCCCCGGTTGGGAGCCTGAGCGTATGGCCAAGCTGGACGAGCTGTTCAAGGCTTACGCAGATGTTGACCATGAGAAGCTGTGGGCTAACCTGAAGTACTTCCTGGAGGCCCTGATGCCCACCTGTGAGGAGACCGGCATCAAAATGGCTATCCATATGGACGATCCCCCCTGGGATATCTTCGGTCTGCCCCGTCTGCTGATCAATGCGGAGAACATCGACCGCTTCCTCAGCATGGTCGATCATCCCTGCAACTGCCTGACTCTGTGCTCCGGCTCTCTGAACGCCGACCCCAACAACAATGTGGCGGACATCGTGCGCAAGCACTGCGACCGCATCGCCTTTGCACACATCCGCAACGTCAAGCACTTCGAGAACGGCGACTTCTCTGAGGCCAGCCATCGTGACTGCGACGGCGATACCGGCATCGTGGAGATCCTGAAGGCTTACCACGAGGGCGGCTACGAGGGATACATCCGTCCTGACCACGGCCGTCACCTGTGGGGTGAGGGCCCCGGCACCGTCCGTCCCGGCTACGGTCTGTATGACCGCGCTCTGGGCATCATGTACATGCTGGGCGTGTGGGATTTGCTGGACAATCAGGCAGGAAAGAAGACTACAGTATAAATTCACCTATACGAAAAGGAGCGGCAGAATGGTCTGCCGCTCCTGTTTTCTTCCGCGCAATCCGGAGAATTATGGTTGCGAATGTGAACAAATTGTGATAAAATAATGAATCATGAGTAAATATGCTTGTATAAGCCGGGCATAGAAGGAAGGCGCAACAGATGAGAAAACCCATTCAGATGTTCAGTCCGGACGGCGGTGTAGGATCTGCATTTAAAACGGCGGGCAATTTGGGCGATACGACAGCTGATGAACCGGTACGTCGCTGCGACGTCTGCGGCGGCGAAATGGCTGCTAAAGATACGTTTTGCAGAAATTGCGGGCATAAGCCGGGAGGCGGGCGAACAGATCATGAAAAAGTGAGAATGGGTGCGCCCCAGACAGATGCCGGAAAACATGCAGACGGATTTTTTACATCCGGCGGAAGTCTGAATGGGGAAGGGGTCGAGTCTGGCTCCGGGCACGCTAAGGTCAGCGCCACCAAGGACCATGGCCCGGAGGTGCGGATCTCGACTGTCCACGGTAAGACCGCCGGCGGCAGACGAAAGAATGCCGCGGCTTCCGACTCCGGCATGGGGAAAAAAGATGCAGGAGCCCGGAGAAGAGCCAAGAAAAATGTGGTTTTGATGGCAGATATCAAAACCAAAAAGGTGAAAAACAACTCCGGTGTCGGCATGAAGGAACTGATCCGGGATATTCATATGGAGATTCAGGAGGGCACACTGGTGGCCCTGCTGGGTACGGCCGGTGCAGGCAAATCCACGGTGATGAACTGCCTGAACGGCATGGACCTCCAGGGAGTCGAGGGCAGAGTGCTCTACCGGGGCGTGGATCTGATGAAGAATTTCGAGGAAATGAAGTACCTCATCGGCAGCGTTCCCCAGAAGAAAATTTTCCACGCCGCATTTACTCCCGAAGAGGAGTTTACACAGGCGGCCATGCTGCGGCTGCCAGCGGATACCTCTGAGGCGGAGATCAAGCGAAGAGTGGATCAAACCTTGGAAATGCTGAGCATGACCGGTGTTCGTAAGAATCGTAACAGCAAACTCTCCGGCGGCGAGCAGACCCGTGTCAATGTGGGTATTGAGCTGGTTGCGGATCGGGATCTGCTGTGTCTGGACGAGCCGGATCAGGGCCTCAGCCCCAATTACAAACACGAGCTGTTTGAAATTATGCGTAACCTTGCCCATACATACGGTAAGACAGTGCTGAGCATCATTCATGATGTTTCCGAGATCGACATGTTTGATCAGGTAGTTATGCTGGCGAAAGTAGACGGCGTGGGTCGACTGGCGTTCTCCGGCACACCGGAAGAGGCCAGGGAGTATTTCGGTGTGGATATCCGGGATGCGTATGCGCTGCTGGAACGTGATCCGAAGCGATTTGTGAAGTGAAATAACGGAGGAAATACCTATGTGGTGTGAAAACTGCGGAAGCAAACTGCCGGAAGGCGGTGGATTCTGCCCGATATGCGGAAAAACCGCGGCAAAAAAACCGTCAGCAGGTGCAACGGGATTTGTCAGCGCAGGAAGTCTGCTGGATGACGAGCCCATTGGACGTCCGGCGGATGTAGCTGCGCCTGCGCCCCAGCCGAGACCGCTGCAGCCTGTGCCGCCGATGCCCCCGGTAAGAACTGCGCCGATGACGCCTCCGGTGAAAGCCGTGCCGCCGATTCCACCGACTCCGCCGGCACACGGCGCCCCGCCGATTACCCGGGCAATCCCCCATGACGGCGTGCAATTTGCGCCGATCACCATGACTTCAACGCCAAAACCGGCGGCACCCAAGACAGTGAGCCCCAAGACTGCGGGTGAATCCAGACGGATCTCTTTCGGCAGAGAACTGAGGCTGCTGCTGCGGCAGGGCTGGCTGGTAATGCTGGGTGAGCGTAGAAATCTTATCTTCTCCCTGCTGTTCCCGGTGCTGGCGGCTGCGGTGACGGTATGGGTGGCAGGTAAGGACATGTTCAACAGCATGGAACCGACGAAATCCGCCTGCTTTGTGCTGGTGTGCGCGGCGATCTGGTGCGGATTGTTCAACTCCATTCAGGTGGTGGTGAAAGAGCGGGAGAACATCAAGCGTGACTATGTCAGCGGTGCGCTGCGGATCGAGTGCTATGTGATCTCCCGGTCGGTGCTGCAGCTTCTTCTGTGCTTCGTACAGAGCCTGATTCTGGTGGTCGCCATTCCCGGTGTGAACTGGCAGCACGGAAATTCCCTGCCGGACAGCGGACTGCTCGTTTCCGAACCGCTGGTTGAATTCTTCATCAGCCTGTTCCTGGTGATGTATGCTTCGGACGTGCTGGGACTGCTGATCTCCTCCATTGTCAAGAAGCAGGAGCTGGCAAGCCAGCTTGCGCCCTATATCCTCATCGTGCAGCTTCTGTTCTCCGGTGTGCTGTTCAAGATGGAAGGCGGTGCCGAGGTGATCTCCGCGCTGATGATCAGCCGGTGGGGCATGGAGGCACTGGGCAGTATCGGCAATTTAAATGACCTTCCGCTGAAATTGGTCATGGAAACCAAGGATGATATGAAACGCGGACAACTGGAAATGCTGCTGGAGGAAGAACGGGAACTCGAAAGTGCTTTTGAAGCCACCGGCGAGCATTTGATGGTGGTTTGGCTGGTCATGCTGGCATTTGTTGTGGTGCAGCTGGTTGTTGCTAATATTTGCCTGCACGGCGTGAAAAAGGATACCCGGATGTAACGGGTTGTGGGATATTTTCACAGAAACACCCCCAAAAA
>JAGKTU010000039.1 GCA_021153265.1 Clostridia bacterium
CAAGGCAATGGTGGAGGCGGAGGGTACTCTGCTGAACATCGATGAGTGGGGCAAGCGTCGTCTGGCATACCCCATCAACGATCTGACCGAGGGCTACTACGTTCTGATGAACATGGAAACCAAGCCCGAGTTCCCCGCAGAGCTGGAGCGTGTGATGAAGATCACCGAAGGCGTTATGCGCTGCCTGACCACTGCAGTGGAGGAGTAATAGAATGCTCAACCACATCACCATCATGGGTCGCCTGACCCGTGACCCCGAGCTTCGCCGTACCGGCAGCGGCATTGCCGTTGCCAGCTTCACCGTGGCTGTCGACCGTGACTTCGGCGGCAGAGACGGCGGCGAAAAGGAAACCGATTTCATCGACTGTGTCGCTTGGCGTCAGACCGGAGAGTTCGTCTCCAAGTATTTCACCAAGGGCCGTATGATCGTGGTTTCCGGTCGGCTCCAGATCAGATCCTGGACCGATAAGGACGGCAACAAGCGTCGCACTGCTGAAGTCGTGGCAGACAACTGCTACTTTGGCGACAGCAAGCGGGATTCCGAAGGCGGAAGCTCCTACGGTGGCAACACCTACGGCGGCAATTCCTACGGAGCAAACACTTACTCTGCTCCCACACCCAGCTACGGCGGCTATGCAGCCCCCAGTGGCGCTCCTGCATCCGATTTCGCGATGCTGGATGACGACGACGCACAGCTTCCTTTTTAACTGAACTTTTCTACTAGACTTACAAGGAGGGAAATCCCAATGGCTGAACAGCGTACCATGCGTCCCCGCAAGCGCAAGAAGGTTTGTGCTTTCTGTGTGGACAAGATGACCAGCATCGATTACAAGGACACCGCTAAGCTCCGCCGTTACCAGTCCGAGCGCGGCAAGATTCTGCCCCGCCGTACCACCGGTACCTGCGCCGCTCACCAGCGTGACCTGACCACCGCCATCAAGCGCGCCCGTCAGATCGCCCTGCTGCCCTACGTTGCTGACTAATTTGCAGCTCAACACCCCCGAGGCCTATGCCCCGGGGGTGTCTTTTTATTTTCTGCGGTATTTTTCTGCTATTCTATTGTAGGGGAGGATTTTGACCCTCCCGAAACCGTTCGATCACCGCCTCACCAATGCCACTTCTTCTATGGGATTATGCCAGAGGCCTCCGGCGGTGCGGATACAAGAAAGGAACACTTCTTGCACAATGAACGGCTTGGCAGGGGTTAACCAAACAGCCGCTGATCCAGCTTCCTTGCCTTCATGGCCCCGTACAGCGCGCTTCCCAGTGCCAGCAGCACCGCCGCCTCTCCGATGGCAACATACAGTGCGTTGATCCCGAATCCGCCGCCGATGTACACGCTCAGCTCCCAGCCCACCAGAACCGCGTTGGTCACCGCGGGCATCATCAGCCCCAGCGCCGGCAGCCCGAAGACCTTTACTTTCCGGCTCTGCCACATACCCCAAGCCGCGAGGAAGGTGGCGGCGCTGCCCACCAGCCAGTCCAGAGGCAGGGAACCGGCGAAGGTCAGATTGAATACCATGCAGCCGATGGTCAGTCCGGGGATCGCCGCCGGGGTGAAGAACGCCAGCACGCACAGCGCTTCCGATACCCGAAACTGGATCGCCATGGAGGCAGAACCGGGAAATAGTATGTTCTGCATATGCGTCAGCACCGCGTACAGGGCGGCAATGATGGCGGCGTGGGCCATTTGTCTTGTCTTTTGCTTCATAACGTTACTCCTAAAACAGAAAAATGGGCGCAGTACGCACCCATCCCAATAAAAAATGAGCGCAAAGCGCCCATCTAAAGTCCTAGTTTTGTTTACCGACAGGATGGTTACGAACTGTCCTATGAAATTTGCCTTATCATACCCCAATCCGGGGCAAAAGTCAAGGGGCGGCTACCGCCGCCCCAAAATTTACCGTTTAAGCCATCTCCAGAGCCAGTTTCTTGCCGCCCAGGATGTGGAAATGCAGATGATGCACGGTCTGACCGGCATCGTCGCCGCAGTTGGAAACCACCCGATAGCCATTGGCCAGCTTTTCAGCGGCGGCGATCTGAGGGATCACTTCAAAGATGTGGGCAACCACGCCGCTGTTTTCCGCCGTGACGCCATTGACGGAAGGAATGTGCGCCTTGGGGATCACCAGAATGTGGGTGGGAGCCTGCGGGGCGATGTCCCGGAAAGCCAGAACCATGTCATCCTCGTAGACCTTGGTGGAAGGGATGCTGCCCTCGACGATTTTGCAGAATAAGCAGTTGGACATAGTAAATTTCCTCCTTATAATCCGATGATGCTGAAGGCAGCGGTACTGCCCAAGCCCATAATAATACCTGCGATGACCACACCCAGACTCACCGCCAGAGTGGTGCTCTTAAAGCCCATATTCAGGAACGATGCCGCCAGTGTGCCGGTCCACGCCCCGGTGCCGGGGATGGGAATGCCGACGAACAGCATCAGCGCCACGAACAGACCGCCCCGTCCTGCCTTTTCCGTCAGCCTCCGGCCGCCGTGCTCGCCTTTTTCCAGACAGAACGTGAAGAATTTGCCGATGTAGGGCTTGTCCTTACCCCACAGCAGCACCTTCCGGGCGAAGCAGTAGATGATGGGCACCGGCACCATATTGCCGATGGTGCAGACGATCAGGGAAGCCATATAATTCAAGTCCATTCCCACCGCGATGGGGATAGCACCCCGAAGCTCCACAATGGGAACCATGGATATGAGAAAAATCAGAAGATATTTTTGCAGCATGGAACCACCTTAGTTTGTATTGCACTTTATTGTAGCATAATTTTTCCGAATTCGCAACGGGAAAAGGCTGTAAAATGCTTATTTTTTGGTTAAGAACTGACATTCCTTGCCATTTTTCGCAGAAAAGGGAAAAAGGTGTTTACTTTTGCCGCTGCTTCGTGTATAGTAGTGGCTGAACAGAGTAGGAGATCTCGCGTTAAGTGCCACCGGGACGGGGAGTTGCCCGGAGGACGAAGGAAAATTCCACGATGAGATCACCGCACCCGCTGCCCATATAAGGAGAACCTCCTTTATGAGAGGCGATACTCGGTCAGGCGATGGGGCCTAGCTGAATGCTGCTGCCTTTCCCGACTGGTGATCCATGTTTAACTCCCCGACGTGAATGCGTTGGGGTTTTGTTGTTTATGGACACCCGGGGCAGGAAAGGACTCGTTGCCTACAGAAATAAGGAGGCCTTTTTTATGGCAAGATTACAAAAATCCACCGAAACCTTTTCCCATCCTTTTTGTAAGGCCTATTGGCGCGCCGCTGCAGCTGAACTGAAGGATACCAAAATGCTGGTCTTTGCGGCGCTGATCGTGGCCCTTCGTGTGGCGCTGAAGACCGCTGTCCGGATTCCCTTGGGACCCAGTCTGGATATCACCCCTGCATTTTTGGCCAATGCCCTTGGCGCCATGGTCTATGGCCCTGTGGTGGGTGCCATCGGTGCGATGGTGTCCGATGTTCTGGGTGTCCTGCTCCGTGGCGATACTTACTTCCTGCCCTATGCTCTGACGGAGATCGCAGGCAGCATGATCTTCGCCATGTACTTCTATCGCCAGAAGATCACCCCCACCCGTGTGATCCTCAGTCGCTTCACCATCTGCCTGTGCGTTAACATTCTGCTGCAGACTCCCATTGATATGCTCTTCCAGTATGTGACCTACGGCAAATCCAGCGTAGTCATCACCCTGCCCCGGATCTTCAAGAACCTGTTCATGTTCCCCATCGAGTCCGCAGTGCTGTCCGTGTTCTTAGGCGTCATGCAGCCCATCACTTACCGCATGAAGCTGACCCACGTGAAGGCGGAGAAGCTGTCCTTCAACAAAAAGCAGATCGCCCTTTTGGTGTGCCTGGTCATCGTGGGTGCGCTGAGTGTCTTCGGCTATCTGTTTGTCCACTATGATAATACTTCCCTCTCTTCCGACTATACCGTGGAGGAGCGCATCACCGCCAACCGATCCATGCAGCCCATCGTGGCGGACAAAACCGACGATTGGGACGATGTGACCACCGTCACCATCGTGGAGTCCGCCTATAAGAAGTTCCTGGGCGACGAGGTCACCTACACCGTGGCGGTGTATACCACCGAAGCGGACGCTGTCGGTGACGATATCTGGAAGCTGTCCAAGTCCAAGGCCGCAGCCAATGAGACCCTGACCCGGGTGGCAACCGCCACGATCCTCGTCAACGAGGACACCGGCGAAGTTCTGTCCTTCCAGGTTACCCCTGCAGAATAACTACGCAAAAGGGCGGGGCATAGCCCCGCCTTTTTCAGAAGAAAGGACCATGCCCTATGACCAGAGATCAGGCAGAAGCCTACATCCACAGCAAGTTCCGAAAAGGCTCCACCCCGGGGCTTTACCGCACCCAGGCCCTCTTAGCGAAAATGGGTAACCCAGAGCGGAAGCTGAAATTTATCCACATCGCCGGCACCAACGGCAAGGGCAGCACCGCCTCCATGACCGCCTCGATTCTGACCAAAGCCGGCTACCGCACAGGCCTGTTCACCTCGCCCTTCATCTACCGCTTCAACGAGCGGCTCCAGATCGACGGCGAGCAGATCGCGGATGCCGATGTAGCCGAGCTGATCACATGGCTGCACCCAAAGGTGGAAGCCATGGAGGAGCAGGTCACGGAGTTCGAGCTGGTCACCTGCATGGCCTTCGAATATTTCCTCCGGCAGAACTGCGACATCGTGGTGCTGGAGGTGGGCATGGGCGGCTTAAAGGATGCCACCAATGTGATCCCCACCCCCGAGGTGGCGGTCATCACCAACATAGGCCTGGATCATACCGATGCCCTGGGCGACACCGTGGAGAAGATCGCCGCCAATAAGGCCGGCATTTTCAAGGAAAACGGCCACGCCGTGGTCTACCGCGGCACCCCCGCCGTGGAAGCGGTCTACGAGAAGGTCTGCGCAGAGCGGAATATCCAGCTAAATAAGGCAGATTTCGACACGCTGCGCCCCATTTCCCACGATTTGTTCGGTCAGACCTTTTCCTGCGGCAGCCGGGAAAATCTGGAGCTGCCTCTGCTGGGCGACCACCAGTTGCATAACGCCTCCGTGGTGCTCTCCATTGTGGACACCCTCATCGAAAAGGGATGGAACATTACCGAGCAGAACATCCGTGACGGTCTCCGGGATGTGACCTGGCCCGGCCGGTTCGACATCGTCAGCCGCAAGCCCCTGTTCATCATCGACGGCGGCCATAACCCCCAGTGCATCGACGCTCTGGTGACCAACATCCGGGACTATCTCACCGGCCGCCGGGTCATCGCCCTTGTGGGCGTGCTGGCGGACAAGGATTACGGCGAAATGTTCCGCCCGGTGATGGAACTGGTGGATTCCTTTGTCTGCATCACCCCAGACAGCCCCCGAAAGCTGGAGGCCAAGGAGCTTGCCGCCCACCTGCGCTCCGCCGGTGCGAAGGCGGAGGGCTTCGACCGGGTGGAGGATGGTGTCAAGGCCGCACTTAGCCTCGCCGGCGAGGACGGCGCGGTGCTGTGCTTCGGCTCTCTTTACTCCATCGGCGACATCCACAAGGCGGTAGAACGCATCTGAATAAAAATTGAGGGCTTCCCATCCGGGAAGCCCTCTCGTTTTTTATGCCAGATAAATTGCCTTGCAGGCCAGCATCGTCTCGTAGCAGTCCAGCTTGGAAACCAGCTCCAGCGGTGCATGCATGTTCAGCACCGGCACACCTGCGTCCACGGTGACGATGTTCCGGTTGGCCATGTAGGCAGCCACGGTGCCGCCGCCGCCCTGATCGACCTTGCCCAAGGTTGCGATCTGCCAGATGACACCGGCGTTGTCGAAGGTGGTACGGATGTGACCCATTGCCTCGGCGGAAGCGTCGGAAGCGCCGCCCTTGCCGCGGGAACCGGTGTACTTGCAGATGGCAACACCGTAGTTCAGGAAGCTGTTGTTGCGCTTGTCGCAGGTTTCGGCGAAGTTGGGATCAAAGGCGTTAGAAACGTCTGCGGACAGGCAGAAGGAATTTGCGAAGCAGTCATAGAGCTTGACACCCTGTGCGTCGCACAGACCGCCCATGAAATGCTCGAAATACTGGCTCTGCATGCCGGAGATACCCACGGAACCGATCTCCTCCTTGTCGGCAAGGATGCAGACAGCGGTCTTCTTGGGGGTGGGGATGGTGAACAGAGCCTCCAGCTCGGCATAGGCGCAGACCCGGTCGTCGTGACCGTAGGCGCTGATCAGGCTGCGGTCAAAGCCCACTTCGCGGCTGCGGCCGGCAGGCACGATGGCCAGCTCAGCGGACAGGAAATCGCTCTCGATGAGGCCGTACTTCTCGTTCAGCCACTTCATGACGTTCAGCTTGACGAGGTCGCTGCCCTCGCCCTCGATGGGCTCGGTGCCGAGGATGACGTTCAGCTGCTCGGCGGCGATGACCTTGCCTGCGGTCTTCTGCATCTGGTCAGCAGCCAGATGGGGCAGCAGATCGGAGACCATCAGAATGGGATCGTTCTCGTCCTCACCGACGGTGACGGTGACGATGGAGCCGTCCTTGCGGTAAACCACGCCATGCAGCGCCAGAGGCACGGTGACCCACTGATACTTCTTGATGCCGCCGTAGTAGTGGGTCTTGAAGTAGGCGATCTCAGCCTCCTCGTACAGAGGATTGGGCTTCAGGTCCATCCGGGGGGAGTCCACGTGGGCGGCGCAGATGTTGGCGCCCTGTGCCAGAGACTCGGTGCCGATGACAGCCAGCGCGATGGCCTTGTCCCGGTTGTTGTAGTAGATCTTGTCGCCGGGCTTGATGTCCATACCGGGGACAAAGGGCTTGAAGCCATATTTTTCGGCCTCAGCGATGGCCCAGGTGGTGGCTTCACGCTCGGTCTTGGCAGCGTCCATGAAGGCCATGTAGCGCTTGCAGTAGCCTTCCATCTCAGCGCGCTCTTCGGCGCTGATCCGGGCGAAGCCGTTCTTGGGTGCAGCGAGCAGGGACTCGCGGAGTTCTTCAGTAGTCATGGGAATAATCCTCCTCTTTGTGAATTATGCTTCCATTATACCGATATTGCGCAAAAATGCAACACATTTCGTTGCGAACGCATCTAATTGGCCATCATTTTCCAGTGTCCAGCCGCATTTTTCGGCAAACCACTGGTTTTCGTGCTGGGCTTCGATCCGTTTCCGGGCATAGCTTTCCAAAATGCCCTCCCGTTTCATCAGCCGCTTCACCCGTTCCTCTGTGGGGGCGGTGATGGCCACAGTCACATCGCACAGTTCCGCCAAACCACCCTCGTGGAGGGCGATGGCGTCGATGGCAGCGAGCCGCGGCTTGCTTTCCAGCCGCCGCAGGACTTCGTCTTTCACCGCCTTGTGGGTAATGGCGTTCAGATCCTCCAGCGCATGGGGGTCAGCGAACACAATGCCGCCCAACTTTTTTCTCTGGAGCATGCCGTCCTCCACCGTGCCGGGGAATCGACCTTCGATGGCGTTAAGCAGGGAAGTATCCGTTTTTAAAAGCTGGTGATAGATAGCATCGCAGTCCAAAACCAAGCCGCCATTTTCTCGAATCAGGTTCAGCAGAGTGGTCTTTCCGCAGCCTGTGCCGCCGGTGATGCCGATGATCATGCTTCCTCCTCCGCGTCCACGATGTGGAACGCCGCGGCTTTCTTCAGCCGGTTCTGCACCGCATAGGCTACGCCGCCGCCCACGGGACACCGGGCGTAAACTTGGTGGATCTTCGGGTCATCCAGCTCCCGCAGCGCGGCGAAAAGCCCTGCGGACAGCGTGTTTACATCCGCCTCCCGTCCGTAGGACAGGGGATCACAGCCTTCATACAGCGGAAGCTCTTCTTCAAAGCACAGCACCCGGTCGCCGGGGACAAAATGGGCCTTGATGTAGCTGGCAGCCTTCTCCCGACTGCCGGAAACGATGACCACCTCGCTCTGAGGGGCGTAATGCTTGTATTTCATGCCGGGGGCCTTCACCACTTCGTCCTTGTCGATCTGAGCGGTGACAGCCTTGTCCACGATCAGATCCCCCAGCACCTCAATCAGTTCCTCCGGGGTAATTCCACCGGGCCGCAGCAGCCGGGGCCGTTCCTCGGTCAAGTCCACGATGGTGCTTTCCACACCCACCCGGCAGCTGCCGCCGTCCACGATCAGCTCAATCTTGCCGTCATGGTCGTGCAGAACGTGCTGCGCCGTGGTGGTGGAGGGTTTGCCGGAAATATTGGCAGAGGGGGCAGCCAGCGGCACACCGGCCAGCCGGATGATCTCCCTCGTGATGTCGCTGTCGGGGCAGCGCACGGCAACGGTGGAAAGACCGCCGGTGGTGCGCTTGGGAACGTTGCTCCGTGCCGGAAGCACCATGGTCAGCGGGCCGGGCCAGAATTTTTCCGCCAGATCATAGGCCTTCTGGGGAATGTGGTGGCAGTATAGCTCGATCTGCTCCGGGCCGCACAGATGCAAAATCAGAGGATTGTCCTGAGGACGGCCCTTGGCCTCGAAGATCTTTGCCACAGCCTGTTCGTCCAGACCGTTGGCGCCCAGACCGTACACGGTCTCCGTAGGGATAGCGACCAATCCGCCGTTCATGATGATATTTGCCGCGGTAGGCGCGGTAATGGGGTCAAACGCAGAGAGGCATTGGGTTTTCATAAAAAGCACCTCTTGTCAATAGGAAAACAGGCAGCTGCGAACTTCGCAGCTGCCCATTCATAAGATGTAAAATTAGACGGTGGGCTGGTTAGCTGCCTCGATGATCTTGACGAACTTCTCGGGCACCAGGGAAGCGCCGCCGATGAGGCCGCCGTCGATGTCGGGCTGAGCCAGCAGCTCGAAAGCGTTCTTCTCGTTCATGGAACCGCCGTACAGGATGGAGATAGCACGGGCGTTCTTGGAGGAGTACAGCTTGCGGACAACGCTGCGGATCATCTCGCAGACTTCCTCAGCCTGCTCGGGAGTAGCGGTCAGACCAGTGCCGATGGCCCAGATGGGCTCGTAAGCGATGATGACCTTGCGGATCTTGTCCTCGGGGACGCCGGCCAGACCCAGCTTGATCTGCATGGTGATCCACTCAGCGGTGACACCGCTCTCGCGCTGCTCCAGGGATTCGCCGCAGCACATGATGGGGATCAGACCATTGTCCAGAGCAGCCAGAACCTTTGCATTGACATCAGCGTCGGTCTCGCCCATAGCGCGGCGCTCGGAGTGGCCGATGATGACGTACTTGCAGCCTGCGTCGGTCAGCATGTTGCAGGCAATCTCGCCGGTGTAGGCACCGGAAGCGTTGGCGTTGCAGTTCTCAGCGCCGATGCCGACTCTGGTCTCACGCATAGCGCGGACAGCAGCGGGGATGCAGACAGCGGGAACGCACAGAGCAACGTCACACCAGCGGCCCTTGGGCATGATAGCCTTCAGCTGGGACATAAACTCCTTGGTCTCGGAGGGGGTCTTGTTCATCTTCCAGTTACCGGCGATGACGGTCTTACGATACTTTCTGTTCATATTATGTGTCTCCTTGTTATCGTTACATCTAAGCCAAAACGGTGGCAGGGATGCGAAAATACAAAATAATGGGTATGTTAAGGTTGATAAGTTTGCGCAGGTGAGGGCGGATGGTCACTCCGCCCTCACAGTTAAGTCAGTGCGTAAGAATTACTTGTCTTCCAGGCAAGCAATGCCGGGCAGATCGTCGAAATCAGCGAAATATTGTCCGTTTTGACCCGGAAGGGTCAAAACTCACCTATTTCTCTGTTTCTCCTCTCCCCACAAAAGCCATTTGTTTTTGCGGGGGCCCCGGAACTGCTCCGTCCTTACTTGTCTTCCAGACAAGCAATGCCGGGCAGCTCCAAGCCTTCCAGGAATTCCAGGGAAGCGCCGCCGCCGGTGGAGATGTGGGTGATCTGAGAAGCGAAGCCCAGCTGCTCGCAGGCTGCAGCGGAGTCGCCGCCGCCGACGATGGTGATGGCGTCGGAGTCAGCCAGAGCCTGAGCGACCGCGATGGTGCCCTTAGCCAGAGTGGGGTTCTCGAACACGCCCATGGGGCCGTTCCAGACCACGGTCTTGGCGGCCTTGGCAGCGGCTGCGAACTCAGCGCAGGCCTTGGGGCCGATGTCCAGACCCATCTGGTCAGCGGGGATAGCGGTGCAGTCCACGTAATCCACGGGGATCTCAGCATCGATGGGGTTGGGGAAGGAAGCGGCCACAGCGGTATCCACGGGCAGCAGCATCTTGACGCCCTTAGCCTCAGCCTTAGCCATCATTTCCTTGCAGTACTCCAGCTTCTCGTTGTCCACCAGGGACTTGCCGACGGTGTAGCCCTGAGCGGCCAGGAAGGTGTAAGCCATGCCGCCGCCGATGATCAGGGTGTCGACCTTCTCCAGCAGGTTGTTGATAACGTTCAGCTTGTCGGAGACCTTAGCGCCGCCCAGGATAGCCACGAAGGGACGCTCGGGGTTAGCCAGAGCCTTGCCCATGATGGCGACTTCCTTCTGCACCAGGTAGCCGGAAACAGCGGGCAGATGGTCAGCCACGCCTGCGGTGGAAGAGTGGGCGCGGTGAGCGGTGCCGAAAGCGTCGTTGACGAAGATGTCAGCTAGATCAGCCAGAGCCTTGCTCAGCTCGGGATCGTTCTTGGTCTCGCCCTTGATGTAACGGGTGTTCTCCAGCAGCATCACGTCGCCGTTGTTCAGAGCGGCAGCCTTAGCCTTGGAGTCCTCGCCGGCGACGTCGGAAGCCATGATCACTTCCTTGCCCAGCAGCTCGCTCAGGCGGTCGGCAACGATCTTCAGGCTCAGCTCGGGCTTCCACTCGCCCTTGGGCTTGCCCATGTGGGAGCAGAGGATAACCTTAGCGCCCTTCTCAACCAGATACTGGATGGTGGGCAGAGCAGCAACGATACGCTTGTCAGAGGTGATCTTGCCGCCCTTGGTGGGGACATTGAAGTCGCAGCGGCACAGAACGCGCTTGCCGGCTACTTCGATATCCTCAATGGACTTCTTATTGTAGTTCATGATGATTCCTCCGTATTGGTAATATGTGTTCTCATTTTTCCAAAATCCTGTAAATTGGGAAAGGACAATTGCCGAAGGGCCTCGAACACGGTCACAGCCACCGCGTTGCTCAGGTTCAGACTCCGTGCGGCCTCCCGCATGGGGATGCGGACGCAATCATCATAGTGCTGCTGAAGGAAATCTTCCGGCAGCCCCTTGGTCTCCTTGCCGAAGAAGAGGTAGCATTCGTCTTGGTAATCCGCCTCCACATAGCTCTTGGGAGCTTTTGTGGACAGACACCACATCTGACGCACATCGTTCTTCCGGAAGAAGTCCTCTAGATTTTCGTAGTCAAAAACCTCAACCAGATGCCAGTAGTCCAGACCTGCCCGCTTCACGGCCTTGTCAGAGATGTCAAAGCCAAGGGGGCGGATCAGGTGCAGCCGGCAGCCGGTGGCGGCGCAGGTCCGGGCGATGTTGCCGCAGTTCTGTGGGATCTCGGGTTCCACCAGAACGATATTGAGCATATCCATCACCTCAGTCGAAAACACTTCGGACGGGGTCATCCATTCCCAGTCGCCCTCTATTGTAGTCCAAAACGGCCGTAAAATCAATCTGAAATCTACTAAAAACAGAACTTTTTTATACTATTCACATAAAAACTTTTTGCGGGGGCATAATTTTGTGTAAATTTGTAAGAATTGCATAGGAAACGCCGGATTTCTTGCCGCGGAAGGAAGAAATCCGGGAGTGGAAGACAGATGTTTTTCGACAAAAGACTTGACATTTCCGCGGTTCAACTGATAAAATGACTGTGTATTAGGCGAAACGCCTCGATCCACGTCTGTCAGGGAAAATCCGGCAGGCGTTTTTTGTTTATGGGGGGAAATGGACCATGGAACTGAAAAAACCGCACATGGCGACACTGCTCAATCTGCTGATGGTGCTGCTTGGCAATCTGGTGTACGTCCTGTCTGTCAAACTTTTCGTGCTGCCGGCGAACCTCATCAGTTGCGGCACCACGGGTCTGGGTCTGATCGTCAGCCATCTGACCGATCTGTCCCTGTCGGGCTTTATTTTGATATTCAATATGTGCATGCTTGCTGTGGGCTGGTGGGGCTTTGGCCGCCGGTTTGTCATGACCACGGTGTTCTCGTCCCTTTTTTACCCCATGGCGCTGGAGGTGCTGAACCGCCTGCTGGGAGACATCCGCATCACGGAGAATCTGCTTCTGAATGTACTGTTCGGAGGCATGGGTCTGGGCATGAGTTTGGGCCTGGTGGTCCGGGGCGGTGCATCCACCGGCGGTATGGATATTCCGCCCCTGCTGCTGAAAAAATTCTTCCACATCCCGGTATCTGCCAGCCTCTGGGTCTTTGATTTTTGCATCATGCTGGGCCAGATGTCTTTCCATCCGGCGGAGGATCTGCTCTACGGTGTCCTGCTTCTGATTACCATATCCGTGACCTTAAATAAGACCCTCCTATTCGGCACCAGCCGGACGGAGGTCAAGATTATCAGCACCCACTCTTCCGAGATCCGGGATGCCATCCTCTCCCGGATCGACCGGGGCTGCACCGTACTCCACGGCGAGGGCGGCTACCGCCGGGAAAATGCGGAGGTGATCCTCAGCGTGGTGTCCAATTACGAGCTTCCCCGGATCGAGCGGCTGGCCCGGGAGATCGACCCCACCTGTTTCATGATCATCAGCCGTGTTTCCGAGGTCTGGGGCCGGGGCTTCAGCCACGATAAGCACTACGAAGCTTAACGATACCGCCTGCCAAAACAAACATGCCCACCGATTTTTCGGCGGGCATGTTTTTATTCAAAATAGAAGTATTTGGTATAGTACCGGGAGGTTCTGGCAAGTTCATCGTTGAACGCAGGATATCCCATCGTTTCCATCAACGTCGGCGTGCCGGAGAACAGGTTCGTTCCCAGACCCAGCCGGTTTCCTTCGATGGTGCAGCCCATGGCAGCCAAAGTGGTGGGGAACAGATCCATGGCGCAGAACTGGCGGTTTTCCGGCCGTTCGGGTACTGCTGCCGGGTTGATGAAGCAGTTGTACACGGTACGGATGTACCCGTTGGGTATGTTGCGCTGGGCATAGGCGTTATCCATGGTAGGGTGGTCGCCAACGAGAATGATGGTGGTATTCTCGTAAAAGGGTTGCTGCTGGATCCACTGCACAAATTCATCGACCTGCCGGCTGGAGCAGGCGAAAACATTTTCGTACTGCTCCTCGTAAGTATTCGTGCAGTTTTCGCAGAAATATCCGTCCACGTGGTGGGTGTCCGCAGTCAGCAGGGTAAATGTGAAGGGCTGGTCCTGTGCGGCGATGTTTGTCAGTTCCTGCTGGGCGTAGGCGAAGAGCTTTTCGTCCTCCATACCCCACCACACCATATAATCCGGCGGAATGAATCCGCTTCCTTTGGCGGTGTGGATATCGTACACCATATCCACATTGTGGCCGGAAAAATACTGAAGCCGTCCGCCGAAGGCGGCGTCCGAGCCAAACATGACCGCCTGATAGTAGCCGTTCTCGTGGAGAACGTCGTAGATCGTGGTCAGACCCGGAAGGAATTCCCCCTCCTGACCGTAGTCATTGCCCTCGATGCCCGGTGGCGTTTTCAGCGGAACACCGGAACTTTGCGAGACCAGAGCGGCGACGGTCCACGTGGTGCCGGAGACCATGCGAAAGCCGCCCACGCCTTCCGTGTGGGAGAAATTGACGTTCTCCTTCGCCAGCGCATGCAGCTCCGGGATGGTGTTGTAGGGCAGCGCACCGTTTTCCCCGGTGGACAGGAAGCCCACCTCCATGGATTCCAGATAGATGTAGATCAGATTCCGTTTTTTCTCCGGGAAGGTGATCTGTGTGGATTTCGGGTCCCGGTATTCTTCCTCATAGATTGTGGAAAGGGTGGCCAGATTTTTGATGTACTGATCCAGCTCCACATCCACCGCGGCATGATGGATCAGGCATCCGCATACCGCCACCGTTGCCACGGCAGCAACAACGGGATGCAGGGGAAACAGCTGCAGCCGCAGCCGCCCCAGAGGCAGCGACAGCTGCTTGCGGCATCTAAACAGCAGCACAAAGCAGGTTGCGGCGCTGCCGATCAGCGTTCCGGGCAGTACCGCCTTCAGAAACGAGTGGATCAGGCTGCTGTCCATGCCGTTTAAGTCGGAGAACAGGGTATAAAGCACCGAATCAAAGCCAAGCTGACCGTAGACTTGGGCGTACCACTTTGCGGCAAAGAAACACAGAAAGGATACCGTCACCAGCACAACGCACACCGCGCCTGCGATGTATGACAGCAGCCGACCCCGCTTTTTGGTTTTGAAATCATCCATAGTTCGCACCCTCAACAGCATAAAAAAGTAGAAAAACAGGGAATTAAGTCTGCTTTTCAAGGTATTTTCTGTTATTACTATAGCATTTTCTCCCAGAAAGTCAACACACGTCCCGTTTGGGCGATACAGGACCGTTTCCATCGCAGCCGCCTGTGGGAAATGAAAATTACCAGTTGTGCAACAGGAAAAAATCTGCTATAATGTATACAACTATAGCTATAACCAATTGGAGATGAACACTATGAATGAGAAACATCGCCGTCCCAACCGCCCTGACCGTGCAGCGCCTGCTCCCGTTGAGGAGGTAGAGGGCCAGCTGGAGGGCCGCAACGCCTTGACCGAGGCTCTGCGCAGCGGCCGCACCATCGACAAGGTCTTTATCGCCGCCGGCGACACCGACAAGGGTCTGCAGCGGCTGGCAGCTCAGGCCAAGGAAGCCGGTGCCGTGGTGGTTCCTGTGGACCGCCGGAAGCTGGATGCCATGTCCACCACCCGGTCCCACCAGGGCGTCATCGCTCTGGCCGCCGCCCACACCTATTATACCATCGACGATATTCTGGAGGAGGCCGCTTCCCGTGGCGAGACCCCTCTGATCATCATCTGCGACGAACTGTCTGACCCCCACAACCTTGGTGCCATCCTGCGAAGCGGCGAGTGCGCCGGCGCTCACGGTGTCATCATCCCCAAGCGCCGCAGCGTGGGTCTGACCGCCACCGTTGCCAAGGCATCCGCCGGCGCGGTGGAGTATATGAAGGTGTGCAAGGTCACCAATATCACCGCCGCCATCCAGGAGCTGAAGGAAAAGGGTGTCTGGATCTTCGGCACTGCCGCCGAAGGCTCCATCCCCATGTACAAAGCCGATCTCACCGGCCCCACCGCCATCGTCATCGGCAACGAGGGCGAGGGCATGAGCCGTCTTGTGCAGAAAAGCTGCGACGTAACGGTCCACATCCCCATGAAGGGCCGCATCACATCCCTGAACGCCTCCGCAGCGGCATCCATTTTGCTGTACGAGGCTGTTCGCCAGCGCATAGGAGGAACCAATGGATAATAAGGAAGAAAAGGTTCTGGAACGGGACACCAAACCCCTGCCCGACCTGTCCAAAATTCTGACGGAGGAGCAGCAAACCTCTGCCGAGCCCACCATGGAAGATTTTTTTGAAATGGAGGGCATGCAGCAGGCACCCGAATCGGCGCAAGAGCCTGAGGAAGAAGTGATTTCCAAAGCGGATGAGCCTGTAAACGGCGACACCGTCCGGCTGGATACCCTTGCGGTGATCGAAGCCGTGGGCGAAGCCCCCGAGGATGCCGTCCATGTGGATGACGAAGAGGAGACCGAAGCCGGTGATGAAACCGCTGAGGAAACCGATGAACCCGAGGACGAAGCAGTCAAGCCCAGAGAGCCCATCCCCTTCAACCCCCGTGCCAAACTCCGGGAACTGAAGCGCAAGCTCATCGCCGGACCGGAAAAGCGGTATTATGACCTGTCCGAGATCGGCGTAGGCAAGCTGCAGGTGTCCATCGGACTGAATCTGTTGATCGTGCTGCTGTGCGCCGGCGCGGCGGTGTTGTTTGCCGGCGGCGGTGTTCCGGACAACCGGATGCGGCTGCTGATTTTCACCCAGATGCTGGCCATGCTGATGTCTGCGCTGCTGGGCAGCTACGCCCTGCTGGATGGCGCAGCGGATCTGCTGAAGGGCCGCTTCACCATGAATACCATGATGATGATGACCTTCATCGCCTGCTGCGTGGACGTGGGCTTCTGCCTGAATGAACTGCGGGTGCCCTGCTGCGCCGCCTTCAGTCTGGAGATGGTCATGGCGCTGTGGCAGCGCTATGAAAAGCGCACCACCGAGATCGGCCAGATGGATACCCTGCGTAAGGCCACCCGTCTGGGCAGCGTGGTCAAAGTCAAAGATTTCTACGAAGGCCGCCCCGGTTTCCTGCGCAGCGAGGGTCAGGTAGAGGACTTCATGGACAATTATGACCATACCACCGGCCCCGAAAAGGTTCAGTATACTTACATTTTCATCAGCTTCCTTGCCTGCATCGGCATCGCGGTGCTCTCCGGCCTGCGCCATGGTGTTTCCATGGGTGTGCGGATCTTCGCCACCTCCCTGCTGGTGGCCACCCCTGCCAGTTTCTTCGTGGCGCTGACCCGGCCCATGGCGATTTTGGAGCGGCGGCTGCACATGGTCGGCACAGTGATCTGCGGCTGGAAGGGTGTCAAGGGTCTTTCCGGCCGGGCAGTGTTCCCCCTGAAGGATGCTGACCTGTTCCCCAAGGGCTCTGCCAAGCTCAACGGCGTGAAGTATTACGGCGACCGGAAGCCCGACGAGGTGGTAGAGTACGCCGCATCTCTGATCGAAAGAAACGGCGGCACACTGGTGCCGGTGTTCAAGCAGCTGCTGGACAGCCGCCGGGGCAAGACCTACGAAGTGGAAAACTACCGGGATTACGAGCGCGTGGGCATCGGCGGCGAGGTCTGCGACGAACCGGTGCTGCTGGGTTCCATGACCTTCCTGCAGGACATGGGCGTGGACATCCCCGAGGGTACCATGGTCAATCAGGCGGTCTACTGCGCCATTGACGGCCAGCTGTGTGCTGTCTTTGCCATCAACTATGCCAAAGCCCGTGCCTCTGCCGCCGGCATCGTCAGCCTCTGCGGCTACCGCAAGCTGAACCCTGTGATGCTCTGCCGGGACTTCATGCTCAGCGAGAGCTTCCTGCGCAGTAAATTCTCCGTCAATACCCGCCGCATTGCCTTCCCCACCCGGGAGGTTCGGGAGGAACTGGCAGCGCGCAAGCCCGATGAGGATGCCGTTTCTCTGGCCCTGACCACGCAGGACGGCCTGTCTTCCTATGCCTATGCCGTCACCGGCGCCCGTGTGCTGCGTACAGCCTGCCGCATCGGTCTGGCCATTCATATGCTGGGCGGCGCATTGGGTATGCTGATCATGCTGGCTCTGGGCTTCCTGGGTGCATCGTATCTGCTGACACCTCTGAATGTGCTGCTGTACCAGTTTGTCTGGATGATCCCCGGCCTGCTTTCCACCAACTGGACAAAAATCGTATAATGTACAAAGATCCCCGGAGAAAAGCCTCTCCGGGGATCTTTTTTGTTATCCAAGCTTCAGAAACTCTGCCGGGTCCATGTCCTCTCCGCGGCACAGCACTCTAAAATGCAGATGGGGTCCCAGGGTGGTCTCCACCATGGCGGACTGCCCCACCACACCGATCTGCTGTCCCATGGTCACGCTGTCCCCCACGGATACCTTCAGCTCTTTGTCCAGGGACGAGTATTGGGTGGTATAGCCGCCGCTGTGGGCGATCACCACGGTGGTTCCCAGCTGCGGATCTTCGAAGATGGAATCCACCGTCCCGTCGGCAGCGGCCACGACCTTCGTGCCGGCCTCTGCGGCCACGTCCATGCCGTTGTGGACGCGCCAGTCCCGGGTGGTCTGGTTATAGCTCAGAGCCTCCATGGAGTAGCCGATGACGGTCTCTCCGGCCACCGGCGCGGTGGTCTTCAGCGCACCCTGAGGAGCAGGGGGCTGGGTAGCCGGGACAGTTTGCTCACTCTGGGTAGGCTTGGTGGCGATCACCGCCACATCCTGTTCTTTCGTGGGGCTGACTGCCTGCACGGCGGTATCCGCCTGTGTGGCACTGACTTGGACGTCTTCTGCGTCCGTGTTTCGGTAGTACAAATAGCCGGTGATCCCGATGGCGGCAGCGCACAGGACCAGGGCTATGTAGTAGCCCTTCCCGAACATGCCGCGACCGGTTCTTTTGTTGTCGCTCATAAATTAAGCACCTCCGAGGCTGATTATGACCATCCTTGGGGAAAGTTATACCGATTTTTGGAAAAAATAAAGAAAACACATCCGCATGGTATCCTGTTTCGTCCCGGCAGCGCCGCCGGCGGCCCGATATTTTTCATAAAAACGCATTGACATTATGATTTTTTACGATATAGTTATACTTGTCATATTCTGACGAATAATACCCTATAGAAACGGGGGAGGATAATGTCCAAGGAACTCATCAGACTCCGGGATCTCACCATGGAGTTCGACGGGGAGCGTATTTTAGACTCCATCAACCTTTATATCAACGACCATGAATTCCTCACATTGCTTGGCCCTTCCGGCTGCGGCAAAACGACCACCCTGCGGATCATCGGCGGCTTTTTGACGCCCACATCCGGCACGGTGACCTTTGACGGCGCGTTGATCAACGACGTTCCGCCCTATAAGCGGCAGATCAACACCGTCTTCCAGCGCTACGCGCTGTTCCCGCATCTGGATGTGTATGATAACATCGCCTTTGGCCTTCGGATCTCGAAGCTGCCCAAGGACGAGATCGATGCAAGAGTCCATGAGATGCTGGAGGTCGTCAGTCTGAAAGGCTATGAGAACCGCTCCGTCAATTCTCTGTCCGGCGGCCAGCAGCAGCGTGTTGCCATTGCCCGTGCTCTGGTCAACCGTCCCAAGGTTCTGCTTTTGGATGAACCTCTGGGCGCTCTTGACCTGCGCCTGCGCAAGGATATGCAGAACGAGCTGAAGCGGATCCAGCAGGCCATGGGCATCACCTTTATCTACGTCACCCACGATCAGGAGGAAGCACTTTCCATGTCCGATACCGTGGTGGTCATGGATAAGGGCCGCATCCAGCAGATCGGCAAGCCTGAGGATATCTATAACGAGCCGAAGAACGCCTTCGTGGCGGAATCCGTCCCGAGGATATCGACATTGTGCCGCCCAACCAGGGACATCTGGTGGGAACGGTCACTTCCGTCACCTTCAAGGGCCTGAACTACGATATCATCGTGGACTTCCGGGGCTTCAAGTGGCTCATCCAGACCACGGATTTCCACGGCGTGGGCACCACCATCGGTATCCGCCTCAACCCCGAGGATATTCACATCATGCACAAGAGCGAATACTCTGGCATGTTCGGCGACTACAGTTCCTACTCCGCTGAGTATGATGAGCTGACGGAGGATGCCGGGGATGAAGAAGAATAACGCGCTTTTGCTCAGTACGCCCTACATCGTCTGGATGGTGGTCTTCACCCTGATCCCTCTGGGCGTGGTGGGCTACTACGCACTGACAGACCCGCAGACCGGCGCCTTTTCCTTAGGAAATCTGAAGGAACTGGGCATTTATATGCCGGTTCTCTGGGAATCCATTCTCTACAGCCTGATTTCCGCCTTCATCTGCCTGCTGCTGGGCTATCCTGTGGCGTATTACATCGCCCATTGTAAGCCCGTCACCCAGAAGCTGCTGTATATGCTGGTGATGCTGCCCATGTGCATGAGCTTTTTGCTGCGCACCCTTGCATGGGTGGGCTTGCTGCAGGATACGGGCATCATCAACCGCGTTCTGGAGGCCATCGGCATTGGTCGGCTGCAGCTGATCCGCACCCCCGGCGCGGTGATTCTGGGCATGGTATATAACTACCTGCCCTATATGATTTTGCCCCTGTACGCCACCATCGTCAAGATCGACAAGCGGCTCATCGAGGCAGCGGAAGACCTTGGCTGCACCCCGGTCCAGACCTTCTCCAAGGTGGTTCTGCCTCTGAGTGTGCCGGGCATTCTCTCCGGCATCACCATGGTCTTCGTCCCGGCGGTATCCACCTTCTATATCTCCCAGAAGCTGGGCGGCACGGACACCGTGCTCATCGGCGACGTCATCGAGCGCCAGTTCAAGCAGGGCAACAACCCCAATCTGGGCGCGGCACTTTCTTTGGTGCTGATGATTCTGGTGTTTGTCTGCACCGGCATCATGAACCGCTTCGGCGGCGATGAGGAAGGGGGCGTCATCGTATGAAAAAGACCAATAAGTTCCTGACCATTGCGATGTTCGTCTTCCTGTATGCCCCCATGGCGGTGCTGATCGTGGCGTCCTTCAATACCGGCAAGGACATCACGGATTTCGAGGGTTTCACCCTGCAGCAGTACGTCCGGCTCTTTCAGGATAAGAATCTTCTGAGTCTGCTGGGCAATTCTCTGCTGGTGTCCATCCTCGCCAGCCTCTGTGCCACGGTTTTCGGCACGGTGGCGGCTGTGGGTATCCACAATCTGAACCCCAAACTGCGCAAGACGGTGCTGAGCCTAACCAACATCCCCATGACCAACCCGGACATTGTCACGGGTGTCAGTTTAAGCCTGCTGTTCATCTTTGTGGGCAGCCAGATGCTGGGCGCCAAGGAGTCGCTGAACTTCTGGACGCTGCTCATCGCCCATGTCACCTTCAACCTGCCCTACGTCATTCTGAACGTAATGCCGAAACTGCAGCAGATGGATGTTTCTCTGACGGATGCGGCCATGGATTTGGGCTGCACCCCCCTGCAGGCTTTCTTCAAGGTCACCATTCCCGAAATCACCCCCGGCATCCTCGCCGGCGGCATCATGGCATTTACCATGAGTCTGGATGATTTCGTCATCAGCTACTTCGTCACGGGTCTGGACTTTGTCACCCTGCCCGTCAAGATCTATTCCGAGACGAAAAAGCCCATCCAGCCCAAGATCTACGCCATGTTCACCCTGCTGTTCGGTCTGATCTTCGTTCTGATGCTGACCATGAACCTGCTTCAGATCAGCGCGGACAAGAAAAAGAAGCAGCAGCGGGTCAAGGTGGAATCCAAGGCTATGCGCACCTTCAAGCGGGTGGCGGCTCTGGCGGCCGTTGTTGCCATGCTGGTTGGCGCAGGCTTTGCGCTGATCCCCTCCCGTCAGGAGACCATCACCCTGAACGTCTACAACTGGGGTCAGAACATTGCCGACGGCAGCGACGATACCATGGACATCATCGCCGAGTTCGAGCGCCGCTATCCCAATATCAAGGTCAACTACTCCACCTACGATTCCAACGAGACGCTTTACACCAAGCTGTCTAACGGCGGCATCACCGTGGATGTGATCATCCCGTCTGATTATATGATCGCCCGGATGATCCAGGAGGATATGCTCCTTGAGCTGAACTTTGACAACATCCCCAACTATCAGTATGTGGACGATACTTTCCGCAACCGGGACTACGACCCGGAGAACAAGTACTCCGTCCCCTATACATGGGGCACCGTGGGCATCATCTACAACACGAAGTTTGTGGACGAAGCCGACGTAGCCAAGGGCTGGGAAGTGCTGTGGAACGAAAAGTACGACGATAAGATCCTCATGTTCGACAATTCCCGTGACGCCATCGGCATTGCCCAGTACATGCTGGGCTACAGCGTCAACACCACCGACGAAGCCCAGCTCCGGGAGTGCGCCGACCTGCTTGCCAAGCAGAAGCCCCTTCTGCAGCAGTACGTCATGGATCAGGTCTATGATCTGATGGAGAACGAGGTGGCGTGGATCGCCCCTTATTACGCCGGCGACTGCATGATGATGATGGAGAGCAACGAGAATCTGGCCTTCTACCTGCCGGAGGATCAGGGATTCAACCTGTTTGTGGACGCCATGTGCATCCCCAAGTGCTGTCAGGAGAAGGGAGCGGCGGAGCTGTTTATCAACTTCCTCTGCGACCCGGAGATTTCCGGTGCCAACATGGACTATATCTGCTATGGCTCTCCCATTTCCGAAGCCCGGCAGCATATGGACCCCTCTCTCGCCGAAAGTCCCATCGTCTATCCCAGTCCGGAGGTCCAGACCAACGGCACCAGCTATTCCTACCTGCCCGAGGAAGTCTCCCGCTATGTGGAAGGCTTGTTCATGCGTGTCAGAAACAGCTAGTTTTTCCAAAACCAAAAGGACGAACGCATTTTGCGTTCGTCCTTTTTCTATATATTTGGCAACTTAAACGGACAAATCCCTCTTTTAGATGCCGTTTTCTGTATATTTGTATCCCGGAAAACGGTTGCAATTTTGGTATCCATCTGCTAATATGATGAATATCCACTTTTTTCGACACAAAGGAGGGGGATATCCGTGGAACAGTCCTTCGTTCTCACCGAAAATAACCTGAATATCCCCTGCCGCCTGACCCTGCCGCCCCATGGCGATATCCGCCGGCTGGTGCTGGGTGTCCACGGCATTGGCGGCAGCTCCCGGGATGCCATTCAGGAGGGCATCGCCGAGGAGATGACCTTTTTCTCCTCCGCCGTGCTGCGTTTCGACTTCCCGGCCCACGGCGAAAACCCCTCGGATGATTTCATCCTTTCCGACTGCGTCCACACCCTGCTGACGGCAGCCCGGCACCTCCGGGAGCGCTACCCCGAGGTGGAAGACCTGTGCATTTTCGCTACGGGCTTCGGCGCTTATGTGACCTTGGTGGCGCTGGATGATCTTTTGGAGCTGCCCGGACAGGTAAAGCTGGTGCTGCATACCCCCTCTGTGCGGATGCACGATACCCTGCTTACCATGGCGCGGATGTCCAAGACCACCTTCTGGGCTATGGACCAGATCACTTTCCCCACCCCGCGCCCTCTGCACATCCCCTACCGGTTCTACGAGGAGCTGGAGGAGAATATTGCCCTCACCGCCATTCCCATCCCGGTGCTGATCCTCCACAGCGAGGAGAGCCCCTATATCCGTTGGGAGGATATCCACCATTTCCGCCGTATCAACGACGGCGCCAAGCTGGTGGTGATCCCCGGCACCAGCCATCAGTTCCTGGAGGAAGGTGCCTGGGACATGGTGCTGGATCTGACCCGGGACTGGTTCTCCTACGAGCAGGTTCTGGTCACCGACTGGATTTAATAAAACGCTGAGATTCCCTCTCAGCGTTTTTTTAAGGAGTATTCTATGAAAATCCAACTTTCCGATCATTTTACCTACGGCCGGCTTCTGCGCTTCACATGGCCCTCCATAGTGATGATGATCTTCACCTCCATCTATGGCGTGGTGGACGGCATTTTTGTGTCCAATTACGCCGGCAAGACCGCCTTTGCCGCTCTCAATCTCATCATGCCCTATGTGATGGCTTTCGGCACCCTTGGTTTCATGCTGGGTACCGGCGGTACGGCCCTGATCTCCACGACCCTTGGCTTGGGCGATAAAAAGCGGGCAAACGAGCTGTTTTCTATGCTCACTTGGGTCTGTGCCTTAGGCGGCGCCATTCTCACGGTGATCTCGCTGCTGCTTTTGCGGCCTGTGGCCATACTGTTGGGCGCTACGGGACAAATGCTCACCGACTGCGTCACCTACGGTGCCGTTGTGCTGTCCGCTATGACCGCCTATATCCTTCAGTTTGCCTTCCAGAGCTTCTGCGTTGCCGCGGAGAAACCCACCCTTTCCCTCGTGATGACGGTGGCTTCCGGCGTGTGCAATATGGTGCTGGATGCCCTGTTTGTGGCGGTGTTCCGCTGGGGACTCATCGGTGCGGCGGCAGCCACCGCCATTTCTCAGGTGGTGGGCGGCATCATCCCGCTGGTCTACTTCCTGCGTCCGAATCCCAGTCTTCTGCGGCTGGGCAGATGCCGGTTTTACGGCAGGGAACTGCTCCGTGCCTGCACCAATGGCGCATCGGAACTGATGAACAATCTTTCCATGAGCCTTGTGGGCATGCTTTATAATCTGCAGCTTCTGCGCTACGCCGGGGAAAACGGCATCGCCGCCTACGGCGTTATTATGTACGTGAATCTATTCTTTTTGTCGGTGTTCATCGGCTTTTCCATCGGCACAGCTCCTATCTTCGGCTTCAACCACGGTGCGGACAACCGCCCGGAGCTGAAGAGCCTGTTCCGCAAGAGCATCCTTTTGCTCAGCGTATTCTCCCTTGCCATGCTGATCTGCGCTGAAGTTTTGGCCAAACCCTTGGCCAAAATCTTCGTCAGCTACGATCCGACCCTATTCGACATGACCGTCCGGGGCTTCCGGATCTATGCCCTGTCCTTCCTGCTCTGCGGCTTCAATATGTTCGCCAGTTCCATGTTCACGGCTTTTAATAACGGCCTCATTTCCGCCGTGATCTCCTTCGTCCGGACACTCATCTGCCAGATCGCGGCCGTGATGCTGCTGCCCCTTATTTGGGGACTGGACGGCATCTGGTGGGCGGTGGTGGCGGCGGAGCTGACCGCGCTGGTGCTGACCACAGTTTGCTTCGTCAAATTCCGCAAAAAATACCATTACGCATAAAAAAAGACGCCCCTTTCGGCGCGTTTCGGCACAAATGAAATAACCCTCGACTTGTTACTTAACCACTGTAACAGTCGAGGGTTATTTCATGGAATTCTTGGGTTCAATCATTGGGTAACCTCGCTTTCGTAGATTAGATACGGCTTTCGGATTGTTTTTGAATTGCTTCCGTTTCAATTCCTTGATTGTTGTTTCTGAGGAAATTTATGTAATCGGAAGAAAGGGAAAGACGTATCTTTCGATCCTCTGTTTTAAGAAGATCTTGGGTGAACTAGATCATTGGTATCACCTCTTTGTATTTATATAATAGCGGCTGATTTTCGGTTTTGCAAGATGGAAAAATATATAAATAAGTTGTGTAGTTTCCGTGCAAACCGGAGAAAACAGAATTTTCCGATGAATAACCGTTGACACTTGCATATCGTTCGTGATATGATATTTTTGTTGGGGCGGCCGTTGCGGCCGCCTTTTTTACCCCAGATCCAAGGAGAACGCAAATGAATTTTTCTATGGAGGAAGCCCTTTCCTATTACCAAAAACAGGGCGCACCAAACGATCAGTCCGCCCTTATCGCCCTTTTGACAGAAATTCAGGATGCCCACGGCGGTGCCATCCCGGCCTATTTGGTTTCTCAGGCGGCAGAAGGGCTGAAGACCAAGGAGGCTCTGCTGTTGGCGCTGATCCGCCGGATTCCCCGGCTGCGGCTGAAGGATACCCATTGCTTAGAACTATGCGCCGGGCCGAACTGCTCCAAGCGAGCAGCTCTGGCGGATTTTGTGGAGAAGACCTACGGCAAAGATGCCGGCTTCGAGATTCGCTACGTCCCCTGTATGCGCCAGTGCGGCAAGGGCCCGAACCTCCGCTGGGATGGGAAACTCTATAACCGGGCGGACGAAGCGCTGATCCGGGAGCTGACGGCGGTTGCACGGAAGAAGACAACAACCCCTTCAAAATGAGCATAAAAAAGCCCCGTTTTTGCCCGAAATCGTTGACAAAAAACAGGGTGCGTGGTATGCTGAAATTGTCAAATAACGGAAAATCAAGGAGGAACTACTATGAATGCTCACGATCATGAAAAAATCATGCGCGGTGAAAGTGTGTTTACCGGCTCCATGCTGGGCTTGCTGGGCATCAATCTGGCGACGGCATTCCTGTCGGCCATCACCCTGGGCATTGCCTATCCCTGGCTGCTGTGCTGGAAAGAATCTTGGTTTGCCGAACACACCTACATCAACGGCAGACGGCTCTATTTCGACGGCACGGGCGGTCAGCTGATCGGAAAATGGCTGCTGTGGGTACTGCTGACCATGGTGACCCTTGGCATTTATGCTCTGTGGCTGCCGATTAAGGTCGAAGCATGGCGCGTCAAGCATCTGCATATGGACGGTATGCCCGTATCCAAGCCTGCACATTACGCACCTTACGCACCTGCTGCCTATGCACCTCCTGCACCCTCTGCCTACGCCCCTCCTGCACCCTCTGCCTATGCACCTCCTGCACCCTCTGCCTATGCACCTCCTGCACATACACCCAATCCCGGCGCAGCAGCAAACCCCAGACCCTCCGGTCCTGAAGTTCGCTTCAGCCCCACGGCAAAGAGATAACCACATAGAAATCCAGCCCCATCCAGATCGGATGGGGCTGTTTTTTGCGGTTATTTGCCGGATGCGCAGACGGTTTGGTAGAGGATTTCAGCCTTTTCGCTGCCGACATTTTTGACGCCGGGAATCGGCAGACCGTTGTCGATGCGGTAGCGGATGATCTCAGCCAGAACCTGATGCACCGGAGGCGAATGGATGGATTTATCACAGGCCATGATCCGTTCGCCGTCGGTGAAGCCCCACCGGCTTTGAATGCCCTCCTGATTGAAGAAACTGCCGCCGATGTAGTCGCGGAACAGATAGTAATTGGGCAGATACCGCCAACCGGCGTCGATATTTCGGGTGCCGGTCAGCACCACATTGGTGTCCGGAAGCTGTTCGGGCAGCAGCCGGGTCTTCTCATACAGGGCAGGATCCCGTTTGGTGCCGAACCAGTACAGATTGTGCAGCCAAGTCATCCGGCTCAGCGGCTCGGGATCGCCGAAGGTGTTGCCCACATTCAGATCCTGCAGGGCGGTGCAGCCAAGCAGGGGGGAATAGTCCACCACGTCGGTGGAGAATACCTCCAGATACACCAGTTCTTTCAGCCCGGACAGGGGTGTCAGGTCGGAAATGGAGGTGTCGGCGATGATCAGATACTTAAGGTGGGGCATATATTGGGCCCAATCACAGTTGGAGGTGTGGCAATGACCCACGTCCACCGCCACCATTTCCGTGCAGTAGCGGAGCTTCTTTAGCTGCTCCTCGCTGGGCAGTGACAGCTCGTTGATGGAGGCGGGGAAGAAAACCGTGGCGTCGGTGCGCAGGGTCACAAGACCGATTTGCAGAGTCCAGACGATGGAAGTATCCGGGTGGCGGCGGTTCAGGGCATCCATAGCCTCGTCGTCAATGCCGCAATGGGACATATCGAGCAGAGTCAGATGGGGGAAGAAGGGAAGCAGGGTTTCGATTTCCTCTACGGTGACATCCTTCCGCCGGGAGATGTCGATTTCGGTGGTGTCCGTGGATAGGGGGATGCCCATAAAATCCATGGTACACAGGAAGAAAATATCCGGCAATTGGGTGGCGAGGGCCTTCAGCTCGCTGTCGGATAGGGGCGTATCTGTAAGATTGACCTCCGTAAGGGCCGGGAACAGGGGCAGCAGCCGGGAAAGCTCCTGAAAAGTGACCGGGAGGCCGGTGAAATCCATGGTCTGGGCGGCGGAGGGGCAGGTCTGGCCGCAGATGTCCATGGAGAAGGTCATGGTGACATCGGGGAAGGCTTCGCGCAGGCGCAGAAGCACCTCGGGGGCGGGCAGTTCGCCTTCCAAAGTGAGCTGCCGCAGACGGGGCAGCAGGGGGAGCGCAGCATCCAGCTGTTCAGCGGTGGCATCGGCTGCCGTAAACGCCGTGGAAAGGCAACTGCAGTTTTCGCTGCCCAGAGGGACTTGATAGAGAACCTGACACGACGGACGGCGCGCCTGCAAAAGAAGCAGATTGTCCAGATCGGGACACTGGCTGCCGTCCACCTGCTTTAGCTGGGGGAAGTGGTCCAGCAGGAGGACGTCCTCTTCGGTCAGGGCGGTGAGGGTCAGCTTTTCTGTGGTGGTGGGGTAGCGGCTGCCCTGAAAAGGGACGTTCCACAAAATTTGGCTGTCCGGGAAACGGCTGCGCAGGTCGGTGTACTCTTTCACCGACAAATCAAAGCCGGTCAGGTCGTAGACCGGGGCGTTTCTGGGGAAATACGTTCCGCGAATGGACACATGGGTGGCAAAAAATATGGCGATGCCCAGAACCACCGCCACAACGATGGAGATGGCGCTGATGCAGAGGATGCGCTTTTTCATGGGGATCCCTCCGTTTGGTAGCTGTTGATTGTATCATAGCACAGTTTTTTTCGGCTGGAAAGAAAAAACTACGACAGGGAATGAGCTTTGAGTGAATAACTAAAAGCCAGTAAGTCCGAATTAACGGATCATACTTCATAAAACCAGTAGAAATTCAGTCCCAGACAAGGTATAATAGGGAT
>JAGKTU010000040.1 GCA_021153265.1 Clostridia bacterium
ACCTTTGTGGGCGCAGGTTCAGCCATCGGGGGAAGAACCGGCGGCAGAGGTCGGGACACCTGCACAGGCGGTTGGGCGGTGGGGAGTATGACGGACTCCCGCAGCTGGCTATTGGCAGGACGCTCGATCTTAGCCACCGTCGCTGCTGCGGCAGCGGGTTTGGGCTGGGGGGCGTCTTTCAGAGCGGTGGAGAAGGTCTTGTATTCCTCCGGGGTCATGGTGCGGAAGAAGTCCTTTTTAGGCTCCGCAGGCTTGGAGGGGGCGGGTGCGGCAGGCATGGGGGCCGCTGCCGGTTGCTTGAACTGCACCGCAGGGCGGTCGGGAGTCTTGTTCAGCGCGCCCAGAACACCATAGTGGACGCAGTCGAAGACGGCCTTCTCAGAGAGGAACTTGACCTCGGTTTTCGCTGGGTGGACGTTGACATCCACGGTGTTGGCAGGCAGCGTCAGATGCAGCACACAGCTGGGGAATTTGCCAACCATGATCTGGTTGCGGTAGGCTTCTTCCAAAGCGGCGGTGAGAAGCTTGGACTTCACAGGCCGGTTATTGACGAAGAAGGTCTGCAGAGCGCGGCTGGGACGGGCGTCGGTGGGCTTTGAAACGTAGCCCGTGAGGCGGTAGTTCTCCCAGCGGCTGTCTACGTTGATCATTTGGGCGCACTCCCGGCCGTAGATGCAGTAGACTGCGGCCTGTAAGCCGCCGTTGCCGGGAGTGGAGAGAACCTGTTTGCCGTCCCGAATCAGCTGGAAGGCCACTTCGGGGTGGGCGAGAGCCTGCATTTGCACGGCAGCGGTGACCCGGCTGCCTTCCACAGAGTCGGATTTCATGAACTTCATCCGGGCGGGGGTGTTGAAGAACAGATCCCGGATGATGATGGTGGTGCCGTCGGGACAGCCGACTTCGGATTCTTCCAGAATTTGTCCGGCTTCCAAGGTGAGGCTGGTTCCGGTAAGGCTGCCTGCGGTTTTGGTCATCAGGTCGATGCGGCTGACGGAAGCAATAGCGGCCAGAGCCTCACCACGGAAACCCATAGTGCCGATGGCAGCTAAGTCTTCGGCGGTGCGCAGCTTGGAGGTGGCGTGGCGGAGGAAGGCCGTACGGACATCCTGAGGCGCCATGCCGCAGCCATTGTCGGTGACACGGAGGAAAGTCATGCCGCCATCCCGGATCTCCACGGTGATCTTGGAGGCGCCTGCATCCACCGCGTTCTCAAGAAGCTCCTTGACAACGGAGGCAGGCCGCTCCACCACTTCGCCGGCGGCGATGAGGTTGGCGATATGGGGGGACAGCTGAATGATCTTCGGCATAGAATTACCTCAATTTCGAAACGGTATAGGCGTTGATCAGCGCCCGGATGAGAACCGGGGCGAAGATGGAATCGGATTTGGCGTAGGCCCATGCAAGGCACAGACCGGCAGGCAGGTAGCGCAGGAAAGTCAGCACCAACTGCAAAATGGAGTAGCTGCCGATGTGCTCGAGGATGTGGGCAGCGGCGAAGACCGCGATGGAGATGATGTAGGCGGCCCAGGGGGACTTGCCGTAGAGTCCACGAAAGATCAGACCACGGTAGAAGCTCTCTTCAGCCAGGGGTACCAGAATCACGGTGCCGACAAAGGTGAGATAATAACCGTTTTTGGCAAGGGCGGCGATGGAAGATTCCCCTGCGTTGGAGAAATTGGGGAAGAATAGGCGCATGACCCATTCCAGAGCAAAGCCGCAGGCAGAATAGGCGACCAGTCCCAGAATCACCGCCTGAAAGAAATAGGCTGGGTGCTGGTGGAGTTGATCCATATTTTTGCCCAAATAGTTTCGGAAAATCCACAGAACTGTGAGGAAATTCACCAGATACAGGGTAAAACGCAGCTCGGAGGCGGTGAGCTTCCAGGAGAGCATGGTGTTGGCGAACTGCAGCAGGGTGGGCAGGACGAAGAGCTGGACGATCAGGTAAAACCAGCCCCAGATGGTCTCCTGCTGGGTCATGGAGTTGGATAAATTCGGTTTTCTCATATTAATTCAACATTTTCTTCAGCTTATACAGCTCGTTCATGGCTTCAATGGGTGTGAGGGTCTCCACGGTGATGGAGGAGAGGGCTGCGATGACCTGCTGACCGGTCAGATCCAGCAGGCTGACCTGATCCTCCGGTGCTTTTTCCACAGCGGGGGCGGGTTTGCTGCCTTCGTTTTCCAGCTCGGTGAGGATCTCACGGGCGCGGCTGATGACCACATTGGGAATGCCGGCCAGTTTGGCGACCTCGATACCGTAGCTGTCATCGGTGGCGCCGGGGACGATCTTGCGCAGGAAGATCATCTGGTCGCCACGCTTTTTCACGGCGATATTATAGTTTTTAACATTGGGGAGCTTGTCCTCCATGGTGGAAAGCTCGTGGTAGTGGGTTGCGAAGAGGGTCTTTGCACCCAAGCGCTTGGGGCTGGCGGCGTATTCCAGCACGGCACGGGCAATGGCCATGCCGTCATAGGTGGAAGTGCCGCGGCCGATCTCGTCGAGGATCAGCAAGGATCGGGAGGTGGCGTATTTTAAGATGGAAGCCACTTCCGCCATCTCCACCATAAAGGTGGACTGGCCGGAGGCTAGGTCATCGCTGGCGCCGATGCGGGTGAAGACCCGGTCCACAAGGCCGATCTTGGCACTGCGGGCAGGGACGAAGGAACCCATCTGGGCCATGAGCACGATGAGGGCCACCTGACGCATGTAGGTGGATTTACCGGCCATGTTGGGGCCGGTGATGATGGCAACCTGATTGTCCTCCCGACCCAGTTCGGTGTCGTTGGGGACGAAAAGGGCGTCTTTCAGCATGGCTTCCACCACCGGATGGCGGCCGTCGCGGATGGAGATCTCCCGGTTCAGGGTGATCTCCGGGCGGCAGTAGCCCCGCTGGACGGCAACGGCTGCCAGAGAACACAGCGCATCGGTGGCGGCTACCGCTCCGGCGGTAAGCTGCACACGGGCGGCCTGCTGGGCCAGATGTTCCCGGAGATGGGTGAAGATCTGGTATTCCAGAGCGGTGAGCCGATCCTTGGCAGTGAGGACTTGGGTTTCCAGTTCCTTCAGCTCCTGCGTGATGTAGCGCTCGCAGTTGGCAAGGGTCTGCTTGCGGATGTAGTGACCGGGAACTTGATCCATAAAGGATTTGGAAACTTCAATGTAGTAGCCAAATACACGGTTATAGCCAACTTTTAAGGTGCGGATGCCGGTCTTTTCCCGTTCGCTGGCTTCGATGGCGGCAATGGTGCCGCTGCCGCCCTCCATGATGTCCCGGAGCCGGTCGGCGTCGGCGTTGGCACCCTTGCGGATGATGCCGCCTTCCCGGACGGTCAGGGGCGGTTCGTCCACAATGGTGGACTCAATGAGATCGGCGCAGTCATTCAGGGCATCGATGGACTGCTCCAGTTTGCGCAGTAAGGGGGATTCCAGCTTGGAAAGCTGCTCCTTCACAAGCGGCAGCGCCCGGAAACCCCGGGCAAGACCTAACAGGTCACGGCAGTTGACGGTGCCGGTGACGATTCTGGTCATGACACGCTCCAAGTCGGTAACATCCCGGAGCGCTTCCTCCAGTTCTCCACGGATGATCATATTGTCTACCAGCTCCTCCACGGCGGCGTGGCGGCGGGTGATCTCTACGGGGTCGAGGAGGGGTTTTTCAAGCCAGGAGCGCAGCATTCGGCCGCCCATGGCGGTGTGGGTTTTGTCCAGCACCCAAAGGAGGGTGCCTTTTTTCTCCTTGGCGCGCATGGTTTCGGTGAGCTCCAGATTGCGGCGGGCATCCAAGTCCAACTCCATGAAACGGCCGGTGGTGTAATACTGCAGCTCCCGGATGTGGGCAAGGTCATTTTTCTGGACGTTCAGCAGGGTCTGCAGCAGTGCGCCGGCGGAAATAATGGCGGCAGGCATGCCGGTAAGTCCCAACTGGGAAAGGCTGGCGGCAAAGTGCCGTTCCAGCAGGCTTTCCGCAGCTTCCAGAGAGAACAGCTCCCTGCGGCCTTCGTTGACGCAGCAATTTAAACGGCGGAAGAGGGCATCGGTGATGGGTTCGGCATCCACATTGGAGCCGAAACGGATCACCTCACTGGGGGCGAAGCGGCCCAGCTCGGAGGCGACGTTCTGGGGATCGGCGCAGACGGTGGCGAAAAACGCGCCGGTGGAAACATCGCAGAAAGACAGACCGAATTTGCCGCTTTCTCCGTAAATACAGCCGATATAGTTATTTTTGTTCTCATCCAGCATGCAGCTTTCCGTCACCGTGCCGGGGGTGACGATCCGGGTGATGTCCCGTTCCACCAGGCCTTTGGTGGTAGCAGGGTCCTGCATCTGCTCACAGATGGCGACTTTGTAGCCCTTCTGAACCAGGCGGGCAATGTAGGAGTCCACGCTGTGGTAGGGTACGCCACACATGGGAGTCTGCTCTTCCTTGGGTTTGCCACGGTCACGGGTGGTCAGGGTTAAGTCCAGCTCCCGGGCGGCAGTTTTGGCGTCCTCGTCGAACATCTCGTAGAAGTCGCCCAAGCGGAAGAACAGGATGCAGTCTTGATTGCGCTCTTTGATATCGTGGTACTGCCGCTGCATGGGCGTCAGTTCGTTAACAGGTTTGGCCATTGGCGTAACCTCTTTCTTTATACTTGTGTGCCGGTCAGGCTCCAGGTGGTGGCGCCGGTGATGGTGATATTCTGGTAGGTGCCGATGAGGCTTTCGCTGCCGGGGAAGCGAACCAGCCGGCCGCCCTCGGTACGGGCAGTGAGCAGTTCCTTGTCCATGCCGTCTACCAGACAGCGCATGGTTTTGCCGATGTAGGCATCGTGGATTTCCACGGAAATGGAATTCTGGACGGCGCAAAGACGGTCGAAACGGCGGCTCTTCTCTTCCTTGGGGGTGGGGTCTTCCATGGAGGCGGCAGGAGTACCGATCCGGGGGGAGAAAATGAAGGTGAAGAGGGAGTCGTAGTGGACCTGCTGGATGAGAGAGATGGTTTCCTCAAACTCCTCCTCGGTCTCGCCGGGGAAGCCCACGATGACGTCGGAAGTCAGAACCAGATCGGGCATGACGGATTTGGCATAGCTGACCTTTTTTAGGTAGGTTTCCCGGTCGTAGTGGCGGTTCATAGCCTTCAAGACCCGGGAAGAGCCGGACTGGAAGGGCAGGTGGAGCTGCTTGGCGATCTTATCGTACTTTGCCATGGTGTCAAAGAGCTTTTCGGAGGCATCTCTGGGATGGCTGGTCATGAAACGGATGAGGAACTCGCCGGGGAGCTGAGCGATGGCAGCCAGCAGATCGGCAAAGTCCATGCCGCAGCCAAGATCCTTGCCGTAGGAGTTGACGTTCTGACCCAGAAGGGTGATCTCTTTGGCGCCGGCTTCAATACATAAGCGGCATTCGTTCAGAATATCCTCCGGCTGACGGCTGCGCTCCCGGCCACGGACGTAGGGGACGATGCAGTAGGTGCAGAAATTGTTGCAGCCGTACATGATGGAGACCCATGCCTTCAGCTTGGAGTCACGAACCTGAGGGATGCCCTCGGCGATGGAGCCGGGTTCGTCGGCGACGTAGAACTGGCGCTTCTTCTTATTTAATACGTTCCACAGGATTTCCGGGAACTGCCACAGATGGTGGGTGGAGAAAACACCGTCCACATGGGGGTAACTTTTCTTGATCCGGTCGCTGACAGCGGTCTCGCCGGCCATGCAGCCGCACAGGAAGATCTTCTGCCGGGGGTGACGGCGCTTGGTATGGGTCAGGGCGCCCAAATTGCCGAAGACACGCTGCTCGGCGTGTTCCCGGATGGCGCAGGTGTTCATAATGACCACGTCGGCGCCTTCAGCTTCGTTTACAATGGCGTAGCCGGACTGGGTCAGATAACCCCGGAGTTTCTCGGAGTCGGCTTCATTCTGCTGGCAGCCGTAGGTCTCCACATAGGCGGTGGGGGTGGCGTTCTCCTGCTGCCAGAAGGCGGCGATTTTATCACAAAAGGCAAACTGCTGCTGCAGCTGGGCTTCGGAAATGACAGTGGTTTTGGTGTTCATGGGATTTCCTCCGATGGATACTTTCTCAATCATATATAATAGCATTCTTGATGCCTGTTTTCAAGGGTTTTTGCAGATTTTACAGGCTGAAGGAAATTGTAAACATTTATTTCATGGGTTGCAATTGAGAAAAAAGCATGGTAAACTATCTCAGAATGACCACCGTTTTGACGGAGAAAGAGGTTTTTTATGAATTGCAAACACTGCAAGGCTGAGCTGGAAGAGGGCTGCAAGGTCTGCCCTGAATGCGGCAAAGCCGTGGAAATTGCGGAAGAAAACGTGCTGAAGGTGACCCCGGGCAAGTTTGCCTTTACTGTGGCGGCCTGCGTGGTGCTGCTGGCTGTGCTGACAGCGCTGGTGCTGGGCGGCATGAAGAAGGCGGAAGTGAAGCCCGACACCACCGCAGACAAGGCACCTGCCACCCAGCCGACTGAAATCACGGCTACGGAGCCGGTTACAGAGCCCGCTACCATCCCTGCGGATACACTGGAGGATAATGCGACCTATAAGGGCAGCTACAGCGCAGAGGATGCGGATGTGCTGGCAAACGGTGACACCGTGATCGCTACCGTGGGAAACAAGGCTCTGACCAACAGACAGCTCCAGATCTATTACTGGATGTATGTCCATCAGTTCCTGGGATCGGAAATGGGCTACTATGCAAGCTATATCGGTCTGGATGTTACCAAACCTCTGGATGCCCAGACATGCTATTACGATCCTACCATGACCTGGCAGCAGTATTTCCTGCAGCAGGCACTGAGCACCTGGTACAGCTATCAGATCCTGGCTGTGGAGGCTGAAACAGTGGGCCACAAGCTGGAGGACGATTACCGGAAAGAACTGGACGAACTGCCCAACATGCTGGAGGAATCCGCGAAGTCTCAGGGATTTGCTTCTGCTGACGAGATGCTGCAGAAACTGGTGGGTCCCGGTGCAGGCGTGGATGCTTTCCTGGAATATGAGACGGTGTACTATGAGAGCATGTCCTACTACTATGCCGAAAGCGAGAAGATGACCCCTTCCGAGGCGGAGATAAAGGCATTTTTCGAGGAACACGCCGAGGAATATGCTGCCAACGGTCTGAGTAAGGATACCAAGAATGTGAATGTGCGCCACATTCTGATCCTGCCCGAGGGCGCAACCATTGAGAACATCTACACGGAGACCTTCAGCGAGGAGGCATGGGCCAGCGCAGAGAAAAAGGCACAGGATCTGCTGAAGCAGTGGAAGAATTCCGGCAAGAAGGAAGAAAAATTTGCAGAGCTGGCAAATGCAAACTCTGCTGACCCCGGCTCCAACACCAACGGCGGCCTGTATACCGATGTGTACGAAGGCCAGATGATGGAGGAGTTTAACGCATGGTGCTTTGATGCTTCCCGGAAGAAGGGCGACAGCGGCATCGTCAGAACCGCTGCGGGTTATCATGTAATGTACTTTGCCGGTGATGTCATTCTGTGGAAGGAATATGCCAAGAGCGATCTGCTGACGGAACGGCAGAACGCGATGGTCGAAGGCATTATGGAGAAGTACCCCATTGCGGTTGATTATGCGGCCATCCGCCTGCCCAATGTGGCGCTGAACTGATAAAAACAGTCCGCCGCGTTCTGCGGACGCCCCAAAAACAGGTTAAGCCCAGCTGCAAAAGCAGCTGGGCTTTTATCATTGGACGCATGACAGGCAGGGCGCTGTATATAGGGCAGGTGGATGAATTGGAAATTGGCGATATTATATTTCAAAATCTGGAATAACCCCGTTGGTCACATATCTAACAACTTTCATTGCTTCGTCCTTTGCCCGTTGAATGCCCACAGTTGTGTTCATCCAATTCTCTCGTCTTGTGTTAGTATCATTTGCTGGGCAGGGTATGATGTCAATATGCTCTGGAAATAAATACCTTGCGATAGCCAAACTGCGTCTCATATGATAAGCAGTAGTAACCAGCAAAACTTTGCGAACTTTATTTAACCAAAGGGTTCGCTGCAATTCTATCAATGCAAAAAGGATATTTTCTACGGTGTTCTGCGATGCCTTCTCCAGAATAATATTCTCTTCCGCTACACCAAATTCTAAAACAGCTTTGTACATATGCTCGGCTTCAGTATATTTTCCATCGGAAAAGTCTCGTAATTTGCCGCCGCATAACATCATCTTGCTTGATCGCCCTGCGTTGTAAACATCAACTGCCATAGGAACACGATACTGGGCAGCCTTAATACTACCCAAGACAATGATGCAATCAACATCTTCACCTGTATCCTCTAAGCCTTGAAACAGCAACTTGTCTATTATATTGAGGTTCAAATCCTCTTCTTTTATTTTGGAAACTAACATTTTTCTTCCTCGTCAATTCAAAATCGTTCAACTGGCGCTTACGGCGCCCAAGGCGCCCCTTGTCAGGGGAGCTGTCACGCGAACAGCGTGACTGAGGGGTAGTTTTCTCTCCCTCCGCCCCTTCGGGACACCTCCCTCATCAGAGGGAGGCTTTGGTGCAGTGCGTAACCGTTAGAAAAATTCAAGTTTATGAACGGTTTGATTTCATATTAACACACGAAGGATAATTATGCAAGAACAGGCGCGGTGGGGAAAACTGCTGTGCCGGTTGCGTGTTTTATGGGTAATGCCTATTCCATCCGGACTGTTATTAATGGGAAACGCCCCGAAGTGGAGTCACTTCGGGGCACTGATCAGTTTTCGGAAGGTTTGCTTGCGTCGAAGAGGGAGGTAGCGGAAGATTCGCCGATCTCCCGGTCTTCCATGCAGGCGGCAAACTGCTCACCGGTCATGGATTCATTGGCCAGCAGGAAGTCCACGACTTGATGGAGTTTGTCGGAATGGGTGCTGAGAAGTTCCTTGCAGTGGGCATAGGCCTTGTCGATGAGGATCTTGACCTCGTCGTCGATGGTGCCGGCCACCTTCTCAGAATAGCTCTTGGTGGTCTGATAGTCCCGGCCGATGAAGACTTCGCCGCCGCCCAGATAGGAGACGGTACCCAAGCGCTCACACATGCCGTAACGGGCGACCATGTCCTTGGCCAGCTTGGTGGCCCGGTCAATATCGTTGGAAGCGCCGACAGAAATGTCACCGATGAACAGATCCTCGGCAACGCGGCCACCCAGCAGGGAGACGATCTCCTCGTACATCTCATTACGAGTCATGTTGGACGAATCGTCCTGGGGCAGACTCCAGGTGGAGCCAAGGGACTGGCCACGGGGGATGATGGTAATATGCCGGACAGGATCCTGGGTGGGCAGGTGATAGGTGGCTACGGCGTGGCCGGCCTCATGGAGGGCGGTGACCTTCAGATCCTTACGGGTGCTGACACGGCTGCGCTTGGCGGGGCCGGCGATGACCTTCATCATGGCCTCGTTCAGATCCTCCATGGTCAGCACGGGGCGGTTGTCCCGGGCGGCCATGATAGCGGCTTCATTTAACAGATTACTCAGGTCTGCGCCGGTGAAGCCGGAGGTGGCACGGGCGATGGTTTTCAGGTCAACACTGGAATCCAGACGCTTGCCCTTGGCATGGACCTTCAGAATGTCCTCACGGCCCTTGATGTCGGGGCGGCCCACATGGATCTGGCGGTCGAAACGGCCGGGACGGAGCAGGGCGGGATCGAGAATGTCGGGACGGTTGGTGGCGGCGAGGACGATGACACCCTCGGTGCGGCCGAAGCCGTCCATTTCCACCAGAAGCTGGTTCAGCGTCTGCTCTTTTTCGTCGTGGCCGCCGCCAAGGCCGGAGCCGCGCTTACGGCCGACCGCATCGATCTCGTCGATGAAGATGATGGCAGGAGCCAGTTTCTTGGCCTGGTCGAACAGGTCACGGACACGGCTTGCGCCCACGCCTACATACATCTCTACAAAGTCAGAACCGGAGATGGACAGGAACTGGACATCGGCTTCGCCGGCAACTGCCCGGGCAAGCAAAGTCTTACCGGTGCCGGGAGGGCCGACCAGCAGCAGACCATGGGGGATTCGGGCGCCGATCTGGGTGTTCAGCAGAATCCAAAGGAACAGCAGAATTGCGCCTACGATCAGCAGGGGGATCACCAGATCATAGGGGGAAAAACCCTCTACCTCGGTGATATGATAGCTCTCCAGCACGCCGGAGGTAAGCTGCGCCTGAAACAGACCGCCCATTTCCTGACAGAATTCCTCCGGATAGGGCAGCTCAGTGGTGAGGGAGGTCTTGTCCTTGTAGGGCTTATGCAGTTCCAGCTTGATAACATTGCCCTTCAGCGTGAAGCTGCGGACCTGCTCCTCCTGGAAGAGCTTCACCACCTGGGAATAGGGGAGATCCGGGTCGCCGCTGCCGAAGACTCCGGAAATCAGAGAAAACAGGGAGATGAGCAGCAGACCGTAGATCAGAACGGTTAAGAGTTTGCTTTTTTTCAATGGAATGCTCCTTACTTTTGGTATGCTTCCGGCTTCAGGATTCCAACATAGGGCAGGTTACGATACTTCTCGTTGAAATCCAGACCGTAGCCTACCACAAATTCATTGGGGATGGTGAAACCGACGTAGTCGCACTGGAGGGTAATGCCTTCCTTGCGGCGCTCGGGCTTATCCAGCAGGGTGCAGATCTTGACAGATGCGGCGCCCTTGCTCAGCAGATGCTGATAGGTGAAATTGAGAGAGTTGCCGGTGTCGAAGATGTCCTCCAGAATCAGCACATGACGACCCTTCACATCGGCGGAAACATCCTGACGGACCACCATATTACCGGAGGAGTTGGTTCCGGCGTAGGAGGAGATCCACATGAAGTCTAACTGGCAGGGGGCTTTGATGTGGCGGATCATATCGGCGTAGAAGACCACAACGCCCTTGAGAACACCGACTACCAGAGGGTTCTTGTCCTTATATTCCTCAGTGAGAATCTTGCCCAGTTCCTCGATCCGATTCTGGATCTGCTCTTCGGTGAGCAGAATTTCTTTGATATCTCTTTCCATATTGATCTCCTCTTTATGTGTATTTCTCTATATGGATCTGCAGGGCGGGAAGCTGCTGGGCAACCCGGCGCAGATCGGTTCCAAATCCATAGACTGCCACGATTGAGGCATCGTCTTCTATAATGGGGACAAAATCACGCTCGGAAGCAGGGATCTTCCGGTCGATGAAGCGCTTTTTTAGACTTTTTGTGCCGCCGGGCAGCTGCAGCTCGTCGCCGCTGCGCCGTGAACGCAGGCGGAGCTGGCCTTGGGGGCAGATGGTAAAAGTATCGTCCGTGTTGATGACGGTTTGTGCCGGGGAAAGGGTAATGCGAATGCCCCATTGGGGGAGTTCGACTGTGCCGCAAGAGGGCAGAAGCACATCCTCTGGGGTGTTTTGGTTGTCCAGACGGACAAGGGTATCATACCGCCGGGCGATGGTGATATTTCCGGGGAAATGACCGGCGGCGGAGGGGTTATCGGAGTAGACCAGACTTTCCAGAAGGGATAAGTGGCTGGCTTCCGGTTCCCGGACGCCGTTTTGCTTCAAAAAGTTCTCCAAAATCCGGCTTCGGATAGCTGGGTGCTGCCCTCTTAGGGTGGAAACGGAGATGGGGGACGGTGTTTCAGCGGCTTGATTCAGACAGGCCTCGTCCAGCCGCAGGCGAAGAGCCATGGCGCTGGTATTCTCCGCGAATTGGGGATTTTCTGCCGCTAAAAGGGGCATGACATGGTGCCGAAGGCGGTTTCGCAGGAATGCGTCAGTGTGGTTGGAGCTGTCTTCGATGTGAGGAAGGCTCCAGTCCTGCAGGAAGTTTTCCACATCCTGACGGGTGACGCTCAACATGGGACGGATGACATTCCCGGAGATGGGGGTGATGCCACCAAGACCTTTCAGCCCTGTGCCGCGGATCAGGTGGAGCAGGACGGTTTCGGCGTTGTCATCGGCGGTGTGGGCGGTGGCGATCTTGCCGGGAAGACTGCGAAGATAGCTGTACCGGGCATCCCGGGCGGCAGCTTCCAGTCCCTTTTTGCTGCTGGTTACGGTGGAGGACCCTACCAGAAGGGGGATATCGTAGCGGTCGCAGAAGTCACGGACGAATTGTTCGTCACGATTGGATTCTTCGCCCCGGAGATTGTGGTTAAAGTGGGCGGCGGACAGCCGGAAACCCAACTTTTCTTTCAGAAGATACAGGCTAAACAACAGGGCAACGGAGTCCGCACCGCCGGAGACAGCGCAGATGATGTGATCGCCGGGGTGGATCAGATCCTGCTGTCGGGTAAAGGAAAGGAGCTTATTCAGCATGCTTCCACTCCCGGTCTGCGAAGGCCTGATATTGGGCGATCCACTGGAGTTTGACCGTGCCGGTTTCGCCATGGCGGTTTTTCGACACGATGCACTCGGCTACGCCCTTGTCTTCGGTGTTTTCGTTATAATATTCGTCACGGTAGAGGAACATGACGGAGTCTGCGTCCTGCTCGATGGCGCCGGATTCACGAAGGTCGGACATGATGGGGCGCTTGTCGGTACGGCTTTCCACCGCACGGCTTAGCTGGGACAGGCAGACCACGGGAATGTTCAACTCTTTTGCCATGATCTTTAAGGAACGGGAGATTTCGCCAACCACCTGGACACGGTTTTCACTGGCCTTGCTGTAGCCGGATCCCTGCATCAGCTGCAGGTAGTCGATGATGACGAGCCCCAAATTGTCCAGACGGCGCAGCTTGGCGTTCATCTCGGCAACGGTGATGGAGGGGTTGTCATCGATACGGATATCGGTCTGGCTCAGGGAGGCGGCGGCCATGGAGATCTTGCTCCACTCCTCGTCGGTGAGCTTGCCGGTGGCAAGCTTCTTGCCGTCGACGAAACTCTCGTTGGCGAGCAGACGCATGACCAGCTGCTCACGGGACATCTCAAGGTTGAAAATGGCCACGGTCTTCTTGTATTTCTTTGCCACATTCAGACCGATGTTCAGAGCAAAGGCGGATTTACCCATGGCGGGACGGGCGGCCACCAGAAGAAGGTCGGACTTGTTCAGACCGTTGATCTTCATGTCCAAGTCCCGCATGCCGGTGGAAAGGCCGGGAATCAAAGAGTCGGACTGGCTCAGCTCCGTTAAGTTGTCGAAGACCCGGTGCAAAACGGTGCCGATATGCTCAAGGCTGTCACCGGTCTCGCCCTTGCGCAGGGAGTAGATCTTCTTCTCGGCGGATTCCAGCATCTCGGCGGGGGTGCCAACGCCTTCGTGGACCATCTCGGTGATATCGGAGGCGGCTTGACTTAAGCCCCGGAGCATGGCCTTATCCCGGACGATGTGGGCGTAGCGCACCACATTGGCGGCGGTGGGGGTGATCTCCATGAGCTGGAGAATGTAGTCCCGGGAGTTGTCCCGGTGGTAGCCCAGCTCCTTCATCTTGTCCAGCACCGTGACCGGGTCGATGGTCTGGGAGTAATTGAACATGGTGTAGATGGTCTCGAAGATCTCACGGTTCTGCTGGAGGTAGAAATCCTCCGGCTTTACCACACCCACCACATCGGTGATGCAGCGGCTGTCGATGAGGATCGAGCCCAGAACAGCCTGCTCCGCTTCTACAGACTGGGGCGGCTGCTGCTGAAGCAGTTCTTCATCCATGCGAAATTCTCCTTTCTGTTTCTAGTCGCAGAAATACATGTTCTTTCTTGTCCCGGCAAGAAAGGCAGCAGGGGGAATCAGGCCTCGATGACCTTGATGGTCAGGGGGGCGGTGATCTCGTAGCCCAGCTTGCAGGTGACGGTGTAGGTGCCGACGTTCTTGATGTTCTCGGCCAGAACCAGCTTGCGCTTATCCAGCTTGATGCCGGACTGCTTTTCCAGAGCGGCTGCGATTTCCTGGGTGGTGACGGCGCCGAACAGACGGCCGTTGCCGCCGCCCTTGGCGGTGACGGTAACAGTCAGCTCACGGAGCTTGTTGGAGGTGGCCAGAGCCTCGGCCTTCTCACGGGCGATGCGCTCCTGGGTGGCCTTGTCGTTCATACGCATGGTGTTGATGGCGTCGGTGGTGGCTTCAATGGCCATCTTCTTGGGCAGCATGAAGTTTCTGGCGTAGCCGTCGGAAACTTCGATCATCTGGCCCTTCTTGCCCTTGCCTTTGACGTCTTGTAACAGAATAACTTTCATAAAATGTTTCTCCTTATGTGAATTGGGGGAGGGTCAACCCTCGTAGAATTTGTCGATGGATTCCACCAGCTGATCCAATGCGTCGGAAATGGTGGTATTTTTGATCTGAGCGCCGGCTGTGGCGGTATTGCCGCCGCCGCCCAAAGGCTCCAGAATCATCTGCACATTCACAGTGCCAATGCTTCGGGCGGACACGATGACCTGATCGCCGTCGGGATAGAGCACGAAGGAGGCGGTGATGCCGGAGATGTTCAGCAGTTCGTCGGCAGCCTGGGCAGCCAGCACACGGGTGGTGCCGGTATTCAGCGCGGCTACGGCGATTTCCTGCCGGTAGAGCTTGGCGGTGCGGATGATCTGGTACTTTGCCATGGTGTCCTGGAAATCGTTTTGCAGCAGGACCTTGACATCCACGGTGTCGGCACCCAGACGGCGCAGCACGGCAGCAGCTTCGAAGGTGCGTTCGCCGGTACGGACGTTGAAACTCTTGGTGTCCAGACAGATGCCGGCCATCAGACTCTTGGCTTCGATGGGCAGAATGTCGGTGTTATCCACGGCGTACTGCAGCAGCTCCGTTACCAGCTCGGATGCGGAGGAGGCGTAGGTCTCGTGGAGGTTGACCACCACGGGGTTGATATAGTCCGCAGCACGGCGGTGGTGGTCGATAACGCAGACCTTGGAGATGGCCTCCAGCAGAGGCTTGCACTCCACCTGATCCGGGCGGTTGGTATCCACCACGATGAGGATGCTGCGGTTGTCGGCCATGAGCAGGGCTTCCTGACCGGAGATGAAGACATCCTGATATTCGGGAACCTTGCGGATCTCGTCGATGAGCCGCTGAGAGGCGTTTTTCTCCAGATCGATGACGATATGGGGTTTCTTGCCCTTCTTGCGGCACATGCAGCAGACACCCATGGCGGCGCCCACGGCATCCAAGTCGGCATTCTTGTGACCCATGACGAAAACCTGACCGCTTTGACCGATAAGCTCCATGAGGGAATTGGCGGTGACACGGGAGCGGACCTTGCTGCGGTAGTCGGATTCCTTGTTCCGGCCACCGAAGAAGGTGAAATTGAACCGGTCCTTGATGACGGCCTGGTCGCCGCCCCGGCTGAGGGCCATTTCGATGCCGAGGGCTGCAAAATTATAGCTCTCGTCAAAGTTTGCACCGTCCACGCCCAGACCGAAGGAGATGGAGGCAGGCAGACCGCTGGGGTTCATGACATTGTGGATGTCTTCCAAAAGGGAGAATTTATCCTCCATGGCGCGGTTAAGATCCCGCTTTTCAAAAATGAACAGGAAACGGTTGCGCTCCAGCTTGCGCAGCAGGCCCTGATAGGCTTCCGTCCACTCGGTAATGGTGTCGTTGAGACGGGCGTTCATGGTGGAGATGGCGCCTTCCGTCAGATTCTTGGTCAGTTCATCATAATTGTCGATGAGGATGATGGAGACCACGGGGCGGGAGCGGATATACTCATCCCGAACCTGATAAAGCTCCGTCAAATCAGAGAAGTACAGCACACCCAGCATGGCGCCCCGGCTGCTGTCGCCCCGGATGGCGGTGCCGTGGACCCGGTAACGCCGGGAACCGATGGTAACGTCGTAAGGGTACTCGGTTTTGCTGCCGGTGAGCCAATCGGTGGTGAAGCCGGGGAGAAGATCATCCAGATACTGCTCCTGCATGGTGTCGGAAAAACTGGTGATGGCATTGAATTTTTCGTTGGTCCAGATGATGCCACCGTCGCTGAGGCGTACCATGGCAGCAGGGAAGGGGCTTTCGCCCTTGCCGGAGGACTCCAGCGTGGTGGGGATGGACTGGAGGAACCGGCGGGCGTCCTGCCGGCGGCGGTTTTTGTCCATAATATAGAGGGAAAATACCAGAGCGGTGACCACAGCTTCGCCGATGGCCAGCCAGTATTGCTCCCGGAACGCGGCGGCGATGCAGAAACCTGCCAGAACAAACAAATAGATACCCATACCCGGCTGAAGCAGCCGGTTCAGTCTTTTATTCATGCTCCCTGCCTCCTTGAAAATGGCGTGATAAGCCAGAATACCCATACTATAACCGCTATTATATCAAATTCAATCCCCGGGTGCAACTGCTTTTATTGTCGTTTCATAAAAAATAACATGGATAATTCCGAGAAGATGTCAAAAACTAACGGTATACTTTTTGGAAAAAATGTGATATACTATCTTTGCAGGCGCCGGGTGGGCAGACCCGGGCAAATGAAAATTTCACATTCATGCAGGCGTTTTCCCCGAAAATGACGGTACAGGGTCGGATTTTGGGAGAGCGGTTGCTTACTTGTTATGCGTTTACGAAAGCGCACACTATGAAAGGAGTATTGATTTGGCAGAAAAATTGAAAATTATCCCCTTAGGCGGCTTAGACGAGATCGGCAAGAACTGCACTGTGCTGGAATACGGCAAGGATATGATCGTTGTGGACTGCGGTGTGGGTTTCCCCGATGAAGATATGTACGGCGTGGATCTGGTGATCCCGGATTTTTCCTATCTCGCAGCCAATCAGAAAAAGCTGAAGGGTATGTTCATTACCCACGGACATGAGGATCACATCGGTTCGATCCCCTATGCCATGCAGCAGGTCAATTGTCCCATCCATGGCACCGCCATGACCAACGGTCTGATTAGGCTTAAGCTGGAGGAGCATCGGTTGGCGGATACCGTTAAGCTCATTACCCACAAGCCCGGCGATGTGGTCAAGGCCGGCTGCTTTACCGTAGAATTCATCCATGTGAACCACTCCATCGCCGACGCGGTGGCCTTTGCCATCAAGACCCCGGTGGGTACGGTGGTATTTACCGGCGACTTTAAGATCGACCCCACCGCCAAGGATGGCATGATCGATCTGGCCCGGTTCGGCGAACTGGGCAATCAAGGAGTTCTGGCGCTGATGGCAGACTCCACCAATGTGGAGCGGCAGGGCTACACTCCCAGCGAAAATGTGGTGGCGGAGGGTCTGGACCGGCAGTTTAAGAACTGCGATCAGCGGATCATCGTGACCACCTTTGCTTCCAATATGCACCGCATTCAGGCGGTGCTGGCCACGGCTCAGCGCTATGGCCGTAAAGTGGCGGTGACAGGCCGCAGCATGGAAAATATGCTGAAAGTGGCTCAGGAACTGGGCTATCTGACGGTGAAACCCGGTACCATTGTGGATCTGGCGGCTACCAAGAGCCTGCCCAAGAACAAGGTGGTCATCGTGTCCACCGGCAGCCAGGGCGAGAATATGTCCGCGCTGTACCGTATGGCGTTCAACACCCACAAGCAGGTGGATATCACCGCTGGTGACCGGATCATCATCTCCGCTTCCGCAATTCCCGGCAACGAAAAGGCGGTTTCCCGGATCATCAACGAGCTGTACCGCAAGGGTGCGGATGTGGTTTATGAGAAGAGTGAGGGTCTGCATGTTTCCGGCCACGCCTGCCAGGAGGAACTGAAAATCATCCACGGTCTGGTGCGGCCTAAGTTCTTCCTGCCGCTGCACGGTGAGCAGCGGATGCTGCAGATCCATTCCAAACTGGCTCAGACCATGGGCATGAACCCCCGGAATATCCACATCGGCCAGATCGGCACGGTGTTCGAGTTCACCGGCAAGACCTGCAAGGAAAACGGCACGGTACCTGCCGGAAAGGTCTTCGTGGATGGCACCGGCGTGGGTGATGTGGGCGCTGTGGTGCTCCGCGACCGGAAGCATCTGGCCCAGGACGGCATGGTGGTGGTCTGCGTGAACCTCAGCGCTGAGGATGGCAGTGTCCTCACCGGCCCCGATATCATCACCAGAGGCTTCATCTATGTGAAGGAGTCCGAGGAACTGATGGAGGAACTGCAGGAGGTGGCCATGGAGGCTATCGAGCGCTGCCGCCGCAAGCGCAGCCGGGACTGGTCCACCATCAAGAGTGCCATCAAGAACGACTTGAGTGGTTATCTGTACAAGACCACCAAGCGCAATCCCATGATCCTGCCTGTGATCACGGAACTGTAAGAGAAAAGCCGCCCTTGCAAAAGGGCGGCTTTTGTGATTTAATGGGGAAAGATAAATTGTAGTTTAGCGGCGAGTCGCCGCTGACAATTCGAGCCTGGAAGATTGGCAAAATTCGTTACGCCATTGGGCTCTCCCGGTTCGTAATTGCGGCAAAAAACGGCATAAACAAGGAAATGTAACGTTACCGAGCGGGTTTGGGCAGAAACGACAACAGCCGCACCAAGCACGCATCGGCCGCCGGCCCTTGCCGGCTAAACTACAATTTTCCACAGCAAAGGAGTAAGTCTATGCGCTATTATTTTGCGCCGCTGGAGGGTGTGACGGACAGCATCTACCGGCGGGTACATCACAAGTATTTTCCCGGCGTTGACCGGTACTATATGCCTTTTATTTCGCCCACCATCCACCGCACCCTGACCCACAAGGAGGATCGGGAACTGCCAATGGCGGACAGTGTGGACTTTGTGGCCATCCCTCAGGTACTGACCAAGGTGCCGGAGGATTTTCTCTGGGCGGCGCAGGTGTGCCATGACCGGGGATATGACGAAGTGAACCTCAATGTGGGCTGCCCCAGCGGTACGGTGGTCAGTAAGGGCAAGGGCGCAGGTATGCTCCGTGACCTGGAGGGACTGGATCGGTTTTTGGATGAGGTGTTCCGGAAATGTCCTGTGGAAACTTCAGTGAAGACCCGGCTGGGTGTGGAAACGCCGGAGGAATTTGAAAAAATTATGGCGGTTTTTAACCGCTATCCCATCAAGGAACTGACCATCCACCCCAGAGTCCGCAAGGACTTTTACAAAGAGCCGGTGCGGGAAGAATGGTTCCGCTATGGATGGGAAAATAGCAAGAATCCGCTGTGCTACAACGGAAATCTGATCACTTTGGCGGATTGTGAAGCGGTTTCTCAGCGGTATCCCGGGGTGGAGGCGGTGATGCTGGGCCGGGCGCTGATCGGTGATCCGGGTATGCTGACCCCCGGCGGCACTACGGCTAAAGCACTGAAAAATTTCCACGAGGAACTGACGGAAAGCTATGTGGAGGCCTTCGGCTCGGCTCGGAACGCCATGTTCCGGCTGAAAGAGAACTGGCATTTCCTGTATCTGCGGTTTGAGGGCAGCGAAAAACTATGGAAACGGCTGCGGAAGACCACGGATATCGACGAATTCCGGGCAATCACCACGGAAATGTTTGATACACTACCGCTGGCAAATGAATTACGGGCAGACTGGTAAGTCTGCCCGTTTTGTTATTTCTGGAAAGCGTCTAAGAATTCCTGGGTTTTCGACCAGTATTTGCTGCCCCAGTTTTCGAAGTTCCACTGCTCCATGTAGCCGTTGCATTCGTAGTCGATGTAGTAGAGTGTGCCGTCCATGGGAACAAAATTGGTGGGGTAGTAGTCGATGTTCAGTCCGGCGGCGTAGAGTTTGCCGCACATGGTGCGGATTTGATCCAGATAGGTTTCTTCCATTCGGTCTTCCAGCACCAGCTTATCCACGGTTTCGCCATGGATATACTGCTTCAGCAGCCGCTCCTGGGCGTGGTCAACCTCCAAAAGCCGGGGCAGGGGGATGCCAACTTGGGAAAGTCGCTCGTAGTCCCGTAATTCAGAGGCCAGCTTGTCGCCGAAGGTGTAGTAAGCGCAGGGCTCATGGTGGATCTGCTTGAGGACGTACTGCTGAACGCCGTCGGTGACCAGATAGGAATAGCCGCCCTTGCCTTTGCCGAGAAGTCGGATCACTTCATATTCTTTTCCGTTTACATCCATGGTCATGCTCCTTTTACGATGGCGATGCCGCCGGGGAGGATCTGTTTGCCTTCCAGCTTCCTGCTGAAGAGGACGTCACACTTGTCTGGGAGGGGAAGGGGCGTATCTTCGCAGTTTAAGTATACGGTGATCGGGGGATGGTTCTTCAGCTGGCGGCTGTAGATGACCCATCGGGGGTGGCTTTCGTCATGGTGCCACAGGATGCGGCCTTTGCGAAGCTGAGGATATTGATTCCGCAGGGCGATGAGCTGACGGGTGTCGGCCATTTGGGCATTGCGTTCGCCGGTATCAATCTTGCCCCAAGGCATGGGGCGGCGGCAGTCCGGGTCATTTCCACCCTCCAAGGCAATTTCGGTACCGTAGTAGATGCAGGCGGAGCCGGGCATGGTCATGAGGATGGCCAGCTGCTGGAAGAAAATGTCCTCATTTCCGCAGCGGGTCACGGCGCGCATGGTGTCATGGGTGTCCAGGAAGTTGAACAAGGCGTTACTGACCTGCCGGGGGTACATGCAGTAGCAGCGGTTCATGGCGTACATCAGCTCTTTGGAGGTCTGACCATCCAGCCAGAAGTTGTGCAGGCTCTCCATGAAGGGGTAATTCATGGTGGAATCGTACTCATCACCCTGCAGCCACTGGGCGCTGTCGTGCCAAATCTCACCCAGGAGGAAAACGTCGGGTTTGATGGCTTTTAAGCCGAAATTCAGCTCCTTGAGGAAACGATGAGAGACTTCGTTGCCCACATCAAAGCGGATGCCGTCGATATGCCAGTCGGTGACCCAGCGTTTGCACCGCTCCAGAAAATAGGAAATGACTTCCGGATTTCCTGTATTCAGCTTGGGCATAAAAGCCGCAAAAGCGAAGGAATAGAATTTGCCGTCGGTGGTCTTGGTGGAGATCTTGGGCAGGGGCCATTTGTTAATGAAGAACCAGTCCCAGTAGGGAGAATCGGGGCCATTCTTCACCGCGTCCTGCCAAGGCGCAAATTCTGTGCCGCAATGGTTGAACACCGCGTCCAGCATGACACGGATGCCCAATTTATGGGCTTCGTCCACCAGATGGATCAGGTCCTCTTCCGTGCCGAAGTCCGGGTCGATGGTGTCATAGCAGAAGGTGTTGTACTTGTGGTTGGAATTAGACAGGAAAATGGGGGTCATGTAGATGCCGGTGATGCCGAGGGACTTGATATAGGGCAGTTTTTCGATGATTCCCCTCAAATCGCCGCCGTAAAAGTCCCAGAAGTGGATGTGCTTGTGGTCGGTCCACTTGCGCAGGAGCATCCGCTTGCTGTTATAATCACCACGGCAGAAACGGTCCGGCATGATCTGATACCAGATGGTATCGTTGACCCAGGCAGGCGGCGTGATCACGTCCACGGGGTTCATCCAGGGAAGCTTGAAATACTGCTTCATCCGGCCGTTCTTTTGGGCATTTTCCGGGGTGTAGAAGCCGTCCTCAAACATCAGCAGAGTGTCCTTGCCGTCGCTGATGGAAAAATAATACTGCTCCCGCTTGAATTTGGGCTTTAAGCGGATGGTCCAGATGATGTTGTGGGCCAGTTCCCACTCGGGGGTCATGGACTCCTGCCGTCCATCCCAGGGCATATGGCCCGTGGCGCCGCCGGCGTAGGGGTCATCGTGGATGAGGGTGACTGCCCGGATATCCTTGCCGGTGGTGATGCGGATCACCAGCTCGTCGGCGTTGAGGCAGTAGCAGTCGGTAAACGCGCATCTGTGAGAAATAGAACCAAGTTCCATGGAAGCACCTCCTATTTAAGAGGTATTATACAATGATTTTTGATATAACGCCAGAGGAAAGTGAAAGATTGTGTAAATTGTAGTTTAGCGGCGAGTCGCCGCTGACAATTCGAGCCTGGAAGACTGGTAAAATCCGTTACGCCATTGGGCTCTCCCGGTTCGTAATTGCGGCTGCATCCACTTCTTCTTTTTACCAAGTCCGTAGAGAATGGAACCTACCGTATAGGCAATCCCGCCCAGAAGCAGCAGCCAGAAGCCGGCGCAACCCAAAACTTCGTAAGTCTGGGGCATGAAGGGTACCACAGCCCAGCCCATGCCGATGTAGCAGATCATGGAAAAGACGTTGTATTTTTTCAGATCGATGGCGGTCAGGGTGACGGCCAGAGCGGTCAGTGCCCACTCGAAGCTGAACAGTCCCCAGCCGATGGAAGGATACTTGGGGCGAAGGGCGCACAGGGCGATGATGGTATAAGAGCCTGCGATGAGGAAATAGATGGTGCAGTGATCCACCACCTGCATGACCTTTTTTGCCATGCCCGGTCTGAGCCCGTGGTAGATGCTGGATACGGCGTAAAGGCTGATCATGCAGGTTCCGTAGATCATGCCGCTAAATACGCCGAAGGCGTGGTTCCTAACCAGAGAATGTCCGGTACACAGCAGCAATGCCGCGACTCCAAGGGCGAAACCGACAATGTGGGTCACCATATTCATGACCTCTTCACCCCGGGAATAGTCCGGAAGAACCCGTTCGGATAGTTTGATTCGTTTTTTCATAGCCATACCACCTTTCAGATTGTGGGAAAAGTATACCACAGAATGGGGAAAATGGACGCTACATTTGGAATTCTACCCAGAAACTGCTGGTAGAGTGGGTTTTCTACCCCTGGGAGAGTGGAAAACGGTTGACAAATGACCGCGTATCGCGTACAATACACCAAGAAACCGTGGCTGAGGTTGCGGATGTCAAGAGTATCCGCCGGTTAGGGCAATTGCCGGCAGGGGAAAGGGGCATTCGCCGAAGGATAGGCGCGCTGCCAGGCGACCGATCCTGGGGTCGGACAGAATATGTCCGGAACTGTCATCGCGAAAAGGCGATGGTGCGCTGACCCGGGGCTGTGGAAGACAACCGCCCTGTGTCCGTTGGCACAGGGTTTTATATTCGACAAGATTTGAGGACTGATTATGAAGAAGACATCATTTCTGACACTGGAAAAGGCGAAGCAGATCATCGAACAGATCCCCACGCCCTTCCATATTTATGACGAGGCAGGCATCCGCCGCAACGCCCAGGCGCTGAAGGCTGCGTTTGCATGGAATCCCGGTTTCCGGGAGTACTTTGCTGTGAAGGCTACCCCCAATCCCTACATTCTGAAGCTGCTGGGCGAAGAGGGCTGCGGCTGCGACTGCTCCAGCTACACCGAGCTGCTGCTGGCCGAGGCTGTGGGCGCTGTGGGCAAGGATATCATGTTCTCCTCCAACGTTACCCCGGAAAAGGATATGCGCAAGGCTGTGGAGCTGGGTGCTTACATCAATCTGGATGACGCCACCCACGTGGAATTCCTGGCGGAAATCGCCGGAGACAAGATGCCCGATACGGTCTGCCTGCGCTATAACCCCGGCGGATCTTTCTCTCTGGGCAACACCATCATGGACATGCCCCGGGATGCCAAGTACGGCATGACCGAGGATCAGATGGCAGGTGCGATCAACCGGCTGATGGCTCTGGGTGTGAAGAACTTCGGCATCCACGCATTCCTGGCTTCCAACACCACCACCAATGAGTATTACCCCGAGCTGGCGGCAATTATGTTCCGTCTGGCTGTCCGTCTGCGCAATGCCACCGGCTGCCACATTTCCTTCGTGAACCTGTCCGGCGGTGTCGGCGTGGACTATCGTCCTGAGCAGCCCTGCTGCGACATTGCTGCCATCGGCGAGGGCGTCCGTCAGCGCTATGAACTGATCCTGAAGCCCCAGGGCATGGACGACATTGCCATTTTCACCGAGCTGGGCCGGTATATGCTGGCACCTTACGGCCATCTGGTGTCCACCGTACTGCATCAGAAGCACATCTACCGGGAGTATGTGGGTCTGGATGCCTGCGCAGCGGATCTGATGCGGCCTGCTATGTACGGCGCATATCACCACATCACCGTGCTGGGCAAGGAGAACGCCATTTTGGATCATGTCTATGATGTCACCGGCGGTCTGTGCGAGAACAACGACAAGTTCGCCATCGAACGCAGCCTGCCCTCTATCGACATCGGCGACATTCTGGTCATCCACGATACCGGCGCCCACGGCCACTCCATGGGCTACAATTACAATGGCAAACTCCGCTCTGCGGAGGTGCTGCTGAAGGAGGATGGCTCCTTCAAGCTGATCCGCCGGGCAGAAACGCCCATGGACTACTTTGCCACTCTGGATATGTCGGAATTTGCACTGCATGACTAAAATTGTGCAGAAGGTACAAAAACGCTAAGTGTAATTTGGCGCTTACAGCGCAGAATTTACAAGAAAATTTCATACTTTCTTCCTCTCTTTGTGATATAATGTAAACGGTGGCAGGCACGCCCAGAGATAGCCGCACCGAAAAGGAGAACCTATGAAGAATGTTTTGTTTTTTCTGACACCGAAGGCGATGTGTACTTATCTGTATGATGATTATACTGTCCGGCAGGCTTTGGAGAAGATGGAGGCGTCGCATTATGCAGCGTTGCCAATCCTCAACCGCCGGGGTGAATACCGGGGCACCCTCACGGAAGGTGACGTGCTCTGGGCGATGAAGAATATGTGCCATATGGATATCCGACTGGCGGAAACGCGCCGGATTATGGAAATTACCCGACGGAAGGACAATGTCCCCGTCCGGGTCACTACCTCCATGCATGAACTGGTGGAACGGGCCACCAATCAGAACTTTGTCCCTGTGGTGGATGATAAGGATGCCTTTATCGGTCTGATCACCAGAAAGTCCATCATTCAGTACTGCATGTGGCAGCTTTTCCCCGAAGATTGACGAAAAATGTGGCCGGAGAGCGGAAATAAGCTCTCCGGCTTTCTTTTGTGGAAAAAAGGTTGCAAAAAAGCGGATTCTTTGATACAATGAACATAACTATTTGTTGGAGGCATATCATGGATGGCGAGAAGCTGAAAGTACAGATCGGTGCGAATATTGCACTACACCGCAAGCGCTCCGGGCTGACACAGGCCGGTCTTGCGGCAAAACTGAATTATTCCGACAAGGCTGTTTCCAAGTGGGAACGGGGCGAATCTGTGCCGGATGTGCTGACGCTGGCCATGCTGGCAGAACAGTTTGAGATCACCGTCAACGATCTTCTGGTTGATCCCAACGCACTGCCGGAGGACAGTGACCCCGGCCGTCTGGAGAAAGCCATGGTGCAGGTATCGGAGAAGGCGCTGAAGCGAAAAGCAAACAAGAATGTGATCCTCGCCCTGTCCTCCACGCTGGTGTGGTTCGTGGCGCTTTTTATCTTTGTGATCACGTCCTCCTTTGATTTTCTGGAAAAGTACAGTCTGCTGGCGTTTTCCTATGCGCTGCCTGCCAATGCCATTGTCCTGTTGTCTTTGCGGTCTGCCTGGCATGATTTCCGCTGGAACGAGGGGCTGGTCAGCACCATCGTATGGGGCTGCCTGGTGAGCATTTATGTGACCATCCACGCCTTTACAGGCTACAATTTCTGGAAAATCTTCCTGCTGGGCGTCCCGGGACAAGTGGCCATCTGGCTGTGGTTCCGGATGTTCCACCATGGACGGCACAATCAGAAGGAAAAGGAGCATTCCGATGGACAAGAAGGAACTGCGTAAAGCCATTCGGGAGAAGAAACGGGCCATGTCTGCCGAAGAAATCGAACAGAAGAGTCAGGCGCTGACAGAGGCGTTCCTTCGCAGTGCGGCCTATCAGTCCGCCAAGACCATTTACGGTTACCTTCCTTATAATCAGGAAGTTCGCACGGTGCCGATGCTGGAACAGGCGCTGCGGGACGGAAAACGGGTGGCGGTACCCAAGTGCTACGGCGACGAGATGCGCTTCATCTATATGGTGGACTTAAGCGCCGTGGAGAAGGGCTATGCGGGAATCCCCGAACCCATCGCGGACGAGCCTGTGGCAGACGATGAGTCGGCGCTGGTGTTGATGCCCGGCATGGCATTCGACCCTCAAGGTCACCGCATCGGCTACGGCGGCGGCTTTTATGACAAATTTTTGGCCAAAGAACCGGATCACCCCACCTTGGCCCTTTGCTATGACTTTCAGGTGCTGCCCCATCTGGAAACCGAGGAATTTGACATTCCTGTGGACACCGTGATCTGGGCATAGTAACCGCTGATAAATCGTCTGCGGTTGCTGCCGGAGCTTTTGCCCCAACTCTTCAGTTTGAACAACCCAAAATACATGCAGTATTCCTGGGTTTTCCAGACTCTGATTTGTACCAAAATCTCTCGTCACCAACACTTGCCGATTATATCATCGGTTACTAAAGGAGAAATTATGGAATTTATCGCAATTATGCTCATTGCCGCGGCGGTATTCGGCGTGTGTTATCTGGTGGACAAGTCATTTACCAAGGCCTTCCGCAGCAAAGCCCAGCACCGCTCCGGCAAGGCTGTCCGGGCGCCTAAGCGCTATGGTATTTTCGGCGTGCTGCTGACGGTGGTTGGCATTCTCGCCATTTGTGTGGGCGTCACCGACGGATGGGTGCTGCTGGGCGGCGGAACCATCGTGCTGCTGATGGGCATTGGACTTGCAGTGTATTACTTGAGCTTCGGCGTGTTTTATAATGATGACAGCATCCTCTACGCAAGACTGGGTAAAAAGGATGTTACATACGAATATCGGCAGATCCTGGGTCAGAAGCTGTACGTGGTACAGGGCGGCAGCATCGTGGTGGAACTGCACATGGCTGACGGCAGCACAGTGAGTCTGCAGTCGACCATGGACGGTGTATATCCGTTTCTGGATGCGGCTTTTGCCGGCTGGTGCGCCCAGACCGGCAGAGATCCGGAGAAATGCGACTTCCACGATCCCTCCCAGAGCCTGTGGTTCCCCACGGTGGAGGAAACTTAATGGCACATATTCCAAGCGGAACCACTGCAGATATGGATCTGGTGACTTTCCGGGAGGCGCTCGCGGCAGCGAATACGCCCTCGGCGGAATATGACATCGAAAAATGGATCTATGCCCCCAATTTTTACTCAGAATACCGCTATATTCTGGGTACCCGGGGCAAAAATCCTCTTATTTGCATCGGCATCAATCCGTCTACCGCCAAGCCGGACGATCTGGACAACACGCTCAAGTCCGTGGAGCGGATCGCCCTTGGCAATGGTTTTGACAGCTTCATAATGTTCAATGTTTACGCCCAGCGGGCGACCAACCCCGATGCCATGGAGCGGACGTGCAATCTGATCCTCCACAAGGAAAATCTGGAGGCCTTCCGCTATGTCTTGTCCATCTCGGAGAAGCCTGCGGTATGGGCGGCATGGGGCGCGATCATCGAGAAGCGGAAGTACCTTCCCGGCTGCGTCCGGGATATGGTGGCAGTGGGACAGGAGTATGGCGCGAACTGGTACTGTGCCGGCGCCATTACGAAAAAGGGACATCCCCACCATCCGCTGTATCTTCGTAAGGATGAAAAGCTGAAGCACTTTCCCATCGATACCTATCTGGATTCGCTGTGACGTAAAAAGTACGCGTATTTTACATTTTTTCGGGAGGAACGGTCATGGTTTCGACGGAATGCGACACCTGCTGGTATTATGATTATGATGAGGAGTACGATGAGTACTACTGTATGATGGATCTGGACGAGGATGAGGTCTACCGCATTTTCGCATCCCGGTCCCAGCACTGCCCCTATTATCGTCAGGGCGATGATTATACTCTTGCGAGGAGACAGTAAGCTATGAAACGATGGATCCTGCCGCTTCTGTTGTGCCTTCTTCTGTGCGGCTGCGGTGACAAGGACAAGAACCCTGAGTTCAGCGACCCGGTGCCGGCGGTGGAGCCAACAGAGCCGGAAGGCAGTTATATAAGGGATTCGGAAACGGAAAAACAGACCGGCGGCGCGGTTCGGGCATATGATTTGAATGTGGAAGATGTCTATGATATCCGTATTATGGGCGAGAATGTGCTGGTATTCTCCGGTACACAGACCACTACGTTGACCCGTTTTTCTGGTGAAAACCTATTTGTCACGGCTACGAAGGAACTCAATGTGCAGATTCAGCCCGGCGATGCGGCGCTGCAGGTCACGGAAAGAGGCGTGGTGTACTATAGCCCCGATTCATCGGAACTGGTGATTCTGGATGGAACGTTGAAAGAGACAGCCAGAATCGAAGTGCCGGAGGACGTGCAGGGAGTACCGGTGCTGTCGCAGGACAGAGGCTCCGTGTATTATTGCACGGCGGAAGGTGTGCGATGCCTGGATTTGGAGAAGAATATCAGCCGGCTGGTAAAGGTGCTTTCCTACCCCGGTCAAGGGGTGACAGGCCTTCTGCTGGATGACAGTGTGGTTCGCTGTGAGATTACGGATGAGAAAGGTGACCGCTCACTGCTGTTCTGCTCCACCGAAAACGGAAAGACACTGCATAGCGGCACGGATTTATACCTGGTGACACGGGCAGACCGCTACTATGGCACCGAATATGACGTCGCGATGAACACCTATGTGTTTGGCACGGTGGAACAGATGCCGCAGATGCTGGTGCCGACCAGATTGGATGCGCAGGGTTGGTATCTGACAGATCGGGACCAACTGATATCCGCTGATACGGATGATGCGATGGCTCTGACGCTGGAACAGTACGATCTTGCGACCGGTAAGCGGATTTCTGCGGTGACGATCCCGGAGCGTGATTCTCCCATAGCTGTTCAGGCAAGAGCCGGCAAGGATCAGATCTATATTTTAAGCAGAAGCCAATCCGCCAACACATGGCGACTGTATCGCTGGGATGCATCCGCTACCCGGGTGGAAGATGATGCTGTATACACCGGTACTTATTATCATGAAGGAAATCCGGACGTGGCGGGGCTGGATGAATGCCGTGCAATTGCCGCGGAAGTCGGAGAACGCCACGGCGTGAGAATTCTGATCGGCGATGAAGCGGCTGCGGTACAGCCATGGGATTACCATCTGCAGGCACAGTATCGGGTGCCTGTGCTGATGCGGGATCTGGAACGACTGGATATGCTTCTGGATGGCTACCCCAAGGAATTTTTGGAGGCGGCAGCGGAACGAACCGGGAATGTGATCACCATTTGTTTGTTGGAGGGAATTTCGGGCAGTCCGGAGTCCGGCAATCTGGCAGCTGCGGAGGGCGTGGAATTCCGCCACGAGGGACAGATTTATATTGCCTTGGCAGCCGGAGATGACTTGCAGGGCAATCTCTACCGACAGATGTACTATGCCATCGAAACCCGCCTGCTGAGTAACAGTAATGACTGCTACCAGTGGGATAAACTCAATCCAAAGAAATTTGCCTATGATTACGATTGGGAGAAAAATGCGGCAAGACCGAAAGATCAGTATGTTTCCGGTGCAAACCGCTATTTTATCGATGTGGAGTCCATGTTCTCGCCCTCTGAGGACCGGGCGCGGATCATGGAATACGCGATGAAGCCCGGAAATGAGGAAGTTTTCCGATCCGAATATATGCAAAAGAAACTCAAGACCCTTTGTACCGGCATCCGGGAGGCATTTGGTCTGAAGGAATCTTCTGAGCAGTATCTTTGGGAGCAATATCTGGAACAGCCCCTTGCACATGCGCCTTAATTACAGACTCCGCCGTCCGAAAAGGAAGGCGGAGTTCTTTTGTGCCGGATAATTGAGGGCAACACTTGAAAATGTGGTATATTCGTGGTAAAATACTCAAAATCGACACCAATATTTGGAGATACAGATATGATGAAGAAAATGATTGTTCTAATGGCTGTGCTGCTGGCGTTGCTGCTGTCAGCCTGCAAGCAGCTGCAGCAAGCCGTGATGGATCCGGGCAACAGCACATCTCCGACGACTCAGATTCCGCAGTCGACGGAACCAACGGCACCGGCGGACGGCAATCCCAATGACGTTACCTGCAAGGGCAGCTATTCCGCGACCGACTCGGAGGCGGAGTCTTCTGCGGACACGGTGGTGGCCACTTTGGGTGCGGCGAAGTTGACCAACGGACAGCTTCAGGTGTACTATCGAATGGCTGTTGCTGCCTATGCGCAGGAAAATGGCCCGGACATGACCAAACCTCTGGACGTTCAGCTTTGCGATGCGGATGATACCGCCGTTACCTGGCAGCAGTATTTTTTGGCGCAGGCGCTGGATACTTGGCAGAGAAGACAGACTTTCGCACTGCAGCTGGAGGGTGACGCACTGAGCCAGGAGCAAAAGGCGTTTCTGGACGGTCTTTCGGAGCTGACCGGTGGCGACACCGCGCTGACGGAGTATGCAAAGGTATTGAATCATAGCTATTTGTTCATGCTGAACACGAGCGAGGAACTGCGCCCCACGGAAGAGGAAATGGAGCAGCTTTTGGCGGAAAAGACGGGTGATGAGACACTTTGCGTGGATATTCGTTACATTTTGCTGCCTGCCGGAAGCGAAGATGTGCAGGTGATCCTGGATGCATTTCTTGCAGCCTACGGACAGGAAGACGATTTTGCCATGCTGGCAAGACAGTATTCCATGGACGAGGGCACCCGGAAAAACGGCGGACTCTACACCCATTTGGAGCAGGGAGATTTGATCCCGGAGCTGGATAGCTGGTGCTTTGATCCGGAACGAAAGACCGGGGACTATGTGGTGATCGAAACGGAATTGGGAATCCATATCCTCTATTTCCGGGGAATCAACGGCGATGCCGCTGCAGATACGATGGCGGCGGTTATCCGGCAGCGGACCGCACAGGCTATGGACGAGATTGCGGGTCAGTATACAGCGCAAGTGGATTACAGCAAAATCCAGCTTGCACCGCTGAGCGTGTATGATGTGACGGATGCACAGCTGCTGTTCGACCAGACGGCAGGGGAGAAGATTCCGGAAATGCCTCTGATGATCCAACAGAACTATCCCTATTCTTATTATGGCCCCGGCAGAACGGTTTCCAGCCATGGCTGCGGTCTGACCTGCTTTGCCATGGTGGCCACATATCTGCTGGACGAAGAGCAGTCTCCGGCGGATTTGGGTCCCCGGTTTGCCTCCTACAGCGCGCCGGAGGGAACGGCACGGTCTTTGTTCAATGAAGGTCCTGCGACGATGGGCTTCGGTCTGGTCAGCCAGACCATGGACGACGAGGAAGCACTCACAGCGCTGAAAGACGGCCATGTGGTGGTATCGCTGCAACAGCGGGGCCTGTTCACCGAAGGCGGTCATTACATCGTGCTGGTGGAGTATCAGGAGGATGGCAAGATCAAGGTTTTGGACCCCAACAAGTATAATTACGTGAAAAACAGCATCCGTGAGGACGGCTTTGCCAACGGTTTCGAGGAGAAATACATTACCGCAGGCGCACGGCTTTACTGGATCTATGAAAAGAAGACGTTGGTCGACCCGGCTTGTACGTACTGCGGCAGCGAGGACACGGAGATCTTTGCCCGGGACTACTACTGCGATGACTGCAGAGAGCTACTGGCCTTCCGGGAACTGTTTGAGCAGTATTGCGGCTAAAAATGTAAATAAGGAAGCACATCTTCGCTGATTTCTCAGAAAAGATGTGCTTTTGCTATATTTGGAGTCGATTTGCTTGTATTATCCTTGTCATTTGCCGTGAATATGCTATAATGAGAACCAAAAGAGGAGGGATTCTGATGTATTTTGAAACCTCGCGTTTGATTTTGCGCAAACCGGAGACTACCGATGTTAGCGATTATTTGGAATTCGTCAATTCTGAATTTGTCCAGCGGTATAATGCAATGACGCCTGTAACGCGTGAAAAAGCAGAAGCTGAGTTTGCAAGTGCAAAAGATGATGATCGCATCGTCGCCATGGAATCGAAAGCTGATAAAAAGGTCATCGGTGTTATTTTTACGCAGGAGGACAGCATCCGGTATGGGGTGGCATCCAAAGAGATTTCCTATTTTCTCCGGGAAGAAATGTCCAGGAAGGGTTATATGAAAGAAGCGCTTCATGCGCTGATCGGTCATTTATTTGCGTCGCAACAGCTAAGCTGTGTGGCAGCACGTTGCTTTTTGCCGAACATTGCATCCCAGCGCCTGCTGGAGTCCCTGGGGTTTGTTCGAGAAGGTGTTGTGCGCAAGTGCGTGAAAGGCTACCGGGATACTGTTTTTGACGATTGCCTGTACTCTCTTACGCAGGAAGATTGGTTGACTTTCAAAAAACACGAATAGTCAAAAAATGCTCCCGATCGGATTGATCGGGAGCATTTCCTATACCATTTTTGGAAAAACCTTACTTCAGGGACTCCTCAACAGCAACGGCCACGGAAACGGTCATACCGACCATGGGGTTGTTACCTGCGCCCAGGAAGCCCATCATCTCAACGTCCAAGCCGCCAAAAGGCGGCTTTTGTGTTGCAGCGCAACGGGTTTTGCATATCTTATTCCAATGCGGGAAGCATGTCACCGAGGAATGGTGACACGAACATTCTACAAAGAAATCATAACTTTGTCAAGACCAAATGAGAAGTAACCTGAACAAGTCGGAATGGCGCAGGATAAGCCATTCTAAAACGATAACTTTTGATAACTTTGCGACGCTTTAGATAACTATTTTACAAGTAAAATCAGCGGAATCCGCCACCTATCGGCGCTTTTAGGTTCGGTGATTCTTCGGCGCTCCCAACCCTCTTTCAGCCCTTGGTTTGGGGCTGATTTTTTTATTTTTAGATTTTTACAAAATACCATTTGTGTGACTCAGCTAAACCCTATGTATTATATAATAAAGGCACAAAGAGGGAAACACAAGACCTCAAGAAAATCAAAAATAAATGAAATATCAAGGAGATAATTATTATGAAAAAGACTGCTGCTTCCACTATCCGCTACATCGACGACAACACCGCCCTGGTCACCAAGGCTTTCCAGAAGAACGCTTGCATCTTCGGTACCGAAGAGTTCAAGATGTGGAGAGAGTACAAAGAAATCTTCAAGGATGCCGTGATGACCACCAAGAGCATCAAGAAGAACCCCAACCAGAAGAACCGTCGCAACCTGACCTTCAAGAACATGGTTGGCTTCATCCAGACTCAGCCCAATGCAAAGGAACTGATGGAAGAGTACGAAACCATCCAGAAGCGTTCCAAGATTCAGGCAAGCCCCTACCAGTATGTGCTGTCCTGGTTTGAGGCTAAGTTCGAGGGCTACAACGACCTGAAGCAGTTCATGGCTCAGAAGGAAGAGGAGCGCTCCGCCGAGGACGCTGCCTCCGAAACCGCAAACGACTAATCAACCCGCCAAGAGTGAAAGGAGTAAAAAATTATGAAAAACGTTCGGAAGGATTCTGTCACCGGCTACAAGCTGGACTTCACAACCAACACCCTGACCATCAACTACAAGTTCAACAAGGCGCTGAGCGATTTCGGCTCCCCTGAGTACAACCGTTACAAGGCTATCCTGGCTGACTTCCCCAACCTGACCGTGGTAGTCAAGGCAGGTCGCGAAATCACCACCACCCGTCGCACCAAGCGCCTGACCTACGATAACATGGCAACCTACATGGGATGCTTTGAGAACTCCGAGGCGCTGCTGAGAAGATTCTCCCTTGTCCAGAAGCGTTCCAAAGCTCTGGCAAGCCCCTACAAGTATGTCCGTGATTGGTTCGAGGCTCAGTTCCCCGACTACAAGTCCTCCACCACCTTCACCGAGGACAAGCCCGCCATCGCCATGGTTCCCGTCCCTGACATGTCCCTGTACAAGCAGAAGGACGAGGAACTGGAAGAACTGGATGATGTGGGTTGAGCGGTTGCGGCTTGCCTGATGGTTATGTGATAGCGAGCTGACCATCAGGCGGATTACTTTGATTTTTCTCAAAATTTTTGGTAAAATATAAGTACAAGGTCAAAGAAAAGACCTGAAAATATTGAGAAAAAGGAGATTTTGTGATGCGAAATCGTCAAAGAGATTACATGTTTGATTACTTTATCCAGGGATTGGATAAGACAGCGTAGGCTACGCTGCGGATGATGTACAACAACAGTTGTATGTTTGATGAAGCAGAGCGCCGAAGAGAAAGGGAAGAATTGAAGAAGGAAGTCGCTCAGTATGTGATTAACCACATCAAGGCAACCGTGGACATCTCCGAGGTTCTTTTGGAAATCGAAGAACTGCGGAAAGCCATTGAAAGCCTTGGCAAGTAAGGAGGGGAACAGAGATGCCTGAAACCGTCCCGAACCAGAGAATGGTCAAGGTTCATCGTGAACGAGCCACGGCGAACTTCCTTGGAATCAAAAACGAGAATTGGCAAGCTGCCTCCCGTGACCTGGGAGCGCATGGGTTACAACTGTATTTGTACCTGGCTTCCAACGCAGACAACTACAAACTTGCCCTGTCACCTGCTGCTGTCCGGCAAGCGATTGGTTTGAAGCGTTCCACCTACCATGACAAGTTCCACGAGTTGGAAGAGAAGGGGTATTTGGTCAACACCCATGGGAACACCTTCGAGTTCTACGAAACTCCACAAGCCGTAGCGCAGACGAAAAATTCAATGACGGGCGACGGATTGAATTTTGAAGAATATCCGTCTAGCGACACCCCTATTTGTTCTGACGAACACACTATACTGCCAGAGAATACAGAAATAAATAATAGAGATTCTATGACAGATAGTTGCACAAATATCGATAATGAATCCGCAAGGCAGATGGAACAGTTCATTCCAAAAGTGAAAGAAGTGGTCATCAAAAGACCAAAAGCAGAAGGAAAGAATAGACCCACCTGCAAACCAAAAGAAGAGGAGTTTGTGTTCTAATGGCAAGTTACGCAGACAACGCTTACGAATGGCTGAAGCGCAAGGGGCTTGCGGATAAGTACGAACACGCAGGAATCTATTGCATCAAGATTGATGCAGAAATCGTGTACATCGGCAAGAGTACAAACATGCTGCGCCGTATTGCGTAGCACTATGCGGGCATCCGAACAGGTTCGGAGAAGAAGTACCGCATTATGGCAGAAGCAGAGCGCAAGGGTCACACAATCACCTTCGATGTTCTGTACTATGCCAAGAGCAGAGGCAAAGTAGACCGCATGGTGGAAATCGGAGAGAAGGAGGGCGAGTACATCCGCATGTACCATCCCGTCCTGAACACCCAAATCCCCCATGAAGACAACTGGCACAACTTTGACACGAATACCATAGATGCCAAGTCCGTCCTGGCTGACATCTTGTAAATAAAATACGAGAGGCGAACAGCCTCCCGTCAGCATTGTGCAACCCCGTTCCAAACCGTGGAACGGGGTTCTTTTGCATCTATCGAAGACAGCCACCAGAACCGTCTTCCAAATCAAAAATCACTCTTCGTGGGGACGAGCGCCACGCAAAACAGACATGGGGGTGCAAGTTTGGGATTCTCCCGAAAGGGTAGCCCCACCCCTGTTCAAACAAACAACTGGTTTCGTGGTCACTTTTGAATGGGGAAAAACGGGCGGAAATCCACCACAATTTCAGCAAAAAGTGTTCAGGAAACGCACATCCCCCTTTTGCGGACAGAGCCAGGGTCAAAGGGTTTCGCCTGTGTCGTTCATGGTGAAGTTCACAGAAAGAGTGCAATCCAGAGCCTTTGCGATTTCTGCGAGGTCGTTCTCTGTGAAGTTGTCACGCTTCATCTTGTTATGAAGGTTCTGGGGACTGATTTCCATTCTTCTGGCGAGTTCGGCTTCGGAGATGTTGCCACGCTTCACCAGTAAGATTCTGATTTTTTCGGCAAGTGCCATCGTTATCACCTCCCTAATACTATAAACGATAGCGTGTATGTTGTCAACTGTGTGTTGTGATTATAAAAAATAATTTTATGAAATCATCAAAATAGTGTTGACAAACTACACTTTTTCGTTTATAATATAAACGTAATCAAGGACAGCCAATTTCAACACCGCCTGTTGTAAGTCCTCGAAAGAACACAAAGGAGCGGAGGCAGCCGGAGAGACGGCACACATCAAAACACTAAAGGAGAAACTACTATGTCTGCGAACGAAATGACCACCAAGATTGAAGCCCTGCGGGACTTGGAAGAACTGATTGAAGAAGCAAAGGTCGAAGCCGAAGCCCTTCGGGACGAAATCAAAGCTGAGATGATGGCAAGGAACATCGAGGAATTGAGCGTTGGTCAGTTCATCGTTCGCTGGACTTCCATCCTGTCCAACCGCTTCGACACCACAGGCTTCAAGAAAGCCTACGGAGAACTGTACAAGCAGTACACGAAGCAGACCGCAAGCCGCCGATTCACCATCAGCGTGTAAGCGAGGGGGGAGCAATCCCCCTCCAAGAGAAGGAGGAAAAGACATGTACGTTTTAGACAAGCTGTGGAGAGGAACGCTGTCACCCAACGAACAATGCATCGTCCATGGCAGCGAATACAGTGACCTTCGGCACAAGGCAGCGCAGTTGAACAAGCAGATTGTTTCCATGCTGTCCGACGATGGGAAACGGATGCTCCAAGAGTACCAAGACCTGCGGGAGCAGATGTCCTACATCAGCGAGGAGGATATGTTCGTGAATGGCTTCCGCATTGGTGTGGGTTTGCTTCTGGATGCTGTCGGTACTTACGAGAGCCAGTTCGTCCGATACCACGAAGATTGAGAGGAAGGGGGGACACACCATGAACAGAGGATATTCCAGATGCTCCACCAACGAGGGCAAGCAAGACATCAATCGTCAGGTTCGGGAACTGAAGGCTGCGGGAGCCGAGGTTGTCTACATGGAGTACGAACACGGCGATGCAAAAGTGAAGAATCAACAGCAAGCCATGTTCGCAGAGTCCGAGGCGGGGGACACCATCATTGTTCTGGAAGTGTCCCGCCTTGCCAGAAGCACACAGCAACTCTGTGAAATCATCGAGATTGTCAGACAGAAGAACCTGCGGCTTGTGATTGTGGGGAGTATCACTCTGGATTGCCGAAACGGTCAGGCTGACCCCATGAGCGAGGCTTTCTTGCAGATGGCAGGTGTGTTCAGCCAGTTGGAGCTGTCCATGATTCGGGCGAAAGTCCGCAGCGGCATGGAGAACGCAAAGGCAAAGGGAAAGCAAATCGGCAGACCGCAGGTGACCGCCGATGATGTTCCTTCTGGCTTTCTTCGGCACTATCCCGCCTACAAGAGAGGGCGGCTGAATGTATCCGAACTGGCGAGGGTCTGCAACATCAGCCGCACCACGGCCTACAAGTACATTGGACTTTTGGAAAGATAAGAAAATCCAGAGAACCGTCAGGTTCTCTGGATTTGTTGATTTTACCACACTTTATCCTGATAGGGAGTAGACTCAACACCGTTTTCTTGCAGGTTGTTGACCATTTTATCAAGGCGAACTTTCCAGAAGCTCTTGAACCAGTTGGTATGACCAAACCATCTGACAAGGGTGGGGCTTACGGCATAATATGTACGAATGAACAGTCTGCCATACCATGTGCTTGCTAATGTGTAGTCACGGAAACGGCGGAGTGTCCAAACCTGGGGGCAATCATAAGTGCCGTAGACCGCAGTTGCAACATAGCAACCACCGTTGCTAACAGTCGGAGCAGCATAAGATGCATCTACTTGACGGATTTCGTTTGAAAGCCGTGTTATGGTCTTGTTCAAGTATTCTTTGTTGAAGAACTTGCCATGTGCATTTAGATGGGAAACATAGTGCTTTTGTAATGCCACAATCACGTTCTTATCATCGCAATACTCTTTTACAACGATTTCAAGTTTTCCTAGGATAAGACTTGCATTTACATTTGTTTGCACACACTCTTCGAATACACCATTTACAGACATGTGCTTGTTGTAGTGGTCTGTCGCAACGGATGCAAAAAGTTCGGCAATTTCAACACAGGGGACGGTAATTGTTTTTATTGCGGTGTTCTTTTCTGCTTGGTCAGCCTTATCAATCAATGCAGCAACAGTTTCAAGCGCATTGCCGACGGCATCCGCATAGTAACCGATTTGACCAACTTTACATTGCATGGCTCGGTAATACACCTGGAAGAATGCGGCTTCCCAACTGTTAGGATTTGCCTGCAACAACATGCCATAGTATTTTTCGGCATTTTCACTGTTGCCCTCTTCACGAGCACGACGAGCAAGGATAAGTAAATTTTGATTTTCTTCTGTCTTGTCAATCTTTACTGTTCCCATCAACTTGCGGGCTTCCTCAACGGTGTATTTTGTGCCGCAATGCTCACAGACATACAACCCATCTTTCTTTATCAGGTTGTGAGAACCACACATTTCACAAATTAACGCATTCATAAACTTCCCCTGCCTTTTTATATTTCGGAGTGGTACAGTGAAATTATAGTCTTTATTGAGTAGGTTGTCAAGAACACGACTATTTCTTGAATAATTAGCGGAAGAAAATGTCTTTCTTCTTTGCTTTTGGTGTGCTATACTATCTCCAAACCATCAGGAGGTGACAGCATGGCAGAGAAGAAAGAACAGAAGCGTGTTCCTGGCTACAAGAGTGAGAACCAAAAGTACAAGTCCCTTCTGGTGATGCAGTACATTCTAAAAAATGCTGATGATGAACATGCTGTCACCATTGGTCAAATTGAAGACCACCTTGCCAAGTACGGCATCGAGGCGGAGCGGCGCTCCATCTATCGTGACATACATGCCATGATGGACTTGATGAACATGGAACAGGATGCTGACATCCCAGAGCGTGAGCGTTTGGGTTATGAGATTGTTCACACCAGAAAGCCCTATCCTAACGCAGAACATGGCGGCTATCTGGTGACCGCCCGCCCATATGAGTTTGACGAACTGCGGCTTCTGGCTGAATGTGTAAACAGCGCCCGTTTCCTGTCCGAGAACCAGGCGAGGAACCTCCGCCGTACCATCAGCAGCTTGTGTAGCAAGGAACAGGCGAAGCTGCTGAACACCGAAAGCACGGTTGTCAACCGCTCTAAAACGGCAAACAAGTCCGTCATGGCATCCATCTCCACCATCAATCAAGCCATCCGACACGGGCGGCAGATAGCTTTCAAATACCTGTCTTACTCCTTTGACAATATGCGAACCCAGGTGGAGCGGCGCTCCGGCAAGGCTTATGTGGTGAACCCCTACAAGATGCTGATTGACAACGGTTTCTTCTATCTGCTGACCTACAACGGCACAAAAACCATTGTCTACCGCATTGACCGCATGAAGGATGTGAAGGAACTCCTGACCGCAAGAGAATGGGAGAAGGAGTTCAAGGAAAATGTGGATATGGACAACTACACCAAGAGAGTCTTCTCCATGTTCGGCGGCAAGCGTGAGCGTGTGACCATACGATTCATTGACCAGCGCCTGGACACCGTGGTTGACCAATTCGGCATTGCGGGTGTAAAGTACGAAAAGATAGATGACACCCACTTCACCGCCCAGGCGGATGTGGAAATCAGCGACATGTTCTACTCCTGGGTGTGCGGCTTCGGCAGACGGGCGAAAATCATAGACCCGCCCCATGTGGTCGAAGGTATGCGGGAGTTTGTCAAAAAGGTCAGCGACATGTACGAACCAAAATAAAGCAACGACGGAAGCAAGCACGCTTCCGTCGTTTACTTATCCAAAGTTATCAAAAGTTATCGCCGTAGAACGCTTTGTCCTGATTTACACCGCTTTACGCATTTTTATGTGGTCTTGTTTCAAACTGCGGATGATGTTGATTTCGTCCATGTCCTTCTTCAAGTCTGTGGTCAGGATGTTCAGGTAGTTTTCGGTGATGTCGAGGCTGCTGTGTCCGAGTATCTTCTGGAGAGTAACCACCGAGCCGCCCATGGTGACCCATTTCTTTGCGAAGGTGTGACGGAAGCGATGGACTCCTGTTCTTTCGATACCGCACAGGTGGCAGTAGTCCCACAGGGCATGATAGCAGCTGCTTCGGGTAAGTTGGTCGCCGTAGGTGGAGATGAAGAGCCAATCTTCCAGGTTGCCCTGTCTGTACTTCAGGTACTCATGGAGAATTTTCACGATGTCCTCATTCAAAGGGATAATCAGGGGTTTTCTGTTCTTCGTGACGTTCACATAGACAATGCGATTGTCGAAGTCCAAATCCTTGATTTTGATGTTCACAAGGCTGTTCTGGCGGATGCCCGTAGACAGAAGCAGATTGACAATGACCCAACTGCGATAGGTCGCAAAGTTACAAGTCCGCACATCGGGCTTCCGCAACAGGCGCTTCAGTTCTGCATCGGTGTAAGTTTCGATGTGATGCTTGTCCGTCTTCGGGATGCTGATTTCAAAGTGGGGAAGGTACTCGCAGCGGATGAAGAACCGCAGAATGGTCTTCAAATCTCTTGCGTAAGTTCCAAGAGAAACGTCGTTGATATTGGGGTCTTCCCGCAGAGCGATGATGAACTCAGGCATTGTCTTTTCCGACAGTTCGGAGATGGGTGTGTCTGCGGGAACACGCTTGTAAATCTGCTTGATTGCGACTTCGTAATGGATAATTGTGCCTTGGCGCAGGTTGCGGGATTTGCAATCCAGAATGAACTCTTGGAATCCCTCTTCAAAGGTTTTTTGAACACTTGCACACAGGCGCATTTTCTTCTTTCTTGCCATGGTTTGACACTCCGTTCTGCATCCAAAAAAACAAAGAATCCAGGATGCATGTCATTGAGATTTTCCTCAAAATGACATGCTTCCTGGATTGATTTGTTATGATATGCTTAGTCCGAACTTTTAGAGGTCAAAACCGCAGGTTTTGGACTCTTACTTAAGGCTTTCCTCAACAGCAACAGCCACGGAAACGGTCATACCGACCATGGGGTTGTTACCTGCGCCCAGGAAGCCCATCATCTCAACGTGGGCGGGGACGGAGGA
>JAGKTU010000102.1 GCA_021153265.1 Clostridia bacterium
CAGCATGTCGACCATGAGAGCTTTGGACTCGGCATCCTTCTTGTCCACATTACGCATAACGTAGCTCTGGATAGAGTCGACGTACTCGTTGCTGATGGCCTCGCCCTTTGCGTTGTAGATGACGATGGAAACTTCGTCAGCCATCTGCTTGGCAGCGATGTTGCTGTAGCCGAAGACGTAGTGGGTCTTGCCGCCGATGGTTGCAGTGGTCCACTTATCAGCGGGGATGGTCTGAGCATTGCCGGCCATGGTAGCCTTGGCGTAAGCACCGGTGAAGTCGATACCGTCAACCTTGGGGAATGCGAAATTCATACCCAGAGCATTGCCCATGTCGATCTGGGAGAAGGCGATGTTGAACTTGGGGATTTCCACAGTGGGAACGGTGTAGCTCAGAGTAAGGGTATCGTCCTCATTGACGACCAGAGTGAAGGTAACTTCCACGCCACCGGGAACAAAGAACTTATTATGCTCGATATTGAGGGCGGTATTATACAGGGTGACGGTTGTGGTCTCCATGCCCAGCCAGCCGTCGGTCATGTACCAGTTGGTGTTGTTCGTGGTCTTGATGAAGACGTAGCTGTCCTGCTGGAAGGTAACGGTGAGTTTACCGTCCACAAACTTATACTCGCCCATATTCTGGCTGTCGCCCTCGCAGCCGTAGTCTGCGCCGTTGATGTAGCCGATGAGGTAGTAATCCAGCTGGGTGACAGGTTCGGCTGCGCCGCACCAGAAGCATTTGCCGTTCACATAGTTGTGGTCAACAGTAGAGGTGCGGTCGGAGGTATAGCTGCTGCCGCAAGTGGAACAGGTATGGGTGGTAAAGCCAGCATTGGAGCAGGTAGGCTCAGTCACAACGGTGCTGTAGCTGTGGCCGGTAGAGGAAACTCCCTCGGTGTAGCTGTTGCCGCAGCCGGAGCAGGTGTAGGTTTTCGCACCGGCTTCGCTGCAAGTGGGCTGCTTGGTGATGGTGGCGGTATAGCTATGACCGGTGGAAGCCGTCCGGTTGTCAATATAGCTGTGGCCACAGGCGGAGCAAGTATGGGTGGTATAGCCGTCGGCAGTGCAGGTGGGGGCGGTCACAACGGTTTCATAGCTATGATCGAGGACAGGAATCGTTTCGGTGTAGCTATCGGAACACTTGGAGCAGGTGTAGACCGTTTTACCAGCCTTGGAGCAGGTAGACTCGGTCACAACAGCTTTGTAGTTATGGCCGGTGGAAGGGATCTTCTCGGTGTAGCTGTCGCCGCAGCCGGCGCACTTATAGGTCTTGACGCCATCGGCCACACAGGTAGCCTTGGTGGTGACGGTGCCCTTATAGCTGTGGGTATGGGCGGGAGCGTAGCCATTGAAGCCGTATTTCTTCACGATGGAGGGGTAATCCTTATAGCAAACGTCGCCATCGTAGGGACCGTAGTTGCCGATCCAGACGCTGTCAGTATACTGGTACATACCACTCTGGGTGCTGTACTTGGGACCGTAAACGGTGTAATCGTCGGTTCCGTCATAGCCGTTTCCGCCGGAGGCCACATAATGTGCCACCCAGAACTCATAGCGCTTGCAAATCTCGCTCATGGGGAGCAGGGTGGAGAAATAGCTGCCGGTGTAGATGCCCACCAGATAGCCCTCCTCGGCCAGCTTGTCCATGAAGGTCAGGCAGATCTGCTTGGAGGTGTTGGAACTGAGGGACTGCTGGCTTGCATCTTCATAGTCGAAGTAGATGGGATACTCAAAGGTCTTTCCGCTGATATAGGTGAGCATATCCTCGGCATCCCGGGCGGCAGTTCCCGTATCCGTTGCGTAGGAATAGTAGTAAGCGCCGATATCCAGACCGGCTGCGCGGGCCTTGGTATAGTAGGTCTCGAACAGGGTGTCCTTACCCTTGGTGGTGCCGGCGCGGAGGATGACGAAGTCATAGCCGGCGTTTTTGATCTTCTTGAAATCCAGATTGCTGCCCTGCCAGCTGGATACATCCAGACCGAAGGCTACATATTCGCCGGTGCCGTTCTTGCCGCCCGCATAACCGCGGTCGTAGCCGTTGTCGCCATCGACCACGCTGTCGCCGGTAGAACCGCCGCCCACGGGATCGCCTTCGCTGACGGTTCCGGGGATGATCAGCTTGCCGGCCTTCAGCAGATCCAGAAGGACGGTGTTCTGCTCAATGGTGCCGGAGAAATCCTCGATGCCGTTGACCTTTGCAATGCTGCACTGCAGATCCCAATCCAGGGTCACGCCGATGTCCGCCATGCCCTCGTACAGATTGCCGCAGGAGGAAGCACAGGCTGCATAGTAATTGGTGGCAACATAGCCGGGCTTCAGAAGCTTACCGGCCTTCAGCAGAGCCAGCATCTGGTTGTTCTGCTCGGCAGTACCGGAGAAATCGGTGATGCCGTTGGCTTCTGCGATCTCGCACTGGAGGTTCCAGTCCAGATTCACGCCGATGTCCTCCATACCTTCGTGCAGCGTAGTGCTGGAGGAAGAACAGGCGTCATAGTAGCTGCTGGTGCTGGGAGTGGTGGGGGTGCTGGGAGTAGTAGGCGTGCTGGGGGCGCTGGAAGCCTTATCGGGGTCGACCAGCTTACCGGCCTTCAGCAGAGCCAGCATCAGATTGTTCTGCTCAGCAGTGCCGGAGAAGTTGGTGATGCCGTTGGCCGCTGCAATTCTGGTCTGCAGGTCCCAGTTCATGCTCACACCGATGTCTGCCAGACCTTCGTACAGGGAGACACAGGAGGAGTCACAGGCGGGATAGTAATTCTTAGTGGTGGGGGTGCTGGGGGTACTGGGCGTGCTGGGAGTGGTCTCCACGTAGCCGGGGTTCAGCAACTTACCGGCCTTCAGCAGCGCCAGCATAGCTTCGTTCTGCTCTGCGGTGCCGGAGAAGTCGGTGATGCCGTTGGCCTCGGCGATCTCACACTGAAGGTCCCAGTTCATCTGCACACCGATGTTCGCCATGCCCTCATACAGGTAGGCACTGGAGGCGGGGCAGGCGGGGTAATACTTGGTGGTGATGGTGGAGCTGGCGCCGGGGGCGATGACATCGCTATCGGTGGAGCCGGAAGAACTGGTGGGGGCGGCAGGGACAGTGCCGTAGTAACGGTAGATGCCGTAATAGCTGCCGTATTTTGCACCCAGTTCGCTGGGGGTGTAGGTGGAACGCTTGAGCTGAGGAGGTGTCTGCTCGGTGATCTCGATCTTGGTCAGGGTAGAACCGCTGTAGACCAGATCCGTAACCAGAACCACATGGCCCACATCGTTGGAGTTCAGACAGTCGCCCAGCTGCAGGCTGTAGGCGTTGGAAGCGGTGGCCATGCCGATGTATGTAGATACCTGGGGGATGGAATAGGTGGTTTTGCGGCTGACACCCCAGCACCAGGAAACGAAAGCGGAGCAGTCTGTGGCGAAATAGACCGAGGAACTGCCGCCATCATAGTAGGTGGAGCGGGAAGTGTAGAAGACACTGCCTGCGGTCTTGGCAGCGGCCACAAAATCATCCACGGAAACACCGTAACCGATGTAATAACCGCTGTTGATGGGCTGTCCGTAGGGGATCCGATAGGAAGTGCCGGCATTGAACACATAGTTGCCGTTCCAGCCGTATACCGTGGACTTAGCAGTCCATTTGATGTTATACAGGTAGTCCGCACGGGCAACAATGTTGTTCTGGGATGTGGTAGCCGCATAAACCGGGCTGGGGAGTACCCCTGCAAACAGCCCGAGCAGCATAACCGCGGTGAGGACGATACACAAAAGGCGGCTTAAAATGGTCCTTTGTTTCATACTGTCGCATGGTACAGCTGAAAAGCTGCACCATACCTCCTTTCAATCGTTCTGTGTCAGGGCGGGGTGCTACCCAAACAACCCCATATTAATATAAATACATCATTTGTGGATAAAAAAGGTAACCTGATTTCAGACAGATTGTCAAAAAGCAAAAAGCCTCCATAATGCACAATAACATTTGCCGTAGATTGTCAAAAACGCCAACAAAATACGCCTGCTCGCCCGACTCAAAACGAGCCGGGCAAGCAGGCGTGTTTATGGGTTCAAATGCGTGCGGAATGTTCCGAAAGTGTCCGGTTTCCTTCAGAAATTTGCTACTTCGCTGGACTTCAGCTGAAGCTGCAATTTATCAGCGATAAGCGCAATAAATTCCGCCAGAGGGGGTGCTGAGAACCGCCACAAAACAAGAGATTTTCCGGAGTAGTTTATTGCTTTCTTTGTTGGTCAATGCACCGATGCTTCATCGGGCTTGTAGCACTATTATAGTAAATCCCAACATTAAGGTCAAGTTTCAAACCAATAAACATCTGAAAAAAGTTTATTCGAAATATTTTGAACTATTTTGTGTCAGAAATAAATGAGATGGCCCCAAATACAGCCACCATCAAAGTTTTTCAACTTATATTATCTAGGCATCATCTTGCATCAAGTCACCATCATCTATCATCAACTGCATATCAAAAGGGGAGAAGTTCGAACTTCTCCCCTTCATCTTTGATTTTGGGACTGATATATCAGTATATATCGAATACATATCTGACAAAACGTTCATCAGTAACCTTGTCCACGGCGAGGATGTTCATTTCCTCCATGCACCATCTTTCAAAAAGCCTTAGGGTCTGCTCATAGCTTTTCATGGTTTTTTCTCTTAATTGGGTGCTGCGGCAATAAACCATAAATTCATCGATCTGCCAATCAAAATCCAAACAAATCATAACAAAACACTCCTGTCTTTATCGGTTTGAAATGGGCCAATAAAGCAGGAGTGTTTATAGGTTCAGTGAAAAAAGTTTATCGGTTTGAAAGTGTCCATCCCTCGTATACGCGCAAAGAATAGGCTGGTCTGAATGCCGATTTACCACTTCCAAAAGTTTAGGAAACTCTGCGTTTTCTTCAGAAATTTGCTACTTCGCTGGACTTCAGCTGAAGTTGCAATTTGTCAGCGATAAGGGCGATGAATTCCGAATTCGTCGGTTTTCCCTTGGTATTGCTGACGGTATAGCCGAAAAATCTTTGCAAAGTGTCCAGGTCGCCACGGTCCCAGGCAACCTCAATGGCATGGCGGATGGCTCTTTCCACTCTGGAAGGCGTGGTCTGGAAGGTCTTTGCCACCTGAGGGTACAATACCTTGGTGATGGCGTTGATCACATCCATATCATTCACCGCGATGATGATGGCCTCTCTTAAATACTGGTAGCCCTTAATGTGGGCAGGGACACCGATTTCGTGGATGATGCCGGTGACCAGCGACTCGATGCTGGTCTTGCTTCCGCGGCTGACCGGGGGCAACCGGAGGCTCTCCCCACCCCGGATCTCCTCCAGCCGCTCCACCAGCGCGGTCAGGTCGCAGGGCTTCAGCATCAGATAGCGAATGCCTAAGTTTGCTGCAGCCGAAGATACGTATTCTGTGACGAACACCGAGGTGGCCAGTGTCACCGGCTTGCGATCCATATCCGCGATGGCTTTCATGACGCTGATTCCGTCCTGCTTGGAAAGCATCAGATCCAAAACCAGAACGTCCGGCTTTTTCTCCCGGATCATGCGGATCGCCTGCTCCCCATCGCCCGCCGTTCCGATAACCTGAAAACCGCCGGCTCTACTCAGAGCCCCGGATAAACCGCTGCAGAATTCCTCTGTGCTGTCAGCAATCAATACTGTAGTACAATGTTCCATAACTTCCTCTCCTGTCAATGTGAATTTTCTCCCCAAATATGCGGCCCTCCCGGCCGCCGTGCGACAAATAAAGAATAGCATGAAAAAATCCTTTTTGCAAGGAAAAATGGAAATAATCGCTCGTGTAAAAGTGGCATATATTGATGTTTTGTCGACAATTCGTTAACTTTTCGAGGATTATCGACGTTGCGCGTGTGTTTTGTGTCGATTCGGTTGCGGGGAATTTCTTTTGTTGACGAAGGTTGTATTGTCGTGTAAAATATGCACAAACGTATTTCCGGGAGGTACACGCTTATGAACGAAGTTTGGAACTTAGACCCTATCTACAAGGGCTTTGATGATCCGGCCTACGCCGCTGACATGGAGCGAATGAAGCAGCTTGTGGCAGACTTTACCGCCTTCACCGCGGAGCTGCCTAAACTTGCGCCCATTGAGGGTCTGCGCCGGGGAATTGCCATGCAGGAAAAGCTGGCGGAACTGTCCACCCTCTACAGCTATGCCAGTCTGCGCGCCTCCACCGATGCCAAAGACCCGGAACCCGGCTCCTATATGGGCCGCGTCATGTCCATTTACAGCGGTACGGCTGCGCCCATGGCTGCATTTAATGAGTGGGTCGTGAAGATCCCCAATCTGATGGAACTTGTGAAAGGCGACGAACTCCTGCGCGAGTACGAATTCCTCTTCACAAAAAAAGCCGAGGCTGCGGATTACCAGCTTCCCGGAACCGCCGAGGCCGTTGTGGCCAAGATGAGTATGTCCGGCGGCGACGCATGGAGCGAGCTGCAGGGGTATCTGACCAGCACCGTGCCGGTACACTATCGGGGCGAAGTGACCAATCTGTCTGCCATCCGCAATCTTGCCTATGATCCCGATCCTCAGGTTCGGAAGGATGCCTACGAGGCAGAGCTTGCCTGCTATGATTCCATCAAGGAGCCGGTGGCACACGCCCTGAACGCCATCAAGCTGGAGACCATCTCCGAGTGCCAGCTTCGGGGCTATGGCTCCCCTCTGGAGCGGACTCTGAAGCACTCCGATATGAAGAAGGAAACTCTGGACGCCATGCTCAGCGCCATGGACGAGTACAGCCCCAAGTTCTGGCAGTATCTGAAAGCCAAGGCCAAGGCGCTGGGCCACGAGAACGGCCTGCCTTGGTACGATCTGTTCGCCCCCATGGGCGCGTCCTCCACCACCTTTACCACCGAGGATGCCAAAGCATACCTGCTGAAGCAGTTTGCCACCTTCGATGATGAGTTGACCGAGATGGTCCGCACTGCATTTGACGATGCATGGATCGATTTCTTCCCCCGCAGCGGCAAGCGGGGCGGCGCATTCTGCGCCGGTGTGGAAAAAATCGGCGAGAGCCGCATTCTGACCAATTTCGACGGCATGTTCACCGATGTGGTGACCCTTGCCCACGAACTGGGTCACGCATTCCATAACCAGTGCATCCGCGACCACCGTCCTCTGAATCAGGACTACTCCATGCCCGTGGCGGAGACTGCATCCACCTTCAATGAGTGCGTGGTGATGAATGCCGCCATTGCCTCTGCTGCCGACAAGGATGAGAAGATCGCTCTGATCGAGTCCCAGCTTCAGGATGCCACCCAGATCATCTGTGACATCTATTCCCGTTACCGCTTCGAGACCATGGTCTTTGAAAACCGTGAGGAGCAGTTCATGAATGCCGACGCGCTGGCTCAGTTCATGCTCACCGCCCAGAAGCAGTCCTACGGCGACGGTCTGGATCACAATGTCCTGCATCCGTATATGTGGATCTGCAAGAGCCACTACTACGGCCCTACCTTCTATAATTTCCCCTACGCCTTCGGCGGTCTGTTCGCCCGTGGTCTGTACGCTCAGTACGAGAAGGAGGGCGCAGCCTTCGTACCCAAGTACAAGAAACTGCTCTACACCACCCCCATCGCCACCGCCGAGGACACCGCCAAGGTGGCCGGCATCGACTTGACCGACAAGGAATTCTGGCGCGCCGCCCTGCAGACCATTGCCGATCAGATCGATCTGTTCTGCGCGCTGGTGGAGACATAAAATCACATCCCAATACAAAGGAGAGCTGATCATGGAACGCAAGCGTTGGTATAAAGACATGGTATTCTACCAGATCTGGCCCCGGTCTTTCAAAGACGGCAACGGCGACGGCATGGGCGACCTCTGGGGCGTGCTGGAAAAGCTGGACTACATCAAGTCCCTCGGCTGCGACGGCATCTGGTTTTCCCCCATCTATCCCTCTCCCGGTGCAGACTGCGGCTATGACATCGCCGATTATATGGATATTGATCCCCAGTTCGGTGGCATGGAGGCATTCCGTCAGGTGCTGGATGGCTGCCATGAGCGGGGTATGAAACTCATCATGGACTTGGTTGTAAACCACACCAGCGATGAGCATGAGTGGTTTCAAAAGAGCCGCCAGCGGATCGAACCCTACACCGACTATTACATCTGGCGTCCTGCCAAGCCAAACGGCAAGCTGCCCAACAACTGGGACTCCAATTTCGAGGGCAAGGCATGGACCTTCGACGAAGTCCGGGGCGAATATTACCTCCACCTCTTTGCCATCAAGCAGCCCGACCTGAACATGGACAACCCTCTGGTTCGCGAGGAGGTCAAAAAGATCCTCCGCTTCTGGCTTGACATGGGCGTGGACGGCTTCCGGGAGGACGTGATCACCTACATCTCCAAACCCGAGGGCCTGCCCAATGACCACCTGTTCCCTATCTACAAGGGTATGTCCAAGTATAACCACGGCCCTCACATCCACGAGTATCTGGCAGAGTTCAAGCGGGACGTTCTGGACCATTACGACTGCTTCACTCTGGCGGAAGCGCCTCTGGTCTGGCCCAAACGGGCGCTGAAGTACATCGACGAGAAAAACGGGCAGATGGACATGATGATCCAGTTCCAGTGCGTGGCGGCGGACTGTCTGTTCACAGACTACCTGCCCACCAAGTTTAACCTGCGGAAGATGAAGCGAGCCTTCTCCAGCTGGCAGCATAAGCTTTCCGGAAGGGCGTGGAATATGCTCTACATGGAAAACCATGACCATCCCCGGATCATCTCCCGTTACGGCAGCGAAGAATTCTGGCGCGAAAGCGGCAAGACCATTGCCACCGCCTTCCTCTTCCAGCAGGGTACGCCCTTTATCTATCAGGGTCAGGAGATCGGCATGCTCAACTGGCATCCCGAAGACCCGGAAATGTACGAGGACGTCCAGACCCGGTATACTTACGCCCACAGCAATCTGAAAAAGTCCCCGGAAGTCCGCTTAAAGAAGATGTGGCGCTCCTCCCGGGACTCCGCCCGAACCTTGGTGCAGTGGGATGATACACCCAATGCCGGCTTCACCACCGCGGAAAAGCCCTGGTTTTACGCAAACCCCAATTATACCGAGATCAACGTCGCCCAGCAGGAAACTGACCCCGATTCCATCCTCAATTTCTACCGCAAGGCCATCGCCCTGCGTAAGAAGCTCTCCTGCGTCCGCTACGGCGATTATAAGGAGTATCAGAAAAATTCGGGACGGCTCTATGTCTATTCCCGGCAGGACGACCGCCAGAAGATTCTGGTTGTCTGCTCCTTCAGCGACAAAGACACCCGGTTCAAAGCTCCCAAGGGCTTCTACATGGACGGCGCGGAAGCGGCTCTGTGCAATTACCCCGACCCCACCTCCGATACTCTGCGCCCCTACGAGTGCCGTGTCTACCTCTGGAAGTAACATCCTCATATAAACGAAGCCGGGCAGGTTACTGAACTGCCCCAGTTTGTGCGGACAGCACAAAAAAGAACCCCTATGTAGGAAATATTAAGTTTATGCGGAGTGGCGCAGCGTCAGCG
>JAGKTU010000041.1 GCA_021153265.1 Clostridia bacterium
GGAGATAAGCGGGATCGAACCGCTGACCTCTTGAATGCCATTCAAGCGCTCTCCCAGCTGAGCTATACCCCCATATTTGGTTCACTGTCAGACAGCTTTTGTATTATAGCACAATTCGCGGAAATGTCAATAGGTTTTTACATATTTTTAGAATTTCTTCGCGGATGACAGGTTGCGGGGTGGAACAGAACGAGGGGCTTCTCATGGGAGGATGCGTCAGCTGCGGCGGTTCTGTGAACGCATCCGTGTGCGGTGATTACTGTGAAATGGGAGAAAAATACTTCCATAACTGCGGAAAGCTCGGATTTTGAAGGCACTGCCAAACCAAACACGGCGTGTGCCTTTTTGCCCGGCGGTGACGGATAACTGGTTTCGCATATGCAGGGCTGTCAGCTTTGGTGTATGATGGGTGGTGGGGAAAGTTGGGGGAATTTGGGAAGGATCTCTTCCATATTTTCTCAAAATGTGCTATGCTAAAAAAACCTTAGCAATCATGAGTATAGAAAGGTTGAGAAATATGAAGCATTGTCCCAGATGTCAGCGCACATTGGCTGAGGAAGCCAAATTCTGCATGTACTGCGGCGCGACCGTCGAGGAAACACCCGCAGAGCCGATCAAGCGGTTCTGCACCAACTGCGGCAAGGAGGTAGTGGGCAACTTCTGCATCCATTGCGGTACGCCTGTCGGCGGAGCGGCGCAGGTGGCGGAGAAAGTCTCCGTGTCGGCACCAAAGAAAAAGGGCAAGGGGGGTCTGATCGCGGCAATGATCGCCATCGTGCTGGTGCTGGGTCTGGCGTTGAGCTGGGCGTTCGGCCTGTTTGGAGATGGAGGGCTCTTCGGCGAGGATGGCATTTTTGCCGGTGAGTCCCACCGGGATCGGGATCGGGACGATGAGGATGAAGTTGAGAAAAAACAGATTCCTATTGTTGCAAAGCACCCGACCTTGGGCGAAGTCGTCGAGGGCTATATGGAAGTAGATATCACGGATGAACGGGACTGCGTATACAGGTGGGAGGACGGCACCATCCATGATGTGCCGGAGGAACCGCAAATACAGGAAGCGCAACCTGAGAAAGTCACGCTGACGGTTTGGGCTCCGGCAGAGGAGCATGATTATCTGACAAAAATGGCAGATAGTTTTGCCGATGCGCATCCCGAGTACGAAATTACCTTTAGATTCGTAACGGTGCATGCGGGGGATGCCCAATACTACATGCTCAGTGATGTTGAGGCTGGCGCTGACGTTTACATGTTCGCTAACGACCAGCTGGGCGGGCTGGTTGAGGCCAATGCGCTGGCGCCTATCACCGGCAGCGTTCTGGAGCAGGTTAAATCCGGCACTGCCCAGACTATGCTGGACTCCGTTACCTATGGCGGGGATGTCTACGGCATCCCCTACACCGGCAACACATGGTGGCTCTATTACGATAAGTCCGTCTTCTCCTCTGAGGATATCAAATCTCTGGAGACCATGCTGGAGAAGGGCAAGGTTGCCTTCCGCCTGAACAACGGCTGGTACACGCAGGCCTTCTACTTCGCTAACGGCTGCACCATGTTCGGCCCCAATGGCAACGATGCTGCTGCTGGCTTCGATTTTGGCGGCGAGAATGCGGTGGCGGTCACCAACTATCTGGTCGATCTGGTTAAGAACCCGAATTTTGTCTGCGATGACGGTTACAATGGCCTGGCAGGCATCCAGGACGGCTCCATCAAGGCTTTCGTGTCCGGTGATTGGGAAGCGCAAATGGTGAAAGATGCTCTGGGCGAGAACTTCGGCGCTGCTCAACTGCCTACCATCACCATTGACGGTCAGCAGAAGCAGCTGCGGGCATTCGCCGGCACCAAGGCCATCGGCGTGAACCCCAACTCCGACGACATGATCGCGGCTTACCTGTTTGCCATCTATTTAGGCTCTGCCGAGGGTCAGCTGCTGCGTTATGAGATGTGCGATGTCCTCCCCTGTAACACTTATCTGGAAAATGCGATTGCTAACGATCCCGTTGCACTGGCACAGATGAACTGTCTGAACAATTCTGCAACTGTCATGCCCACCATCCCCGAGATGAACATCTGGTGGAACAACGCTGCTAATCTGGCTAACGAGATCATCTCCGGTGCGGTTACCCACAAGAACGCCGAGGAAAAGACCAAGGCGTTTAATGAAATTCTGAATAACGGTTGACCGTTTTCATGGAAGCCATAACAAAAGGAGAGAAATACGATGAAGAAAAAAGTATTGGCCTGGATTATGCTGGCACTGTACATGCTTTCTCTGGCCGGCTGCGCCTGCGAGCATTCCTGGAAGAAGGCGGACTGCGATGATCCCAGAACTTGCAGAGAATGCGGCGAAACTGAGGGCGAGCCCGAGCATGACTGGGAAAAAGCCTCTTGTAATGCCCCCAAAACCTGCGAAGATTGCGGCGAAACCGAAGGTGAAGCGCTGGATCATGAGTGGCTGCCTGCCAGTTGCAGTGCGCCTGAGACCTGCGAGCGCTGCGGCGAAACCAGAGGCGAGGCGCTAGAGCATGAGTGGGATGGCCGCGACTGCGTCAACTGCGGTGAGGAACGCCCTGTGGAAGATATCTGCCTGACTGTCTGGGCTCCCGTGGAGGAACAGGTCGGTGAGAACAGCTGGCTGAATGTCATGCTGAAGAAGTTCGAAGAGGCGCATCCTGAGTACAAGATCACCTGGATCATTCAGACTTTCTCCTGGTACGACATTCGTACCTATGTGACTCGCGACGTGGCTGCGGCTGCCGACGTTTACATGTACGCAAACGACTGTCTGGGCGACCTGATGCGGGCCGCCGCCCTGACTAAGCTGGACGGTGACTACCTGTCTCAGGTTCAGAACGATAACTCCGTGGCTATGGTGGATACGGTCACCCATACCGACGGTGGTGTTTACGGCTTCCCCTACACCGCCAACACCTGGTTTATGTACTATGACAAGACTGCCTTTACCGAGGAAGATGTGAAGTCTTTGGAGACCATGCTGGCAAAGGGCAAGGTCGCATTCCCCCTCTCCAACTCCTGGTATCTGGCTTCCTTCTACGTTGCCAACGGCTGCACCCTGTTTGGCCCCAAGGGAAACGATGCCTATGCCGGCATCCAGTTCGGCGGCGAAAATGGCGTGGCTGTGACCAAGTATTTGGTGGATCTGGCCAAGAACCGGAGATTGGTGGAAGATAACAGCACTCATGGTGGCTATTGGTTGGCGGGCAAAGTCGATGCCTACTTCTCCGGAACCTGGGATGCTGAGAGGGTTCGGAATATTCTGGGTGAGAACATGGGTGTCGCTCAGCTGCCCACCATCACCATCGACGGTGAGGTTAAGCAGATGCGTTCCTTCCTTGGCTCCAAGGCTATCGGCGTCAATCCCAGCAGCGATTACCCCCAGGCAGCTATGCAGCTGGCGGCTTTCCTGGCATCTGAAGAGGCTCAGCTGCTCCGCTACGAGATGAACGGCATCATCCCTGCTGCTACCGCGCTGGTTACAAACCCGGTGGTGGCCAACGATCCTGTTGCAGTTGGTCAGATGCTGACTGTTCAGAACACGACTGTCGTGCAGCCCACCATCCCCGAGATGAATAACTACTGGTACCATGCGGGCCACTTGGGTATTGAAATCATGAACGGTACGATCACCTACAAGAACGCTGCGGCAAAGACCAGGGAATACAATGATGCCATGAATGGCCTCTGATTTAGATACCAGAAAAGCTCCCCGGAATGTTCCGGGGAGCTTTTTGTTTAGTCGGCTTTGTGAGGAGGGTCGGCAGGGTAGAGGCCTTCCAGCTTCTGCATGGAGCGCTGGAGGGCATCCCGGGAGTTTTTCCAATCGGCGGATGCGTTGCGGTAGTCATATTTGGCAATGAGCCAGTCGAGATCAGCTTTGACCCGGACGAGATTTTCTTCCATCATGGGGAAAATGTTCTGCAAAAACCACTCCCGCTGGGAATTGGGCAGGTAATCCTCCGCTTTTTCCAGCAGTTCGCCGAAATGGCGCAGGCAGAAGCCCTTGCTGCTCGTGACACGGCTGCGGAATTCCTCCTCTTTCAGCAGGGCGTAGAAGGTGGCATAGTAACGGTCCAGATTGTAGTGGATTTTGTCGCAGATGTAGCACCGCTTGGACTGGTTCTCCAGCCGCTGCCACCAAGGTTCGCCGGAGGATTGCTTTTTCCGGGGGAGGAGGGTCTTTTTCGGGGGGAGTTCGTAGTGCTTGACCTCTTTGCGGAAGTTTTCGATCAGTCCGGCATAGTGGGTCTGGAGCATCAGAGCAGCACCGAGGGTGTTTCCGTAGTCATAAAGCTGCTTCATGTGGGTGGGGCAGAAGCCGGTCTCGTCGGTGGCGGCACGGACTTCCGGCTCCATATAGCTGGCGCCGGCACCGGCTACATAGCGCAGAGCGCTGCGCTCCGCCTGCCGCTGCAGATAGCAGAAGGGACATTCGTCGCCGGAGAGGAAGGCTTCGTTGACGGGGATGGTGTGGAGTTGTTCTTTCATGGCATATCCTCCTTTTCCTATTAGTATAATGCAAGAGGAAGAAAAAGTAAAAATATTTTTCAGAATGCGAATAATTCCTATTGACAAATGGAAAAAGATGTGATACTATTCGGGTGTAAACAAGAATCATTCACATCAAGGAGGTGCCGATGGAACGATCCGCAAAACATTTCCGCAAGCGGGACGCGATCCTTGCCTGCCTTCGCTCCACCATGGAGCACCCCAGCGCCGAATGGGTATATGAGACCGTGAGAGGGCAGATCCCCGACATTTCTCTCGCCACCGTGTACCGCAACCTCTCGCTGTTTAAGGAACAGGGATTGATCACTTCCCTTGGTACCGTGAACGGCGTGGAGCGATTCGACGCCAACACAGAACCCCATGTCCATTTCATCTGCACCGGCTGCGGCAGTGTCTTGGACTTACACGGGATGGAAGTCCCGGAAGCGCTTAACTCCGCAGCCGCCCGGGAATCCGGCGGACGGGTGGACAGCTGCCAGTTGTCTTTCGCCGGAATGTGCGGAAATTGCGCACGAAATTAAAAATGATTACATTATTTGGAGGAAAAAATTATGAAGAAGTTTGTTTGCCCCGTCTGTGGTTATGTTCACGAGGCCGAGGAGATGGCCGCTGATTTCCGTTGCCCCCTGTGCCGCGTCCCCGGTTCCAAGTTCAAGGTGATGGACACCACCAAGCTGGCCGCTGAGCACGAGTACGGCGTCTACGCCAAGACCGTCAAGAACAACCCCGACATCTCCGAGGAAGACAAGAAGTTCATCTTCGATCAGCTGATGGCCAACTTCAACGGCGAGTGCGCCGAGGTCGGTATGTACCTGTGCATGGCTCGTATCGCTCACCGCGAGGGCTTCCCCGAGATCGGCCTGTACTGGGAGAAGGCTGCCTTCGAAGAGGCTGAGCATGCTGCCAAGTTCGCCGAGCTGCTGGGTGAGGATCTGGAGCCCAACATGACCGCTTCCACCAAGAAGAACCTGGCATGGCGTGTTGACTGCGAGTTCGGCGCTACCGCCGGCAAGTTCGATCTGGCTGTCTGCGCCAAGAAGAACGGCCTGGACGCAATCCACGACACCGTCCATGAGATGGCTCGCGACGAGGCCCGCCACGGCGTTGCTCTGAAGGGTCTGCTGGAGCGTTACTTCAAGTAAGAAAATATCAGCATTTCCAAGAGGAACCGGAACTTTCCGGTTCCTCTTTTTTTGCACCCCGCCACCAAAAGTGGATAAAAAAGTGGATATTACCCACCAAGTAAGCCTCTCAAAACTGCCACCAGTGGATATTGAGGAAGTAAGTATCGTGATTTTACATCATCTGCTGTTCACGAAACAAGACCTCCGAACTAAATTAAACACCTGCCCATCAACTTTTATCAACAGCGGATCACCCTTGGACATCTCTCCACCATCTTAGATCAACTGACATCATCTGAGCATCATCATCGATCATTTCCACAGAAATTCTTTGAAAAAACATCAAAATTTAATTTTAGTCGGAAGCTTAGTTTCTTACAACGGGCGATATAATGAAGTCACAAACAGGGAGGGAACACCTCCCAAGACAAAATAAGGGTTGCGACCTACCGCCACGGCCAATAGAGCCAGAAAGGAAATGACTATGAATAACCAGATGATGAATGAGAAGAAGACTACTGTTGAGACTACCTATTTCACCTACGATCACATTGCAAAGAAGATTGTCGGCACCGAACTGAACTTCAAGAAGTCTGGTGTCCCCGGTTCCAAGCAAGACAAGGAACTGATGGCCCGTGTTGCAGATCACCCCAACTACTCTTTCTGTGTTATCAAGCCCAAGAAGGAGAAGAAAAGCTACAAGGGCTTGAAGCGTGAACTGATGTATGACTACATTGATTGCTTCGGTAGCAAGGAAATGATGGAACAGCTCCAGAAGATGAAAGAGGACGGCACCGGCTTCCCCGCAATGAAGAGCTGGTTCCTTGACCTGTTCCCCAAGTTCAATGTGGAAAAGGCCAGAAAGGAAGTCCAGAGATATCGTCTGGGCAAAGTAAAGGCAATGTACAGACCCGTCAAGCTGCATACCAAGGCTACTTCCAACAACGAACTGCCCAAGGCTTCTGGCCAGTAAGAAAAGAGGACTGACAAATGGAAGTAACGATTGAGGAAATGCGTACGGTGTGCGTTACGCATTATGTGGAGCGGGGTTACAAACCCGCTCACGCTGAACTGATCGTCGGCAACGACAAAGAGGAAATCCGCCGAATCTATGGCTGCATCCAAGAGGAACAGGGAAGAAAGATCAAGCTGATTCCTCACAGAATCGCAGGATTGACCGTGGTAGAAACCGCTGCTGAATAGGCAGCGGTTTTCCTTTTTGTCCAAGAGGTAAAGTGAATGAGGGCAATAATTTTTGGACGAAGCTGGTTAACCGAATACACAGAACTTTTATATATAATAGACGAGTGGGGGAGCTGCGGGAAAACCTGCGGTTTTCTCCACTTTCCCTTTAAGGAAGAAAAATTATCACTTCGTGATAATTTTTCTTCCATGGGACAGTCGACAAATAATATCCAATAGTAGAGAAGAAAAGGAGAGTGAAACAATGACACTATCAGTAAACAACAGCCAAATTCCAGAATACTATCCTACTATGTATCTTGATGGATATACCCCACAGCAGATTTTGATGGCAAAACGCAGACAGATGTTGCAGAGCCAGACAGTCGATGAAATCAAGGTTACAAGCGAGGTCAAGATAAAATGAGCCAGTAGAAGAAAGACAAAGACAAGAAGAAAAAGAAGAAGTCCACCCTAGAGGCGGAGATATTCGCCATTCTGAACAAGAGTATGAAAGCGGCATTGGATATGGCTCTGGATGATATCTTTAAGGATTGGAAATAAAAGCGGCGGAAGCCCCGGTTCACGAACGGTTCTCACACATGGGAGATCGTTGAACGGGCTTCCGCCGTTTTTTCGTTATGTACCGTCTGACGGTTTCCATTTCTTCTGGCCGCTGCCAGCCATGAAAACCGTCTTTCAAAACAAAAAGGTCATTCCGTGGGAGTGTAGGCCACACCATATCGGCTTTTGTATGCAGAATATTTTTACTCCCGAAATGGGTGCCGGGGGTGTCCATTTAAACACATGGTTTCGACTACACTTCTGGATGGGTAAAATCCGCCACCAAGAGGCCGGAAAACTGGGAAAATCTGTCCACGAAACAGGTTAGCCCCTTTCGCTAACATCAGCCTCCCGCACATACTCCATAATGTCACCGGGCTGGCAGTCCAGTATTTCGCACAGTTGCATAATGGTATCGACGGTAACGCTGCGGTTGTTCACCAAGCTGTCCACCGTCTTAGGGTTGAGGTTGTAGGTTTTGCGGAGATCTACTTTCTTTAGTCCCTTCTGGCCCATAAGGTCAAAAAGCTTGGCATAAGAAACAGGCATAATATCTCCTCCTTTGTACCATAAAGTATACACCATTTCAAGAGGGTTGTCAACCTTACTATGTACCAAAAAGTATACAAATACTATGTACCATCTTTGGTACATTCGTCAATAGACATCGTGTACCTTTTATGGTACAATATCTTTGTAAATGAGAGGGGACAACAGAGGCCACCCGGTAAGCGACCCCCATATCAAACGCTACAACATGGGTGAACAAAACCAACCTACACCAAGAGGAGAAATGAAAAATGTCTAAGATGGAACTGCTTACCAAGATCGAACTGCTGAACAAATACGAGGCTATGATGGAAGAACTCAAGGCCGAAGCTGACCGGGTACGGAACAGCATCAAGGCTGAGATGGAGGCCAGAGAGGTTGAAGAACTGATCGCCGGACAGTACATCATCCGCTGGACTTCCGTCCTCTCCAACCGCTTTGACAGCACCGCTTTCAAGAAGGTCATGCCGGAACTGTACAAGGCTTACACGAAGCAGACCGCCAGCCGCCGCTTCACCATCAGCGTATAAGGAGGGACAAGGATGTATGTACTGCGGGAACTGTGGAGGGGAGAAATCTCCCCCACAGACCGCCGGGTGCGACAGGGCAGCGAATACCAGCAGCGGGCCGCAGAAGTCCGCAAACAGATGGCGGATTTGGCTGCACTGCTGTCCCCGGAGGTCAAGGAACGGATGGAAGATATCAACGACCAAAAGCACAGTCTGGCAGTGCTGGCAGAGGAAGATGTATTCATCTACGGCTTCCGGTTGGGAGCCAGGATGATGCTGGATGTGATTGGGGACTACGAAGGCCAGTTCTGCTCCCCAACAGAGGCGGGGTAACTCCCCGCCACCAACAGGAGGAAAGACTATGATATACGGATATGCCCGCTGCTCTACCAACGAAACCAAGCAGGACATCAACCGCCAAGTGCGGGAACTAAAAGCCGCCGGAGCGGAGGAAATCTTTCTGGAATACGAACACGGGGACAGCAAGGTGAAGGCCCAACAGTCGCAGATGTTCGCCCAGGCACAGGCCGGGGATACCATCATTACATTGGAGGTTCCCCGTTTGGCACGAAGCACCCAGCAGCTTTGTGAAATCATTGACCGGGTGCGGGAGCGGCGGTTGTGTCTGGTTATCGTTGGCAGCATCACTCTTGATTGCCGGGAGGGCCGGGCCGACCCCATGAGCGAAGCATTTCTCCAGATGGCAGGTGTGTTCAGCCAGTTGGAACTGGCGATGATAAGAGCAAGAGTTCGGTCTGGCATGGCGAACGCAAAAGCCAAGGGCAAGCAGATCGGGCGGCCGCAGGTAACGAAAGACCATGTTCCGGCAATCTTCCTCCGCCACTATCCGGCCTATAAGACCGGGCATCTCAATATCAGCGAACTTTCCCGTGTGTGCGACCTCAGCCGCACGACCATCTATAAATACATTTCTCTTTTGGAAGCATAAGGAAACAGGGTGCCGGAATTGGCACCCTGTTCGTATTTATTTAAGAGCAAGCATAAAGCCAAGGGCATTCGTCAGTTCTGCATTGACCTTAGAATAGTAGGCTGTAACGGTACTATTGTGTGCGATTACATTACTGTTCTTAGAAATATTCGCCATATATGTGTTCATATCAGTTGTATTCGCACGAATATCAGTAATTGCTTCATAAGCTGCATCCATAGTGCTGTTCATCCTATCTAACGCATAATTCATTGCAGACAACTGATCGCAAATCATATACTGCGTCTGCCTAATCTTCTGCAAGGATTTTTCAATCTGTGCCAACTGTGTAATAATCATATTGGCTCGGCTTTCCATTTCATACAGATTGTATGCACCGCTGCTACCTTCCAGAGAAGTACACCGTCCGGCCATCAAGTATTCATAGAATGTAGACAATGCAACAATATCACGATACTTCTCAAAGACAATGTTTGCAGCATACAGAGTATTCCTTGCCTCATAAGTTTTTGTAAGCAGTTCCAAAGTATTCCCGATTTCATCTTCCAGCATAGCCAGCTTTGCCTTTTCGGGACAGACCTCTATCGCTTTTCCCGGAGTGCAACTGTTTAGCCTGCCACGAAGCTGGTCCATTTCCGCTTTTGCCTTTTGGAGTGCTTTTTCGGCATCTTGAACGGCAGTTTGATGTTTCCTGTTTGCCTCTTTAGTTTTGCGTTCTATTGCTGCCAGTCGTTCCCTACACTTTTGCTCATATTTCTTTAAGTCTTTTTCGTACTGTGCTTTTAGATTTTCGTTATGTTCCAGTACTTTCTTCTTATTGAACAGCCCCGGCCTTACAAGTTGTGGCTCCGCAGGCTCAGTCAGCATTGGAATATCTATAATTTCCGGCGGATCTGATTTACAGGATTCCAACTGTTCCGTTCGGTCCCTATACCGCTTAACTGCTTCATCGTATTGCTTCTGGAGTGATTTCTTTTGTTCCTTCGCTATGGCAACCGGCTCATAGTTTACACGGCTCACATCCAGCATTGCCATGTACCGTTCGCCGTATAATACCTCAAGACGTTTTTTTAACAGCGTAATGTTGGATTCCATTTTTATTAAGTTGAAAATGTACTGTTTTAGCTGTTCTGGGTCAGCTTTGATAACGGAGATATTAGAAAATGTCGAATTGCTTACTAACGAATTGCATTGCGAACTAGAGTGGATGACATCAAGTTGAGCAGTATAGCCGAATTTGTGTTGTAATGAATCATAAGCTTTCTTAAACACATTAGCTACTTTCTCGTCATCGGTCTTGCCGAGGCCACTATGCCGATATTCGTTTTCTTTCCCGCATATAGGGCAAACAAACTTTGCATCCATCTCTGTTTGAGCGGCTTTCTTCTGCTTTTCTAATTCGGCCCGTATACGTTTACCCTCTTCAATAATATAGGAAGGAGTCTCTTTATCTTTATCATAATACTCGGGTGAAGCATAGGTAAAAAATAGTTCGTATGTGTGCCAAATTCCGTACAATTCCGCACCACATTTCTCGCAAACACATCCTTCAACATCACACCATACTGTAACTCCATTATCAGTACCGTAGAGAGCCTTATTATGAGTAATATATTTATCCGCTTTTCTAAGGAATTGATATACTTCCTTAGAAGGCTCTGCACAAAGCTTATTTACCTGTATTCTCATTGTTTTGTCTGCTCCCTTTCTTCGGCTCTTGCACACAATTTGCATAATCCTACGGCACGACCATCATAGGCAAGTGCAGCATCGTAAGTATTGAAAAATTTAACATGGTCAGGCAAAGTCTTGGAGTGTCGGCAATATCCGGCTATATGTAGGCAATGCGTTTTTTCGTTGTAGACATATTTCTTCATCTCTAGCCCCCCAATATGCAGTATAGGCACATATATTAGCCTATACCGTTTATGTAATTCTATCAAAATCGCCTATATAATTCAAGTATATTTTCACTACATAGGCGGTGATTCGATGGATTACTACAAGATCGGGCAGCAGATACGCAAAATCCGCAAGGCACACGGACTTTCCCAAGAGGAACTGGCTGAGATGGTCAATATCTCCACCACCCACATGAGCCACATCGAAACAGGCAACACCAAACTGAGCCTGCCCGTGTTCGTGGACATTGCCGCCGCTCTGGAAGTCCGGGCTGACGATCTTCTGGACACCCCCGCCACCGCCGCCACCACCAGCACCTCCCTTGACGAAATTGCCGCCGTGCTGGAACGCTGCAACGCACAACAGGCCAAGGTCATTGCCGATGTAGTAAAGGCCACCAAATTATCAATGGACAAGCATTTCTAAAGGGCGGAAAACCGCCCTTTTCTCTTTGCTTTTGGTATGATACAATAGAGAAAACCGCCACGGGGAGGGGATATTGTGGAAGAATTTGAATATGAGGACGATTGGGACGAAGAAGAGGAAGAGGACGAAGAGGAAGGTTGGGGCCTATCCGCAGAAGAAATCCAAAAGCGGCTGCAACGGGTAAACCAAGAGCAGGACAAGCGGCAGGAGAAAAAAGAGGAAAAGGCGAAAAGGAAAAGAGGCAGACCCAAAGACCCGACGAAAGCAGCGAAAAAGGACAAGAAAAAGAAAGATCCCAATGAACCACCCAAGACCAAGCGTCCCAAGAGGCAAGGATTGAAGCTGCTGCTTATCCGGGACTATTTATACAACGAGGCATCCAAAGAGAAACCAAAGAACGCTGACCACATCATGGAGTTCTTGAGGGAGAACTATGACATTGATATATCCGATAAAACAGTCTACAACGATATTAAACGGCTAAGAAAAGATGTGGGTGTCCCCATTGTATATAGTGCCAAAGGTCACGGTTACTATATTGACGATAGACCGTATTCTCCCTCTGAATTGCGGCTTATCATTGACTGCATCCGCAATGCTGAGTTTATCACAGAAGAGGATGCCGCCACCCTTACGAACTTAATCAAAGGATTGGCAAGTGTACCCGACAGAGAACTGCTCTCCTATCAGCTTGAAGAAGATAACAAAAAGAGCGAAACCGGGGCAAGTGTTATCGAGAATATTCCATTGATTATAAAGGCAATCAAAAACAAGCGAAAAATCAGTTTCAATCGCTATCATTATGTAGCACAACGCACCACACATACATTCTTAAGCTCGATGGAATACATCGTCAGTCCCCATAAGCTGATACGGAAATCAAACAAGTACATCCTTGAATATGCAGAGGATTTGGATAACGGGGGCCAGCTACACCGTAAGATTGATGTAGCCATGTTGACAAACATCCAAATACTGAATGCACCCAGCACATACCGGGAGTGGGAGCCGCTGCCCGGGCTACAAACAATAGACGAAACCCTTGACTGGGCTTTTGGCAAGAAACGGGCTATTACCATCCGTTTCCGCAAGGAAGTAATAGGCGATGTGCTTAACAGGGTAGGGAAAGATGCTATCATTGTCGATGTGGACGATCATCATTTCCAGACAACCATAGTTGAACGAGCTACCCCCGAACTGACCTCTTGGATTGCTGGTTTTGGTTGCAAGGCGAAAATTATTAGTCCAACAGATGTCATAGATACAGTTATTCGCCGTGAGAAAATGCGTCTATATGACTATGAGCTTCTATGCAAGCGAGATTGGGAACCCATTTCCATTTTAACTGATGAAGAACTCAGCAGTCTGTCCTATGAGCAGAGCGACATACTTATGTATGACGAGGACAAATTGTTTCCACCGGAGTATACAGATAAAGGGGAGAAGTGATGACTTCTCCCCTTTTGATATGCAGTTGATGATAGATGATGGTGACTTGATGGAAGATGATCCCCAGATGATGCGAGATGATGGCAATATGTTCATAGACGATTGAGGTTTCTTTGCAGGATTTGGATGCCGTACTTCGATACCGCCAAATAATACTGCTGCGTGACCTGTATTTTGCCGTGTCCCATCTGGTTACAGAGTAAGTGCGTGGGTGTGTTCAGTTCTGCCATCATTGTTCCATAAGTGTGGCGGAGGTAGTGATACTTGAACTGGATACCCAGCTTTTGGTTGATCTCCCGTGAAGGGTACTTGAAGGAGTTGACCGTTTGCAGCGTTCCATTAGGCAGACAGTTGACCATATCCGTGGAATAGATGTTGGAACCATCCAAATCTTGAATCATCCGCCGTTTCTGCTGCCGCAAGTCCGCATACAGTTCTGCATCCTTCTCCCGCTTTTGGGATAGGGCTATGAAGTAGTTTTTGAGGGTATCGCACATATAGATGGTTCGCCGTGCGTTCTTTGTTTTCAGCGGCACTAACTTGATAAGGCTTTCTTGATACTGCATCTGTCTGTCGATCAGAATAGTGCCATTCTCCAAATCTACATTCGACCATTTCAGCCCGAAGCACTCATTGATTCGTAACCCGCAGTAACGGCCCAGCATATATGCGGTCTGTGCGTTTGTGCCGTCAAAGTATTCGTCCAGAAGGGCAAGTTCCTCCTGCGTGAAGTATGCAATATCTGTATCATCATCAACCTTTAACTTCGGCATCTTGATTTTGGTGTCCTTATTGACGCACAGTTTGTTGTAGATATCCACATCAAGGTAATTGCGGGAGTAGGCTTGCCCGAAAATCAAATAGAACATCTTGAGGAAGCTCTCTGTATACCGATAGGAATACTTTTGCTTATAGTAGAGATTGGTCAAGTAGTCCTCCACCTCCGCCACGGAGATGTCATCCACGAACCGCTTGCCGAACTTTTTTCGCAGATGAATTTCCCATAGACTGTCCTGCTTGCGGATAGTTTGGTAAGCCTTGCCAGAGCGGCCCTTTTCGCAGTATTCCGTGAACACCTCCGCCACAGTTTTCCTGTCTTTTGGCTTCGGTCTGTTTCCGTCCTGCTCCTGCTGGATGGCTGCTTGCCTTGCCCGGACAGCATCCTTCTTTGTGAGCAGCGGATTTCCGTTTTCGTCCTTTGCCTTGCGAACATCTTTCTTCTGTCCGTCAACTGTGATGGTATAGCGAAATGCCCAGTTGCCACCTTTCAGTTTATAGACACCCGTATCATTCTGTTTTGCCATTGAAGTACCCTCCTAAAAGTGGATAAATAGTGGATACTCCCTCGTATTTCCACTTGCCAAAAGTGCCACCAGTGGATATTATATAGGTAGTATTTGCTACCGCCCATATAGTTAAATACCACCCCCAGCGTGAAAAAGTGGCCGGAACGGACACTTTCACGCAAGAACGGCCTGGATGCCATCCACGACACCGTCCACGAGATGGCTCGTGACGAGGCCCGTCACGGCGTCGCTCTGAAGGGCCTGCTGGAGCGTTACTTCAAGTAAGCGGCGAGCCGCCGCTGGCGATTCGAGCCTGACAGGCTGGGGGTAGACAATACACCATTGGGCCCACCCGGTTCGATATAGCGCAATCATCTGACAGGTGGGGTTTACCCCACCTGTTTTTTGTGGTATGATTACCGCAGAAGGGGGGAGTGACTGTGGAAGAAGTATTATGCCCAAAATGTGGAGCGAATGTGGAAGGGCTAACAGGGTGGTGCGACTGCTGCGGTGCAGCGCTCAATCCGAAAAAGATGCTGTTTTCCCGAATGGTGTATTGTACCGGAGCTTTCTTTGACATTGATATCTATTTAAATCAAATCTTTGATAGGCTTGATAATATCTCCCCAGAACCCTATGGCGATGTCCTGCAACGAATAGAGTTTGATTTTTGGTGTTTTCCCATCAAGAAGAGAACAGGTGTGACATATTATGCTTCAAGAAAACAAGCTATTGTTACCGTTGAAGTGGATTCCGATGAGTACATCTACGGCACAAAAGAAGAAAAACTTGCTTTACTCACCCGTGAAGTGAAAGAGAAAATGGATATGCTTCGCCAGCGGTTGCGAATGAAGAACATCTGTATGGATGACTTGTTTTTGCAAATCGATGAAGCTTTGCGCTGAACTCGTTGTGGCATGGCTTTGCAGGCTCTGCCGGAGTGCTACGATAAGTGAGAAAGCTACCGCTTCCATTTTTCGAAAATATTCGGGACAGATTGACTTGATTTGGTTGCACCGATATAATGAAAGGGTAATCCTAAACGAAAAGAGGTAAATACCATGGCATTCGGCATTGAATCTTTTAAAAGTATGGAAATCCCCGTTCCGGAAGACGAAAACATCTGGCTGGTTCCCAGAACGCTGTTCTGGACCGGCGAGTGGAAGGACGCAATTCTGGTGTTCACCCACAAGGGCATCCATTTCCGGGTCAGAAAGGACAAAATGATCATGGTGGATCGCTCCGGCGGTGCCATGGATCACAGCCTGCTGGAAAACACCTTCCTTGCTTACAATCGTATGAAGAGCTATCAGCAGGGAAGCCTGCTGTGGAAGAATTCCATGATCATCGAAATGGTCGATGGACTGTCCCTGCGGTTTGGCTTTCACAAGGATATGGAAACCGTCAAGAGAATCCTCTGGGACAATGTCCGGCCGGATATGCCCCGGGATCTTCAGCCCTATGACTACTCTTCCCACCATCCCGAAAACGGTCCCCATCGGATGATCCCTGTGGGCCGATAATTAAGGGGAACGCTGTAGCTTAGTTTTTCAGAAGAAATAACCATACGCGCAGTAGTGTTCAGCGGCGTAGACTTGGCTGTCACCGTTACTGAAAAGCAAAGAGTTCCTATGATATATGCAACTCTTGGGTTGAAATATACTGCGTCGATATGTTATACTGATGAAAATTTGCATGATCAGGGTGAGTTCCATGGGAAGTATCAAAAAAATCGTATCCAAGTATAATCCCTTTGCTATTTGCAGACGAAAGGGGATGCGGAAAAGAATTGTAAATTCCACCCCTTCTTTGCTGACTCCGAACTGTCTGGGCGGAATCCTGTTTCATGATCTGGGACTGCAGTTCCGTTCTCCAACGGTAAATACCATGATCCTGCAAAGGGATTTTGCTAAGTTTGTGCTGAATCTGGATCACTATCTGGCACAGGAGCTGGTTTTCTTTAAGCATCCTAAGGTGGAGGTTCCCTGTGCCAAGCTGGATGATATCACGATCCATTTTACACACTATAAAACGGAGCAGGAAGCGCAGGAGAAATGGCTGTCCCGGATGAAGCGACTGGACAGAGACAATCTGTTCATCATTCTGGCGGAAAGAGATGGTCTGACGCCGGAGGAAATCACACAACTTGGGCAGGTGAAAGCCCGGGGACTTGTGGTGCTGACGGCAAATGCATATCCGGAATTGCCATATGCCCTACAAATCCGTAAATACAAAAACGATGGCGAAGTGGGGAACATCCTCAGCGCTGTGCATTGGAACGATGGGCGAGAGTATGAAAAGTATTTCGACTTCGTGAAGTGGTTCAACGAGGCAGATGGCGGCGATTACGACGTGCGAAAATTTGCCCGCCGCGGCGTAAGCAGATATGTTCCGCCTGTAAAATAAGAATGTATAAATTATAGAAATATTGCCGACGATAGACTTACCGCCGGTCTCCAAGGCGGAGACCGGCGGCTTTTGTATCAGAAAGGAGAAACGATTATGATTCGCAAAATCTTTGCATTGGCATTGGTATTGGCACTGACGGCGTCTCTGGCGGCCTGCACCGCAACCGTGGCGGCAGGGGATCAGACCGGAACCGCCCGGTCCGGGGGCAACACCAGCCGCTCCGGCGGTGACGGCAGCGCAAACCATTCCGGCAGCGGAGCCCCCACCGGAGAGCGAATTTCAGAGGAAGAGGCCCAGAGAATTGCGCTGGAACACGCAGGTCTGAAGGCAGATCAGGTGAAGGGACTTCGGGTGAGCTACGATGTGGACGACGGTGTGCCGGAATATGAGGTGGAGTTCCACCACGATCGCTGGGAGTATGAATATGAGATCCACGCCGAGACCGGCGAGATCCGCTCCTACGACCGGGATGACTGATGGATAGCAAAAAGGCGGCGCAGCTTAAGCTGCGCCGCTATTTATATGGATTTAAGGCTCTTCCGTGCTTACGAAGGCATCAAACAGGTAGACGCCGGGGTTGGTGCCGACGGAGGTATAGTCCTTGCTGCGGGTCTGGACACGGATCAGATCGCATTCGCCAATCTCAACAACAAAATCGATGGGCTTGGTGCCGCGGTCCATGGGGCCGGAGGAGTAGACCAGCTCATCGTCGGCATAGACCATAAATTCGATGGTATAATCCTCCGACTGGTCGGCACGGGCGAAAATGGTGCCGCAGAGATAGCGGTACTGACCGTTGTTGACAAACTCGCAGTAGGCCTGTCTGTCGTAATCCTTGCCGCTGGCGTTGCCCCAGCTGATCAGACGCAGGTAGATGCCCTTATAGAGGGCGCCGTAGGCATTTTCCACACCGCCGGCACTGATGTTGTCACCGCCTGCCTGAGAGTCGGTGCCGTACAGGTGCAGGTCGGTCAGGGGGATCAGGTTATGGTTGATCTCGGCGCTCTCGGTGAGCTCGCCGTAGTATTCGTTGGTAACCATTGCGTTGACCAGAATGATGCCGGGGTTGGTGCCGGTGTTGGTGTGATCATAGGAGCGGCTGGCGATCCGCAGAACTTGGCAGTTGCCGATGTCGATGGTGAAAGTGATGGCCTTGGTCTTGCGGCTGATGGGCTCGGAACGGAAGATCAGGGTGTCATCGGCATAGACCATAAATTCGATGGTGTAATCCTCGCTCTGCTCGTCACGGGTGAAGAAGGTGCCGGAGAAATAGCGGTACTTGCCGTCCAGATTGAACTCGGTGGCATCCTCGGTGATATACTTGCCGCTGCCGGAGGCATAGCCGTAGCTGCAAAGATCGAAATAAGGGCCATCATATTTGTTTCCGTAGGAGTCTGTGACGTTGTTCTTGCTGAGGTTGGTGTCATCGCTGATGATGGGCATGGCGAACAGGGCGAAGGGTTCTACGTAAT